>CP028150.1:1008153-1344204 GCA_003028315.1 Neisseria mucosa | reverse complement strand
ACCACGACCACGGCGAATTTGACCCGCACGTCTGGAACGACCCCGTCTTGATGACGACCTACGCCCAAAACGTCGCCAACGCCCTGATTCAGGCAGACCCCGAAGGTAAAACCTATTACCAACAACGCTTGGGCAACTACCAAGTGCAGCTGAAAAAACTGCACAGCGACGCTCAAGCCGCGTTTAACGCCGTTCCCGCCGCCAAGCGCAAAGTCCTGACCGGACACGATGCTTTCTCATACATGGGCAAACGCTACAATATCGAGTTCATCGCCCCGCAAGGCGTGAGCAGCGAAGCCGAGCCGTCCGCCAAACAAGTCGCTTCCATCATCCGCCAAATCAAACGCGAAGGCATCAAAGCCGTGTTCACCGAAAACATCAAAGACACGCGCATGGTTGACCGCATCGCCAAAGAAACCGGCGTCAACGTCAGTGGCAAACTCTACTCCGACGCACTCGGTGGCGCACCTGCCAATACTTACATCGGCATGTACCGCTACAACGTCAAAGCCTTGACTGATGCGATGAAGAAATAAAACCGCTTGATTGGTTTGAATTGAAAAAGTCAAAAGGTCGTCTGAAAACGAAAATATGGTTTTCAGACGACCTTTTGTTTATAAGCCGCTTCAAACGGCATTTTACGCAAAAATAAAACCTTCATAGAAAAAAAATCAGATTTTAAGGCGTCATCAAAAATATCATTTAGACAAACTACACTAAATTTCATTAATATCCGCAAAATTTAATTTAAAACAATAAAACAACAATATGAAAAATATTCTTATTTCATTCGTTATTTTTTCTCCGTTGGTTGTCCGCGCCAACCTGCCTTTGAATATCGAAGACATCATGACGGACAAGGGCAAATTGAAACTCGACGCTTCCGTTACCTATATCAACAGCGAAAGCAGCCGTTCCGAACTTGCTGCGCCAATTTACATTCAGACCGGCTCCGCTTTCTTTATCCCCGTCCCGACCGAAATTCAGGAAAACGGCAGCAACAGCGATATGCTCGTCGGTACGCTCGGCCTGCGCTACGGTTTGACCGGAAACACCGAAATCTACGGCAGCGGCAGCTACTTGTGGCGTGAAGACCGACAATTCGACGGCGAAAGCAGCAAAACCCGCGACAAGCACCTCTCCGACGTATCCCTCGGCATCAGCCATACCTTCCTCAAAGACGACAAAAATCCCGCCCTTATCGGCTTTCTCGAAGGCACGCTTTACGAAAAATCACGCGGCAAAGCCCTGTCAGGTAAATCATGGCTGATTGGCGCGACCACCTACAAAGCCATCGACCCCGTCGTCCTCGCCCTGACTGCCGCCTACCGCATCAACGGCAGCAAAACCCTTTCAGACGACGTCAAATACAAAGCAGGCAACTACTGGATGCTGAATCCCAATATATCCTTCGCCGCCAACGACAGAATCAGCCTCACGGGCGGCATCCAATGGCTGGGCAAGCAGCCCGACCGACTGGACGGCAAAAAAGAATCCGCAAGGAATACATCTACCTACGCCCATCTCGGCGCAGGCCTCGGCTTCTCCAAAGCCACGTCTTTAAACGCATCCGCACGCTTCAATATTTCAGGGCAGAGTAGCTCCGAACTGAAATTGGGCGTACAGCATACGTTTTAAGCAGGCTTTGATTTTCCAACCTTGTAAAAAAAGGACTTTTATGAAAAAACAAATTACCGCAGCCATGATGATTCTGACGATGATTGCCGCTCCCGCAATGGCAAACAGCATGGATAATCAGGCATTTGAAAACCAAGTGTTCCACACGCAGGCAGATACGCCTATGCAGTTGGCGGAGCTTTCTCAGAAGGAAATGAAGGAGACTGAGGGGGCTTGGGTTGCTCTTGCATGGCGGGGAGTTACTGTAATGTCGCGTGGTTTTACTCATATAATTAAAGGAAGTAAATTATCTCAGGGGCAGGCAGTTAATGTGTTACGTAATGGTGGTAATGTAATTACTAATAATCAGAGATATTCAGCAAAACTGGCGCAAAATGCATGGGGTAAAAATAATGTGATTCGTCATGATGCTCATGGTACTCATAAAAGTTATATGCCACATTATCAACATAAAAGTTCGAAAGTTACAGGTCATACCTTTTATCGTAAATAGTTAAATAGTCTGGCTTAATTTTTATTAAGCCAGATTTGGAATAGTTGTTATGTCTTCTGCAATAATTGTTAATTTCGATAAACCAACAGATACAGAGCTTCTAGGTTTTTCGAAATATAATGAACACACTTTGTTTCATATTGGGTATAAGAATTTTTCCCTATATGAATGGATATATACTTCTTCAGAGGGAGAAGGAATATATCCTGAAATTTTTTCTAATAAGCGTGGTTATCTCGAATTTATCAAAAAAAATAAAAAGAACCTAAATTTAAATCATTTTAGGCTTTGTGAAGAATTATTAAAAAGATTAAGGGGGATTCCCCAAGATTTTTTCCTGTATGTAGGGGATATGAGTGATATGAATAAATTAGAGATGCTTCCAAAAAGTTTATTGTCTTTAAATGAGATAACAGATAAAACCTTGTTAAGAGAAGATGTTGTTTACCGTATTAGTAAGTAGTTAGGTTTTATTTTTATTAAGTGATTTGAGGTTTTCGGTAAGTATAGATATAAGGTTGAGTTATAACCAAACATTCATGTGATTCAACGGTTTTGTTGGGCTTGGCAACTCGACCTGCGCTTGCTGAAATTGGGCGTACAGTTATACTTTTAAGCGGGCTTTGATTTTCTAACCTGTAAACAACAAGAGAATTTCTTCGCCCTTGGGAATCAAAATCTACGGACAGATCATGGAAAAACTGCTTCTAACCCCTCCTTTTTTTCTATTTGAAGATGTGTCTTTGGATATATTTCAAGGATTGTCGGAATTGGAAAAGAAAATAGAGCCGCAGGATTTGATGGATGATGTTTACCGTGCTTTTGATTCGGTTGGAAATATTCTGAATTTCCGTATAGTAGAAAAAGAGCAAAAAGGGTTTTGGGTAAGTACCAAAATCAAAACAGTTGTATTTGATTCGGCGGATATGTCTTCCGATGATCTTTTTCTGAAATGCTTACAGTCTTCATATCAGGCTTATTTTGAAACTGAACCTGCCGGTTTAGATAAACGGCAGCTTATGGAAACGTTAATTCAAAAATGCGGATTCAGTTGTTGACGAAAAAATGGATTTTGAAATAACAGAATCTGGTTTCGACCATGTATGAGATAAAAAATTTCTTTCGGCTGTTTGATTGCCACATCGCAACCCTGCGAATTGCTGACAAAATCTTGGGGTGAAACTTTTTCTTTAATTATGAAGAAGATGGATTTATGGATTTATTTCAGATTTTGTGAGGGAAATATTTATACAATAAGGAAGAATGAAACTGAATCTTGTCTTACAGAAAGAGGAGGTGAATGGTTGAAACATATTTATGAATTTAATCGGGGAAGTTTTATTTTTTCTGATGTGCTTCTAAAAAAGAGAGAAAGCGAAGAGAATTTTGCAGAAATTGTTTTAAAATCAATAAAAAATAATAAAATTTTGACAGTTAAGGTACGGTCAGACTTGCATTTTGACTTAAGAAATATTTATCGTATTGAGATGTAATAATGCAATTGATATGTGCCGATTGGACAGGTATAGGAAATTTTATGAAAACCTTCGAAAAAACATGGTCTGCCCAATATCGGGATATAGAGATTGTGGTACACAATTTTTGGAATTTGGAGCGGACAGGGGCGGAAGTCTATATCAACGGAAGGCGGGTTTATCATAACGAAGCCGAGATGGCGTATGCTCCTTTGCATTCGCTGATGGGGGAATACCTGGAATTTGAAGAAAGCGGTACGAAAATTACCGTTGAAATCGGCAGCGCGTGGCATTTTTGCGGTATGGCTTGCCGTATTTCGATAAACGGAAAATATCATGCCGGAAATAGGATTGTCTGGTTTGCTAAGAAAGCCGGCATGTAAGAATAATTTTGCAAGAGGTCGCCTGAAAGCCTTTTCAGACGACCTCTTACATATATCTTTAGAAGGTATGATGATGTTTAAACGTATTTGTCTGTCAGTGCCTATTGCCGTTTCTTTATCCGGTCCTCTGAATGCTCCACCGATGTTTAACGATAATCCTGTTGTTTACGGAAAAATCAAAGTGCAAAGTTGGAAAGAGAGGCGCGATTTCAATATTGTGAAGCAGGATTTGGATTTTTCCTGCGGGGCGGCTTCGGTGGCGACGCTTTTGAACAATTTTTACGGGCAAAAGCTGACGGAAGAAGAAGTGTTGAAAAAGCTGGATAAGGAGCAGATGCGTGCGTCGTTTGAGGATATGCAGCGCATCATGCCTGATTTGGGTTTTGAGGCGAAAGGCTATGCCCTGTCTTTCGAGCAGCTTGCGCAGTTGAAAATTCCCGTCATCGTGTATCTGAAATACCGTAAGGACGATCATTTCTCGGTATTGCGCGGTATAGACGGCAATACGGTTTTGCTTGCCGACCCGTCGCTGGGTCATGTTTCCATGAGCAGAGCGCAGTTTTTGGATGCTTGGAAAACCCGTGAGGGAAATTTGGCAGGTAAGATTTTGGCGGTTGTGCCGAAAGGGGCGGATACTGGCGGGGATAAGGCGTTTTTCACACGCAGTCCGAAACGTCAGACGGAATTTGCGGTCGGGCAGGTAAAATGGCGGCGTGCTGATTGAAATTCCGGCAAAGGTCGTCTGAAAACCGAAAATATGGTTTTCAGACGACCTTTGTTGTATTTGGTAACTATATGTTCCCGTTGTATAATCGCGGGTTTTCAATTCAATAATAAACATACAGGAACCGCCATGACAGAATCCATCACCCGCGACAGTATGCAGTACGATGTCGTGATTGTCGGCGCAGGCCCGTCGGGTTTGTCCGCCGCCATCAAACTCAAGCAGCTTGCCGAAAAAAACGGGAGCGAAATCAGCGTTTGCGTGGTGGAGAAGGGGTCTGAGGCGGGCGCGCATTCGCTGGCGGGTGCGGTCATCGATCCGATTGCGCTGAATGAGCTGATTCCCGACTGGAAAGAAAAAGGCGCACCGCTGACGCGTGCGGTAACGCAGGACAAAGTGTTGTTCCTGACTGAGAAAAAGGCGTTCAATCTGCCGGTTACTCCTAATTTCGACAATCACGGCAACTACATCGTCAGCTTGGGCGAAGTCGTGCGCTGGTTGGCGGAGCAGGCGGAAAATATGGGCGTGGAAATCTATCCGGGCTTTGCCGCCGCCGAAGTGCTGTATCACGAAGACGGTTCGGTCAAAGGCATTGCGACCGGTAATATGGGCGTAGGCAAAGACGGCGAGCCGACCGACAGTTTCCAGCCAGGCATGGAGCTTTGGGCGCAGCAAACTTTGTTTGCCGAAGGTTGCCGCGGTTCGCTTTCCAAACAAGTTATCGAACGCTTCAAACTCGACCAAAACAGCCAGCCGCAAACTTACGGCTTGGGTATCAAGGAAGTTTGGGAAGTGTCGTCTGAAAAACATCAGCCCGGTTTGGTGATACACAGCGCGGGCTGGCCGCTGGACAGTCAAACCTACGGCGGCGCGTTTGTTTACCATTTCGACGACAACAAAGTCGCCGTCGGTTTTGTAGTCGGTTTGGACTATCAAAACCCTTATCTGTCGCCGTTTGAAGAGTTCCAACGTTTCAAAACTCATCCCGAAATCCGCAAAACCTTCGAAGGCGGCCGCCGCATTGCTTACGGCGCGCGTTCTCTGATTGAAGGCGGTCTGCAAAGCCTGCCGAAGCTCTCGTTCAAGGGCGGCGTTTTAATCGGCGATGCGGCGGGTTTCCTCAATATGCCGCGCATCAAAGGTATTCATACCGCGATGAAATCCGCCATGCTTGCCGCAGAAGCTGTGTTCCCCTTGTTGGAAAACCTTGAAGAAGTGGAGGGTTTCGACAGCGGCAAAGAGGCGGCGGATTATCAGCAACGTTTCGAACAAAGCTGGCTGTATCAAGAGCTTTACGCCGCGCGTAATGTCCGTCCGTCATTCAAATGGGGCGTTTACCTCGGCTCGCTTTATACCGGCATCGACCAGATGATTTTCAGAGGCAAGGCCCCGTGGACCTTGAAACATCACGGCAAAGACAACGAGCAGCTCAAAAAAGCCGCCGCGTGCAAGCCGATTGATTATCCGAAACCTGACGGCGTGTTGACTTTTGACCGCTTGAGCAGCGTCTTCCTCGCCAATCTCGCGCACGAAGAAAACCAGCCCGACCATCTGGTGCTGAAAAATCCGCAAACGATGATAGACGTGAACTACAAAGAATACGCCTCACCCGAAACGCGCTATTGTCCGGCCGGTGTCTATGAAATTGTTGAAGAAAACGGCAGCCCGCGCCTGCAAATCAATGCCGCCAACTGCGTGCACTGCAAAACGTGTGACATCAAAGACCCGACGCAAAACATCACTTGGATTTGTCCCGAAGGTGCAAGCGGACCGAATTACGGCGGGATGTAGGTTTCGGCGGTAACTTGAGCTAGGTCAGTAAACATTTGCCGCGCCGGATAAAGAAAGGTCGTCTGAAAATCTTGGTTTAAGGTTTTCAGACGACCTTTTTTATAGTTTGAAAATGTTAAAGAAGGGATAGGATTTTATCTGCTTAAAACGTAAAGGTCGTCTGAAAGAAAGGAGATGGGAATACAGAATTCACAGGTAAAACCCAAATCCTGAACCGTCCCCTTTTCAACTTTGGAAGATAAAGGAAATTTGTCAAACTGCTTTCGGCGACTTGGTTCATCAAAACAGTCTTTACTCCAACCTTCCAAAGTCTCTCCACCGATTTAATGAATGACGGTTTTCAGACGACCTCCGGGGTCGTCTGAAAACCGTACAAGCCTTACAGCAACACTTTCTCCACGCCGCCGTTGTTGGCTTTTTTTACAAACTCGTCCAGCCAGTTTTCGCCGAGGATGTGTTTCGCCATTTCGATGACGATATAGTCGGCGGGCATATCGTTATCGTCGGCGTAGCGGCTCAGTCCTTGCAGGCAGGCGGGGCAGGTGGTGAGCATTTTGACGGGTTCGCCCTGCGGCAGCTCTTTGAGGTTTTTCTCGATTTCTTCCTGTTTGCGGAATTTGACTTGGGTGGCGATGTCGGGGCGTTTGACGGCGAACATGCCGGATTCGCCGCAGCAGCGGTCGCTTAAGACGACTTTCTGCCCCATGAGGCTGCTTGCCATTTGGGTAGCGTTCATGGTTTTGATGGGCGTGTGGCAGGGGTCGTGGTAGAGGTATTGCTGACCTTTTACGCCGTTCAGTTTCACGCCTTTTTCGAGCAGGTATTCGTGGATGTCGATGATGCGGCAGCCGGGGAAGATTTCTTCGAAGCGGTATTTTTCGAGCTGGTCGTAGCAGGTGCCGCAACTGACGACGACGGTTTTGATGTCGAGGTAGTTGAGGGTGTTCGCCATGCGGTGGAAGGCGACGCGGTTGTTGGTGCTCATTTGTTCGGCTTTTGCCTTGTTTCCGCCCGCGTCTTGCGGATAGCCGCAACACATATAGCCGGGCGGCAAGACGGTTTGTACGCCGACGTGCCAGAGCATGGCTTGGACGGCGAGTCCGATTTGGCTGAACAAACGCTCGGAACCGCAGCCGGGGAAGTAGAACACGGCTTCTGCATCTTCGGGCGCGGCAGGGTTGCGGATGATGGGGATACTTTTGTCGTCTTCGATGCCGAGCATGGAACGCGGTGTTTTAGCGGGCACGCTTTTGGGCAAAGGACGGTTGATGAAGTGGATGATTTGTTCTTTGACCGGTGCGGTGCCGACGGTGGCTTTGGGTTCGGCTTTTTGTTTTTTGGTGCCGACGGGCAGGAGTTTGCCGATTTTGTAGGCAAAGTTCTGCGCGGGGAAGCCGGTCTGTATCATGGCGGCGCGCAGGGCTTTGATGGTTTTAGGGCCGGTGGCGTTCAAAAATGCCATGCCCATCGATGCGGCGGGCGCGAAGCGTTTGTGGCCGGAATCGGCAAGGTAGTTGCGGATGGCTACGGTAACGTCGCCGAAGTCGATGTTGACGGGGCAGGGTTTGACGCAGCGGTGGCACACGGTGCAGTGGTCGCCGATGTCCATGAGTTCTTCAAAGTGTTTGATGGAAACGCCGCGGCGGGTTTGCTCTTCGTATAAGAAGGCTTCGGTCAAGAGCCCCACGCCGAGGATTTTGTTGCGCGGGCTGTACAGCAGGTTGGCGCGCGGAACGTGGGTGGAGCAGACAGGTTTGCATTTGCCGCAACGCAGGCAGTCTTTGACGGAATCGGCGATGGTGCCGAGGTCTGATTTCTCCATAATCAGCGATTCCGCGCCCAACAGCTCGAAAGACGGCGTGTAGGCGTTGCGTAAGTCCGAACCTTTCATCAGTTTGTGACGGTTGAAGGTGTGTTTGGGATCGACTTGGTTTTTGTAGTCCCAAAACGGCTGCAAATCTTCATCGGTCAGAAATTCGAGCTTGGTGATGCCGATGCCGTGTTCGCCGGAAATCACGCCGCCGAGCGAGCGGGCGAGCTTCATAATGCGCTCGACCGAACGGTAGGCGGTCTGAAGCATTTGGGCGTCGTCTGAATTGACGGGGATGTTGGTGTGGACGTTGCCGTCGCCGGCGTGCATATGCAGGGCGACGAAGACTCTGCCGCGCACGGTTTTGGCGTGGATTTTGCCCAAGCCTTCGATGATTTTGGTGTCGGTTTTGCCGCTGAAGATTTCGGCGAGCGGTTTCATTACGTCTTCTTTGACGGACACGCGCAGGCGGAAATCGCGGAATGCGGTGAAACAGCTTTCGTCGTCTTTGGCCTCGGGCGCGGCGTGGACGGCTGCGCCGTAGCGGGCTTTGTAGTCGGCAAGCGGCGTGTCCAGATGGGCGAGCAACCAGTCCCAACGCTCTTTAACGGCGGAAACGTGAGCAAGGGCGTGTTTGCCGCGTTCGCCTAAAAGTTCGGCAGTCGGCAGGTCCGTGCCCATTTTGTCGATGGGGAGTTTGCCCGAAAGATATTGCTCCAACGCGGCGCACAAGGTGAGTTTGTTTTGGATGGAAAGCTCGATGTTGATGCGCTCGATACCGTCCGAATACTCGCCCAGCCGTTCCAGCGGAATCACCACGTCTTCGTTGATTTTAAAGGCGTTGGTGTGTTTGGCAATGGCGGCGGTGCGGCTGCGGTCTAGCCAGAAGGTTTTGCGCGCTTCGGGCGATACGGCGATAAAGCCTTCGCCGTCACGGGCGCGGGCGAGTTCGCAGATGTGTTCGGCGGCGGCCTCTACGGCGGCTTCGTCGTCTGAAACCACGTCCGCCAGCAAGACCATTTTCGGCCGCCCCTTGCCTGCCGCTTTGGTGGCGTAGCCGACGGCGCGGACATAACGCCAGTCCAAATGTTCCAAACCCGCCAGCCGCACGCTGTCGTGGGCGAGCAGGAAATCGCGGATTTCGACGATAGAAGGCGTGGCGGTGGCGACCGTGCCGAAAAACTCCATACACACGGTGCGCGTGTATTTCGGCATTTTGTGCAACACGAAGGCGACGCTGGTGATGATGCCGTCCGTACCTTCTTTCTGCACGCCGGGCAGGCCGCTCAAGAATTTGTCGGTAACGTCTTTGCCCAAACCGACTTTGCGGAATTTGTGGCCGGGAATTTCCAAGCGTTCGGTTTTAACGACATTGAGGCCGTCTGAATCCAGCGTGTGAACGTCAAAGACAGCGGTTTCTTCGTCGTGGATTTTGCCGAAATTGTGGCGCACGCGCTCGATGCGCAGCCATTCGCCCTGCGGGTTGACCATCTGCCAGTAGGCGAGGTTGTCCAACGCCGTCCCCCACAGCACGGCTTTTTTACCGCCTGCGTTCATCGCCACATTGCCGCCCACGCAGGACGCGTCGGCGGAAGTCGGATCGACGGCGAACACCAAACCCGCTTGATGCGCGGTTTCTTCTACCCGCCGCGTTACCACACCCGCGCCGCAATGGATAATCGGATGTTTGCCGTCCAAGCCCGCCAGTTCTACAAATTCGACGCCGCGATGCTTGTCGAGCTTTTCCGTATTGATGACTGCGCTCATCGCATCCAAAGGCACGGCGCCACCGGTATAACCCGTGCCGCCGCCGCGCGGGATAATGACCAAATCCAGCTCGATTAAGGCGCGCACCAAAGGCGCGACTTCCGCTTCCGTGTCGGGATTGACGACGACAAACGGATATTCGACGCGCCAGTCGGTCGCATCGGTAACATGCGTTACCCGCGCCAGCCCGTCAAACATAATATTGTGCGGCTTGGTGATTTTGCTCAAACGCTCCAAAATCTGCCGCCGCTTTTGGCGCGTTTCGTCAAAGCTGCCGTCAAAACGCTCGACCGCCTTTTCCGCCGCCGCCACCAATACATCGACTTGCGGATTGTCGTCGCGGCGTTTGCGGATTTCGTTCAACCGGTGGCGCATTTCCCGCACCAGCGCGGCACGGCGTTTCGGGTGCTCTAGCAAATCATCGACCAGATACGGATTGCGCACGACCACCCAAATATCGCCCAACACTTCAAACAACATCCGCGCCGAACGCCCCGTCCTGCGCTGTCCGCGCAAGTCCTGCAGAATCTGCCACGCCTCATCGCCCAACAGGCGGATGACGATTTCGCGGTCGGTGTAGGAAGTATAGTTGTAGGGAATTTCCCGAATACGCTGCGGGGCGGTAGTCGTGGTCATGGTGGCGGTGTGTCCGTATAATTATTGGTACGGCGAAAATGCGCAAAGCTGCGGCATGATTTCGCCGTATTTTTATGAAAAGGTCGTCTGAAAGCGCAGCTTCAACGAAATTAAAATGATTTTTAAAACAATCAGACAACTCGTTGGAAAAGCGATAATGTAGTTTAAATTCCGATGTTTTTCAACGGAAAAGGCGAAAAATGTTTCAATAGGAATAATTTTCAAAAAGGCAGATATTGTTGACAATTTAAAGGTAAAAAGACTTTTCAGACGACCTTCGCCGCCGCCGCGCTTGAGTTTTCCTGTAAAACAGTTATAATGACACTCTCTTACGGCGGGTCTCCCCGCATGGTAATTCGGAACACCGGGTCAGGGGCGGAAGCCAGCAGCCCACTCCGATGCGTCAGTGCCGGGGGTCTGGCTCGCCACCCTATTAGAAAACACCGAAGATGGATTGGTCTTCGGTGTTTTTGCTTTTGCAGAATCCGGGATTGGAAAAAGGTCGTCTGAAAATTTTCAGACGACCTTTTCGTTCATATCGATTTAAATATCTTCTTTAATCAGCGATTTGGACAATTCCTCCAACGGCACGCCTTTGGTTTCCGGCATCATCGTCATCACGAAGAAAAGTTGCAACACCATCATCGCCGTGAAGCAGACGAATACCCAGCCCGCCCCGATGCTGCCGAACAGGAACGGAATGGCGGCGGGAATGGCGGCGGCAAGCACCCAGTGGGTTGAGCTGCCCAACGCCTGACCTTGCGCACGAAGGTGGCTGGGGAAAATTTCAGAGATGAACACCCAAATCACCGTACCCTGACCGATGGCGTGTGCGGCGATAAAGAGGAAGAAAAAGAGCGGAACCGCCATGCCCTTCCAGCCGAGGAAGAAGGCAAGCGACACCAAACCGAGCGAAATGATGTAGCCGAACGAGCCGATATACATCAGTTGGCGGCGGCCGAATTTATCGATTAATGCCAAGCCGACGAAAGTGAAAATCAGGTTGACCAAACCCACGCCCACGCTGCCGCCCAATGCCGCGCTTTTTTCCAAACCGGCGATTTCAAAAATACGCGGTGCGTAGTAGAGGAAGGCGTTGATGCCCGACATTTGGTTGAAAAACGCAATCAGGAATGCCAGTAAAACAGGCAGGCGGTATTTTTTCAGCCACAGGCTTTCTTTTTTACCGCTGTCTTCGCGGGTGGAGGCGACCAATTCTTCAATGTCCGCATCAGGATTGACCAAGGCAAGCACTTTGCGCGCTTCGTCGATACGCCCTTTTATCACCAACCAGCGCGGCGAAAGCGGAATGCTCAACACCATGACCGTATAAATCAAGGCAGGGACGACTTGTACTCCCAGCATCCAACGCCAAGTGTTCTCGCCCAAATTCAGACCGGAGAAAATATAGTTGGAAAGATAGGCAATCAGGATACCGAAGACGATGTTGAATTGATACATCGCCACCAAGCGTCCGCGTTTTTCGGCAGGCGCGATTTCGGTAACGTAGGCAGGCGCGGCAATGGTCGATGCGCCGATGCCCAAGCCGCCGATGAAGCGGAAGAAGGCGAAGGAATAAGGGTCGTTGACCAAGGCAGAACCGAGCGCACCGACCACATACAACGCGCCGATGACAACCAGCGTTTTTTTACGCCCGAATTTATCGGTCGGTATGCTACCAAAGAGCGCACCGATAACCGTACCCCAAAGCGCGGATGACATAACGACCAAGCCGTGAAACCAATCCGGGCTTTTCCACAATTCCTGCAATGCCTGATCGGCACCGGAAATCACGACGGTATCGAAGCCGAACAGGAAACCCGCCAGCGCGACCGTAATGGACCATCTGAGAAGTTTTGACTGATTCATGAAGCGTCCTCACTTGATTGACAGTTAAGAAAACCCTACCCGCCGCGCTCCGTACAAACGGAAAGCGGAGCGGTAAAACTTCTGTTTTCAGCCGGTTTTAGTAACGTGCCATCAGGCAAGACGTGCGGGAGATTTTAGTTGGAAGAATAGAAAGGCGCGGCTTTCTGAAGAATGGTGTTATTGTTGAGAAGCATTTTTTATTGATAAAAGGCCGGGTCATTATGTTTTAAAACTCATAGGCTGGCAAGACGCTATCAGTGTCAAAATTGATTATTCACAAAGTTTGCACCGGAAAGGGATAGGATCGTCTGAAAACCAAAGCTTGGATTGAATAAGGTTTTTTGTTGAGGGGTGTTTCAGATGATGGTACAGCATTCGGTCAAAATATCGGGGCGATTCGAAAAATTTGCCTTCAGACGACCTTTACTTTACTTTGTTGCGTTACTACAATATTTTCATTTCGATATATCGGGTCGATTGCCTGCGTTTCCCGCAGATATATATCTCCCCGGGAGAACCATAAACAAACCCATCAGGAGCGCATCATGAACGCCTCGCAATTAATCAGCAGCCTGACTCAAACCGTCGGCGAAAAATACATCATCACCGACCCCGCGAAAACCGAACAATACCGCCAAGGCTACCGTTTCGGCGAGGGTAGGGCGTTGGCAGTGGTGCGCCCCGGAACCATTCTGGAAATGTGGAAAATTTTGCAGGCCTGCGTCGAAGCGGACGTGATTGTGATTACGCAGGCGGCAAATACCGGTTTGACAGGCGGCTCGACCCCCGACGGCAACGATTACGACCGCGACATCGTGATTGTGAACACCATGCGGATGAACATCATCCAAACCATCAACAACAACGAACAAGTCGTCTGCCTGCCCGGTTCAACCCTGAACCAGCTCGAATTGCTGCTGAAACCTTTGGGGCGCGAACCGCATTCGGTCATCGGTTCATCCTGCATCGGCGCGTCCGTCTTGGGCGGCGTGTGCAACAACTCCGGCGGCGCATTGGTGCAGCGCGGCCCGGCCTACACGGAAATGGCGCTGTTCGCCCAAATCAACGAAGAGGGCAAATTGGAGCTGGTCAACCATTTGGGCATAGATTTGGGCGACACGCCCGAAGAAATCCTGACCAATCTTCAAGGCCATCATTATCAAAGAAAAGACATCATGCAAGACGCGGGCAAAGGACACGACCACGCCTATTGCGACCATGTGCGCCAAGTGGACGAGCCCACCGCCGCGCGTTTCAATGCCGACCCCGCGCGCCATTACGAAGCGTCCGGTTGCGCGGGCAAACTGATGGTTTTTGCCGTCCGTTTGGACACCTTCCCGCAAGAGAAGCAAACTGCCGTGTTCTACATCGGCACCAACGACATCAATGAACTGACCGACATCCGCCGCGCCGCCTTGGGCGAATTTGAAAGCCTGCCCGTTTCGGGCGAATACATTCATCGCGACGCTTTCGATATTGCCGATGTGTACGGCAAAGACACGTTCTACGTCATCAAAAAATTCGGTACACACCAACTGCCGAAATTATTTGATTTTAAAGCCAAAGTTGACCGCTTCAGCAAAAAAGTCAGCTTTCTGCCCAAACATTTTTCCGACAAGGTCATGCAGTTCGTCAGCAAATACTTGCCTGACCACCTGCCCAAATCCATGCGCGATTACCGCGACAAATACGAACACCATCTGATTCTGAAAATGGGCGGAAAAGGCGTCGATGAAGCGCGCGCGTTTTTGAAAGAGTATTTTGCACACCACGGCGGCGCGTTTTTCGAATGCAACGCCGAAGAAACCCAAGCCGCCATGCTGCACCGCTTTGCCGTCGCTTCCGCCGCCATCCGCTACCGCGCCGTGCATGACGACGAAGTGGAAGACTTGGTCGCGCTGGACATCGCCCTGCGCCGCGACGACCGCGACTGGTTTGAAAAACTACCGTCGGAAATCGACAATAAAATCATCCACAAGCTCTACTACGGACATTTTATGTGCCACGTTTTCCATCAGGATTACATCATCAAAAAAGGCAACGACTGCATGGCATTGGAGCATGAAATGCTTCATCTCTTAGACCAACGCGGCGCACAATATCCCGCCGAACACAACGTCGGTCATTTATACGAAGCGAAACCCGCGCTCAAGCAGTTCTACCGCAAACTCGACCCGACCAACAGTTTCAATCCGGGCATAGGTAAGACCAGTAAGAAGAAAAACTGGGCTGAATGATAAGGTTAGGATTGGATAAGTGAATGAAAGGTCGTCTGAAAACTGTATTCGGTTTTCAGACGACCTTTTTTGATTTTTTTTTCCATTTATACCTATTTTTTAAAACTATCGATGTAATTAAATAATTATATAAATCTAATCAATTTCTTGGCTGTTTATAACTATTGGTTTTATCAAAATAATTATCAGGTCTTTCAACTTTGGGATTTGTTTCCCTACTATGCCCTCCATCTTTTGACAAATCGCAAATAAAAAGGAAACCAATATGGCACGCTTAACCGTACACACCGTCGAAACCGCTCCCGAAGCAGCAAAACCCCGCGTCGAAGCCGCGCTGAAAAACAACGGCTTCATCCCCAATCTCATCGGCGTGCTGGCCAACGCGCCCGAAGCGTTGGCGTTCTATCAAGAAGTCGGCAAACTGAACGCCGCCAACAGCCTGACTCCCGGTGAAGTCGAAGTCATCCAAATCATCGCCGCCCGTACCAATGAGTGCGGTTTCTGCGTGGCAGGCCACACCAAGCTGGCAACCCTGAAAAAACTCCTGTCCGAGCAATCCATCAAAGCCGCGCGCGCATTGGCGGCAGGCGAGTTTGACGATGCCAAACTGGGCGCGCTCGCTGCGTTCACCCAAGCCGTGATGGCGAAAAAAGGCGCGGTATCCGATGCCGAACTCAAAGCCTTCTTCGACGCAGGCTACAACCAGCAGCAGGCTGTCGAAGTCGTAATGGGCGTTGCCTTGGCGACTTTGTGCAACTACGTCAACAACGTCGCGCAAACAGAAATCAACCCTGAATTGCAGGCGTTCGCCTGATTCTGACCCAAGGTCGTCTGAAAAGCGGCGGCAAAACTATTTGCCCGTTTTCAGACGACCTTTTTCAAAAATGCCGTCCCTGTAACGGACTGCCTCCCCTTTCCAACGGAACGCCCTCCCCGCGCCGTCCGCACACATTTTCAAGGATAAGACCATGAACCGTGAAACCTTATTGTCTCAAGTTGCCGAACTCGTCAAAACCAAACTCAAACCCTTAGTGGACGAAATCGACCGCAATGGCTTGTATCCTGAAGATTTTATGTGCGAACTCGGCGCCATCGGCGGATTCGGCGCAGTCGGTACGGAAGCGGAAGGCGGCAACGGCTTGGGTTTGGCGACGCAAACCGCCGTCTTGCGCGAAGTCGGCAAAGAATGCGGCGCGACCTCATTCAGCGCATGGTGTCAGGCGGCTTGCGCTTGGTATCTGCACCAGACGCCCAACCAAGCCGTCAAAGACAAATACCTCGCCGACATCCTGCAAGGCAAAGTATTGGCGGGTACGGGCATGTCCAATACCGTCAAACACCTCGCCGGCATTGAAAAACACAACCTTCAAGCCGAGCGCGTGGACGGCGGCTACAAAGTTAACGGCGCGCTGCCGTGGGTATCCAACATCGGCGAAGATCACATCTGGGCGAATACCGCCCAAATCGGCGACGGCTACGTCATGTTCATCACCGGCGGACAATGGGAAGGCGTAACCCTGCAAGCCTGCCCCGAATTTTGCGCCCTCGAAGGCACGCGCACGTTCAGCCTGAACTTCAAAGACGTATTCATCCCTGACGAAGACGTGATTGCCGCGCCCGAACAGTTCTCCGACTACATCGCCTCCATCAAGTCCGGCTTTATCTTGCTGCAAATCGGCATCGGCGCAGGCGTAATCGACGGCAGCCTCGGCATCATCCGCATCGCCAACGTCGTCAACGCCGATGTCAACAGCTATCTCGACGACAGCTACGACAGCCTCAAAGCCGCCTTGGACGAAGCATGGCAAACCACCGAACGGCTGGCAGACTTGGCTTGGAACAACACGCCCGACAACCTCGCCACGCTGAAACTGCGCGCCGCCGCCGCCGAGCTGACGCTTGCCGCCGCCCAATCCGCCGCCTTACACGCCGGCGCCAAAGGCTACCTCATGCGCAGCCCCGCCCAACGCCGCGTCCGCGAAGCCATGTTTGTCGCCATCGTTACCCCCGCGTTGAAACACTTGCGCAAAGAAATCGCGGCGCTGGAAGCGGCATAAGGGCTGAAACAGACCAACAAGGGGTCGTCTGAAAACCTTTTGCCGACCGTTTTCAGACGACCTCAACCATTAGAAGGAACACACCATGGCACAATACATGTGCGGCCCCTGCGGCTGGATTTACGACGAAGACCTCGGCGACCCCGAACACGGCATCGCCCCCGGCACCAAATTCGATGACATCCCCGACGATTGGAAATGCCCCGAATGCGGCGTGAGCAAAGAAGACTTTTATCTGCTGGACTTCGTGATATAGCTTTGGACAAACTGAAAAGGTCGTCTGAAAACGTTGGGTCAAACGGTTTCAGACGACCTTTTTCAATGAAGCTTTTTCATTTTTCGGATGGATAAACAGAAGTAAACGATAAGAGCGTGTTCATAGTCTTCGTAGCAGGACTCCCAAGAAAGCCAAAGCTACCATTTGCAGACTGGTACTCAACTTACGCTCGCAGTTTTTCCAAAGCCGCCTGTTCTTTTCCAACCAGGAAAAGCTGCGCTCTACTACCCATCGCTTCGGCAATACTGCAAAACGGTGCAATTCGTTTCGTTTGGCAATCTCTACCTGCGCACCAATCAACTCCTGTACCGACGAAGCAAATGCCTTACCCGTGTAACCACCGTCAGCAAGGATTTTTTGTATCGCACCAAGATTATCCCGCCCACGTTCCAATGCCACCAGGCAGCCTTTTCTATCCGTAACATCCGCCGTCGTTACCGCAAGGGCATGCGGCAAACCTTGCGTGTCAACCGCTATATGTCGCTTGATACCGCTAACCTTCTTGCCCGCATCGTAGCCTTTTTCCATGGCGGTATCCGTGTTCTTCACACTCTGCGCATCAATAATCAGGAAAGTAGTTGCTTCATGGCGCCCCTGCTTGCGGCGCTCCGCAACTACCTGATTTTTTTAATGCTTCCTCAAGGATGCTGATGCCACTCTCGCGTGGTTCGGTCCATCTCTGGAAGTAGGAATGCACGGTGCGCCATTTGGGGAAGTCGCCCGGCAAAGCGCGCCAGGAGCAGCCAGTGCGTTGCAGGTAGAGAATGGCACAAAAGACATCGTACAAGTCCACCTGGCGTGGCGCTGTGCGTTTACGGGCACTTTCCAGCAGGGGAAGGAGAGGCGCAAATTGCTCGCGACTGATATCGCTTGGGTAGGTTTTTCTGTTCATGCCGATAGTTTACAGCAGAGGCTGAGACAATGAACACGTTCTAAGGCTTGGCTACTTCTTGTTTGAGTTTGTTTTAACAATCCGAGGAGGGGTTTTATTGAGGGAGACTTCAGGAGAAAAACAAAAAGCCGCTGTTTTTGCAGCGGCTTCTTGTCCGGTTTGGCGGAAACGGTGGGATTCGAACCCACGGAGGATTTGCACCCTCAGCGGATTTCGAGTCCGCTGCATTCAGCCTCTCTGCCACGTTTCCGTAGAATAAAGTAAAACCAAATAAAAATGCTGTTGGCTGGGCTTCACTTCATTTTTATTTGGTTTTTCTATTTTCAAGAAATGGCGGAAGCGGTGAGATTCGAACTCACGGAGGGCTATCAACCCTCGACGGTTTTCAAGACCGTTGCATTAAACCGCTCTGCCACGCTTCCGTTTCTTGAAGCGGAAATAATAATAAAATTTGTCGGATTTGCCAAGCGAAATTTTAAGGTGAATATTTAGTTTTTTGTTTTTACTTGGTTTGTTCTTTACGCATGAACACCCATTCGGATTCATTGGACGCTGCTGCGTTAAATGCGTAACCTTCGTAATCGAAGTTTTTCAGCATTTCCGGGTCGGCGATATTGTGTTCCGCCGCATAGCGCACCATCAGTCCGCGCGCGTGTTTGGCGTAGAAGCTGATGATTTTGTATTTGCCGTTTTTTTCATCCTTGAAAACGGGGGTAATCAGGCGGGCTTTGAGTTTTTTAGTGTTGACGGATTTGAAATATTCTTGCGAAGCGAGGTTGATTAATATGTCGCTGCCTGCTTGGGCAAGGGTGTCATTCAGCAGGTCAGTGATGATGTCGCCCCAAAATTCATACAAGTTCTTACCGCGTGTGTTGGCAAACGCCGTTCCCATTTCCAAGCGGTAGGGCTGCATCAAATCCAGCGGGCGCAGGATGCCGTAGAGGCCGGAAAGCAGGCGGACATGTTGTTGCAGATATTGGATTTGTTCGGGTTTGAGGATGTCGGCGGCGATGCCTTCGTAAACGTCGCCGTTGAACATAAAGACTGCCTGTTTGGCGTTGTCGGGGGTAAACGGTGTATGCCATTCGGCGTTGCGCTCAGCGTTTAAGAGGGCGATTTTATCGGAAACATGCATTAGCTCGGCGATTTGCTGCGGGGCAAGTTCACGCAGTTGGCGCATCAGGATTTCGGCTTCCGCCAAGAGGTCGGGTTGGGTGAATTCTTTGACGGGCGCAGGGGCTTTTTCATTGAGGTTTTTAGCGGGGGAAAGGACGAAAAACATAATGGACTCGGAGATGTGATAAACAGCGGCATTGTAGGTTTAAAATGTTTTGTGGGCAAGTTTGATAAGTGAAGTAAATGCCGTTATAGCAAAGGCGGTTTATATGGATATAAAAAGGTCGTCTGAAACTTTGAACTGGCCCCCAAATCTTGGACACTCATAAAAGCCTATTCAGGCGCTCTGTGCAAGCTGGGTTCTGTATGCGACAGGACTCAGCTTTTTCAATTTTAAACTGCAACGCTCCCGGTTGTAGTAATCCATATAGTCATCTATCTGTTTCATCAATTCATCCACCGTCAATTCTCCTGCGTTATAGAAACACTCCGTCTTCAACACCGCAAAGAAGCTTTCCATCGGCGCATTGTCCCAGCAGTTCGCCTTACGCGACATGCTTTGAACCATGGAATGTTTTGCAATCAATTTCCTATATTCCGCCGTACGGTACAGCACACCTTGGTCGGAATGCAGCATTGTTCCCTTATCAGTCAGACGGGGTGCGGCTTTTTCGAGCATTTCCTTCACCATTTCGCTGTCGGCTCTGCGGCTCATGGCGTAGGCGACGATCTCGCGGTTGAACAAGTCCAAGATTGGCGAGAGGTACAATTTGCCGTCTTTTCCTTTGAGTTCGGTAACGTCGGTCAGCCATTTTTCGTTGGGCTTTCGGGCTTTGAACCGGCGTTTGAGGAGGTTTTCCGATATTTCGCCCATAGCGGGATGGCGGTAGGCTTTTTTCGCCCGTATGAGGGCTTTCAGTTCCAACTGCTTCATCAACCGCGCCGCTTTTTTGCGGTTCCAACCCAATGCTGCGGCAATGCGCCTTTGTCCGTAGCGTCCTTTATGCCGCCGGTAGGTTTCGACAAGGAGGGCTTTGTCGGCTGCGTCGGGGTCGGGTCGGTCTTGGTGATGGTAGTAAAAGCTGCTTTTGGGCAGGTTTGCGATGTGCAGCAGGTATTTGAGCGGGTGTTGCGCCCTCAGTGTTTGGACGGTTTGGCTTTGTCCTTTGCGGTCTGCTTTTGGCTGAGGGCTTTTAACTCCTTTAGGTAGGCGACCTCTGCGCGCATATAGCACAACTCTTCAATAAGCTCCGCCTGTGTTTTTTCTTGGTCGGGTTTATCTGCGATGAAGGGGTTTTTGCGGTGTTGGGGCATGGTTTTGGATTGGGGATGTTCGAGTGCGCCGATGCCGCCTTCTTGATAGGCGCGTATCCATCGCCGCAGGTGGGTTCTGGAAATGCCGTAGTGGTCTGCGGTACGCTGTTGGCTGCGTATATGCAGATAGTGGAGTACGGCTTGGTATTTGAAGTGTAATGTATATTTGCTCATAAAAAAACTGCACCTTGTGAGTTGGAGGGGATGTCCAACTTTTGGGGTGCAGTTCAACTTTTCAGACGACCTTTGGCGATAAACGGATTTATTGGGTGCTGATAATCCGGTTGATCTGCCATTCAAGAAACGGCGTATATGCCGAGACGCGGCGGATAATGGCTTGGTCTTCGTTATCCGGCGTGCTTGGGCGGCTTTCGGCGGTTTGGATGTTTTTGTTGTCCCATTTGTGGAATGCTTTGCTGTGTTGATGATAGAAACCGCGTTCAGTGATGATGACTTCGGGGTTGTAGCCGTAGCCGCACCATGCGGAATCGGGTTGCGGGGCGGTGAGGTTGCAGCCGGTTTGGTAGTAGCGCGATTTGGACAGGCTTAAGTTGTAGAGGGTCGGCAGGATGTCTTTGTGCGAACCTGCGCGTTCGGGATGGTATTCGGCGCTGCCGCGGTAGGCTTGCGGGACGTAAAGGTAGAAGGGGACGCTGTGGCCGAGTGCGGCATCGGCGGATTCGGGATAGCCGATGGCGCGCATATTGTGGTCGCCGGTGGCGGCGATAATGGTGTCGGGCGCGATGGTTTTCACTTTGCCGATAAAGCGGCCGAGTTGGTCGTTGCTGTATCGGAAGGTGTTGAAAATTTCATTCAGCTCTTTGCCTGAGGCGAGGTTGGCAAGGCGTTTTTGCTCTTGTTCGTCCAAACGGAAGTTTTTCGCCTGATGCGGCGCGGGCAGGCGGTAGGGCGGATGGTTGGTCACGGACATCATCATGATGAATACGGGCGTGCCGCTTTTTTCGGCGCGCGCGAGTTCTTCTTCGGCATAGCGGAACATGAATTCGTCGGGCACGCCCCATGTGTCGGATTTTGCTTCGGGATAGTGGGTTTTGAGGGTGTTTTCATCGATGATTTCGTTGACGCCCAAGTGCCGCAGGAAGGTGTCGAAATCGCGCCAGCCGCCGTTGCCCGCCGTAATATAGACGACGCGGTAGCCGGCATCGAGATAGGGTTTGAACATATTGCCGGGGAAGGTTTTGTTTTTGGCGAGGGATTGGCTGAGGTTGAGGCGCGGGCTGCGGACGAAGAAGCGGTGCAGGGTGTCGCTGGTGCCGTCTCCCTCGGAAACGAATTTGCGGTACACCCAGTCTTGCTGCCAGTGTTTGCCCAGTTCGCCCAAGAGGTCCCGTTCGGGGTTGTCCATGTTCAAGAGATGCGCACTCATGCTTTCCATGACAGTGAGAACGACGTTGGGACGGTGTTTTTCGGCGGCGGCGTTTGCGGCGGTTTGGGCAAAGAGCTGCGTCAAGTCGGCGTCGGTTTTTTTATCGAGCAGGGTGCTGATGAGCCGGCTGCCGTCTTCGTCGGAGACGGGATGGAAGTCGTTGCTGTTGCGGTATTCGTTGACTGCCCAGCTTAGGGAGGTCAGGGCGTTGGGGACGAGTTTGTTGATTTGCGGTGCGGCGGAAATCTGCATGGCGGTCTGACGCAGGGGGAATTTGCCGAACGAGCCGCGTATGCCTGCGGCAAGCGCGAGGACGGGTAAGAGGGCGGCGGCAATCCAAGCGGTTTTCCCCCATGAGGTCGTCTGAAAGCGGGTGCGGCGGCGGATGAGGCTGAAGATTTTGCCGAAAACGAAAGCTGCGGCAATCAAGGCGGCAAGACAGGGGATGACGGGATAGTCCGACCAGACGGTTTTCAGGACAGCGCGGGTGTCTTCGTCTGCCAGTCCGAAGACGAAGACGTCAAATTGACGGTCGTAAACGCTGTAATAGAACCAGTTGCCCAGCGCGGCGGCAAAGGCGGTCAGGAAAAGGACGGTTGCGACGGTAGGCAGGAGGCGTAGGGTAAAGGCGGTGGTTTTCTGCGTAGCCAGTCCGAACAGCCCGATCAGGAAGGGGAAGGCGGCGGCAACGGAGGCGATTTTGATGTCGAACAGCAGCCCTTTGACAAACAAAGCCGCCAAATCGCCCGCGTAACGGCTGCGGATGTCGTCTGAAACGAAATGATGCAGCATGAAGAAACGTTCGGCGGAGAAAACGGCGACGATGGATGCCCATAAAATCAGGCAGATGAGGAGGGTTTTCCGATAGGCGGTAAGGCGGGTCATCATAATTGGCGGGGAAGATGGGTTGGATGTAAATTTATATCAAATTTAGTAAGGTGTAATTTTACGGTTTAACGGTGCGGCTTTCAAGATATGGCAAAAGATTATCGGGAATAGGAGGGGTTCAGACGACGCTTTATCCGGCGTTTCTATGCAACTTCGTTGGCGTAGGAAGGGTTGCGTCGCTGTATGGATATTTGGATTTTCGTTAAACCGGTTTGGGCGGCTTTAAAGGAAAAAGGTCGTCTGAAAACCTTCATCTTCTGTTTTCAGACGACCTTTGATGCGATAGCTGCCGCTTACAGCACTGATTTCACAGTATCCACCACATTTTCCACAGTAAAGCCGAATTCTTTGAACAGCAGTTCGGCAGGGGCGGATTCGCCGAAGCGGTTGATGCCGACGACTGCGCCGTTCAATCCAACGTATTTGTACCAGCCGTCGGCGTGTCCGGCTTCTACGGCGATGCGCGGCAGGCCTTCGGGCAGGACGGTGGCTTGATAGGCGGCGTCTTGGCGGTCGAAGACGTTGGTGGACGGCATGGAAACAACGCGTACGGCGATGTTTTGCGCGGCGAGGGCTTTTTGCGCTTCCAGAGCCAGCTCGACTTCGGAACCGGTGGCAATGATGACGGCTTGGGCGTTGCCTTGGGCTTCGCTGATGACGTAGCCGCCGCGTTTGATGTCGTTCAGTTGTTGTTCGTTGCGCGCTTGGAATTTCAGGTTTTGACGGCTGAAAATCAGGCAGGACGGATGGTCTTCGGCTTTTACCGCTTCCGCCCATGCCACCAGCGATTCGGCGGTGTCGCACGGACGCCATACGTCCATGTTCGGAATCAGGCGCAGGGTGGCGGTTTGCTCGATGGGTTGGTGGGTCGGGCCGTCTTCGCCGAGGCCGATGGAATCGTGGGTGAAGACGAAGACGGGGTTGATTTTCATCAGCGCCGCCATGCGCAGGGCGTTGCGTTCGTATTCGCTGAACATCAGGAAAGTTGCGCCGAAGGGTTTTACGCCGCCATGCAGGGCAAGGCCGTTCATGATGGCACCCATGCCGAACTCGCGCACGCCGTAGTGGATGTAGTTGCCGCCTTTGTCGCGGGTAACGGAGACACTGCCCGACCAGTCGGTCAGGTTGGACGGAGTCAGGTCGGCTGAACCGCCCACCAGTTCGGGCAGCTCTTTAGCGAGGATTTCGATGCTGTTTTGGCTGGCTTTGCGGGTGGCGATGGTTTCGGCTTTGGCACACACTTCTTTCAATGCTGCTTGAACGTATGCATCGAAATTGTCCGGCAGTTTTTTATCCATGCGGCGCACGAATTCTGCGGCCTCGGCGGGATATTTGGCTTGGTATTGCGCAAACAGATCGTTCCATTCCGCTTCCAGTTTCGCGCCTTGTTCTTTCGCACTCCATGCGTCGTAAATTTCTTGCGGAATTTCAAAGGCGGGGTAAGCCCAGCCCAGATGTTTACGCGTGGCTTCGATTTCGTCCGCGCCCAAAGGTGCGCCGTGGGTTTTGTGGCTACCTTCTTTGTTGGCGCTGCCTTTGCCGATTAAGGTTTTGCAGCAGATGAGGGACGGTTTGCCGGTTTCGGCGCGGGCAGCTTCGATGGCGGCTTGAATGGCGGCGGTGTCGTGGCCGTTTACATTGGGAACGACGTGCCAGCCGTAGCTTTCAAAGCGTTGCGGGATGTTTTCGGTAAACCAGCCGTCCACTTTGCCGTCGATGGAAATATTGTTGTCATCATATAAAACAATCAGTTTGCCCAAGCCCAAGGTGCCGGCGAGCGAACAGGCTTCGTGCGATACGCCTTCCATCAGGCAGCCGTCGCCCATAAAGACATAGGTGTAGTGATCGACGATGTTCAAACCGTCTTTATTAAATTCGGCGGCAAGGATTTTTTCCGCCAATGCCATACCCACCGCGTTGGCAATGCCTTGTCCCAACGGGCCGGTCGTAGTTTCCACGCCGTCGGTGTAGCCGTATTCGGGGTGGCCGGGGGTTTTACTGTGCAGCTGGCGGAAATTTTTCAAGTCTTCAATGCTCAGGTTGTAGCCGGTCAGGTGCAGCAGGCTGTACAACAGCATGGACGCGTGGCCGTTGGAGAGGACGAAGCGGTCGCGGTTGTAGAATTTGGGGTTGGCAGGGTTGTGACGCAGGAATTTCGTCCACAATACTTCCGCCATTTCCGCCATACCCATGGGCGCGCCGGGGTGGCCGGAATTTGCTTTTTGAACGGCATCGGCCGAGAGGAAACGGATTGCGTTTGCCAGTTGAGACATTTTGTACCTTCCTTGCTGTATTGGTTTGAAACGGTAACGGTAAAGAAAATTCCGTTGATTATCGCCCGATTCGGGCAGGCTTTCAAGGATATGGGCGGCTTTCAGACGACCTTTCCGTCTATCAGAAGGACAACTTCAAACCGGTACGGCATCGGTTTCGCGTTGTCCTGTTTTAAAAATTGTCCGCATAAGGGGTCGTCTTAAACAGGCAAAGCAGATGAGATTAACTGTTATTCCGTTTTGAAACAGTAGTTTATAAATTTTTATCAGAGATATAGCGATTCGCTATAAGCATAGCGTCATCGGTTATATGCAACTGCTTGAATATCGCCGATTTCGGACTCGGACAACAGAAAAATCAAAACGGGTGGCATATAAAAGCCAAGTAGGGCTTTTTGCTTTGGTCAAGTTCAAATGATATGATTCCGACGCATATAAAAGGTCGTCTGAAAAACCAATCAAACCAGTAATCAGAATAAAAGACCTGCGCGCAAACACACGAAGGAACACTGAAAAATGTCAACAGAAAACCAAGCCGAAAACGCTGTGTCAGAAGAAAAAAACGTTGCCCCGAAAGAGCAGTCCGAGAAACCGGCAAAAACCGCTCCGCCCAAACCCTCAAAACCCAAATCCAGCGTCATCCAAATCCATCCCGAAGGGGAACGCATCCATCCGAAAAAAGCGGAAGGGCGGTTCGCCAAATTGCGTATAGCCGCCGTATTGGCGACGCAGTTTGTGTTTTATGTGATTCCGTGGTTCAACTGGAGCGACCGTCAGGCGGTACTCTTCAATATTCCGGACCGCCATTTCTTCATTTTCGGGCTGTCGCTGGGTATGGGCGACTTGATTTACCTTGCCCTGCTGCTGATGATTTGCGCCTTCGGACTGTTTTGGTGGACGACGATTGCCGGACGCTTGTGGTGCGGCTATTCCTGCCCGCAGACGGTTTACACCGAAATCATGCTTTGGATCGACAACTTGGTCGAAGGCGACCGCAACAAACGCCTGAAGCTGGAAAAATCGCCGTGGAATTTCACTAAAATCCGCATCAAAGCAACTAAAGCCCTGCTGATTTTCATTGTCTGCGCGTGGACAGGCATTACCTTTGCGGGCTGGTTTGTCCCGATCCGCCAGTTCGTTCCCGACTTGTTTGCCGGAGCGGCGGGCGGCGGCGCGATGTTTGCCGCAGCGTTTTACGGCTTCATGACCTTCTTCTTTGCCCACGTTATGCGTGAGAAAGTGTGCCTGCATATGTGTCCGTATGCACGCTTCCAAAGCGCGATGTTCGACAAAGACACGCTGATTATTTCTTACGATACCGAACGCGGCGAACCGCGCGGCGCACGCAAGAAAACCGCCAACAAAGAAGACAGCGGATTGGGCGACTGCATCAACTGCACCATGTGCGTACAGGTCTGTCCCGTCGGTATCGATATCCGCGACGGTTTGCAATACCAATGTATCGGCTGTGCGGCGTGTATTGATGCCTGCGACGAAATTATGGACAAAATGGGTTATCCGCGCGGCCTGATACGCTATACGACCGAAGGCGCGTTGGAACACGAATATCCTGAAAGCGACATCAAAAAACGCTTGAAACGTCCGCGTGTGGCGGGATACGGCGCTGTTTTACTGGTGGTTATTATTGCTTTCTTGGTCGGACTTTCCACCCGCAAAATGGTAGAAGTCGATATTTTGAAAGACCGCGGCGTGATGGTGCGCGAAAACAGCAAAGGTTGGCTGGAAAACGCATACAACCTGCGCATTATCAACAATAGCGAAAACGAACAAGTGATGACTGCGGCAGTCAAAGGCTTTGAAGAAATTGCCCTGACCGGATTGCCGGAAGGCGGCGTGAAAATCGCACCGCGCCAAACGTTGACCATCCCTGTCCAAGTTTCCACCATTCCCGAATACGCCGACAAGGGCAGCCATCCGATTGAGTTTACCTTCACTTATCGCGAAACCGGCAAAGCAGATGGCAAACCCACTATCTTGGAAGAAGAAGCAACCTTTATCGGAGAATAAAACGTGTCCGAGCAAAAACAAGTCAAACCTTGGTACAAACACATTTGGCCGTGGGTGTTGATGGCGGGGCCTATTTTCGTTGTGATTGCCAGTGTCGCCATGTTCTTCGTCGCCAAAGAGCATGCAACCGATTTGGTAACGGACGACTATTACAAAGACGGCAAACACATCGACATCCAGCTTCACCGCGATGAAGAGGCAGTAAAGCGGCATATGCAGGTGCAAGTGTTGATCAGTCCGGATAAGGATGCGGCCAAAGTGTTTGTCAGCGGGGAATTCGATCCCAAACAGCCTTTGAATCTCCTTTTGATGCACCCGACTAAAAAATCGGAAGACCAAACCGTCAAACTGCACCCCGTCAGCTCGGAAATCCAAAACGGCCGTATGGAGTATGAAGCAACTTTCAAACCCCTGCCGCCGACCAACCACTGGTATCTGCGCGTGGAAGATACCTCGGGCGTTTGGCGGGTGGAGGATAAATGGATAGTCAGTCAAGGCAATGCAATCAATCTGACCCCTATGAACAAATTGTTTGAGAACGCCAATCAGAAGCCGAAAGATTCAGGACAATAGTTTGACAGGCTCAAAAGGTCGTCTGAAAAATTTCAGACGACCTTCATGTTGTAAGGTTTGTGATGATGTTGGCGCAAATATAGTGGATTAACTTTAAACCAGTACGGCGTTGTCTCGCCTTAGCTCAAAGAGAACGATTCTCTAAGGTGCTGAAGCACCAAGTGAATCGGTTCCGTACTATCTGTACTGTCTGCAGCTTCGTCGCCTTGTCCTGATTTAAATTTAATCCACTATAAAGCGGGCAGGGCAGTATCGGTCGTGAACATAGCTGAATGACTGATAAGGCAGGATAACCGTTTTCAGATGACCCCGGTCGTCATGAAAGTAACAAGGACAAGGTATGAGCAAACGCTGGCGCAGGCTGACGGACAACGAAATCAAAATGGCAAAGCTGATTTTTGCCGACAGCATTGATTACGCCCGCGTCAAAATCTATCAAGGCATTCCTTGCCTACCAACCATGCAGGTTGCCGTTTCGCCCAACGGGAACATCTATTTCCCGCGCAATAATTGTCCTGACGACTTCGCCCTCGCTTCCGAGTCCCATCAAATATGGATGATTCATGAATTGACCCATGTTTGGCAGTACCAGCAAGGATTTAAAACCTGGTTGGGCGGATTGTTTTTGTTCGTCAGCGGAGGCTACCGCCGCCGCCGTGCCTATCTCTATCCCAATCTGTCTGATATTTGTCATTTCGGTATGCTGAATATGGAGCAGCAGGCGGATTTATTGGCGCATTATTACGCGTCGTGTCATCTAAAAGGCAACATATACAACGCCCAAAATCAAACCTTTCAAAAGATTTTAAAGTCGTTTATCGACGACCCGTGCCAAAAAGAATGGCTGCCTCAATGCAGGTTTTATCGAAAAAACAAACGGACTTGAAGGCTTTTGCTGTCTGAAAGATGGTTAAAACATATGCTTTCAGACAGACAAGTCCGTTATAATAGGCAAATTAACTATCATAACCACATCAAAGGTAAATCATGCCTTGGAACATACCGATTTTTCTGACTTGGATGCGCGTTTTGCTGATTCCGGTCTTTACTTTGCTGTTTTTCCTGCCAAAAGGGTGGATTGCACCGGAAACCGTCAATTGGACTGCCGCTATCATTTTCGCACTCGCAGCCGTAACCGATTGGTTTGACGGATTTTTAGCAAGGCTTTGGAAGCAAACCTCCGATTTCGGCGCATTCCTCGATCCCGTTGCGGATAAATTGATGGTAGCGACCGCATTATTACTGCTGGTCAGCCTTGGCCGTACTTATGTTATCTTCGCCATCATCATCATCGGCAGGGAAATTACCATTTCCGCCTTGAGGGAATGGATGGCGCAAATGGGCAGACGCAGCAGCGTTGCCGTTGCCACGATCGGCAAATTTAAAACCGCCGCGCAAATGGTTGCTATATTTTTATTGCTCTTAGCCTCCAATCGATTTGACAATATTTTTTACCTGACAGGTAACATATTGATGTTTATCGCATCTGTATTAACCCTCTGGTCAATGTTCTATTATCTGAAAATGGCGTGGCAGGAAATCAAATAAAAAATAAAACAAACCCCTTGACGACAAGTTTTAAATCCATAATAATTGCGTCTTCTTCAGAAACAGCAGCAAGAAACAGACATTCGGCGGGAATAGCTCAGTTGGTAGAGCGCAACCTTGCCAAGGTTGAGGTCGCGAGTTCGAGACTCGTTTCCCGCTCCAAACGAATCCTGTCTTAAGTTGCTATAAAGTTTCTCCGATGCGGGAATAGCTCAGTTGGTAGAGCGCAACCTTGCCAAGGTTGAGGTCGCGAGTTCGAGACTCGTTTCCCGCTCCACAGTTTAATTTTCAGATGTGTCCCATGCGGGAATAGCTCAGTTGGTAGAGCGCAACCTTGCCAAGGTTGAGGTCGCGAGTTCGAGACTCGTTTCCCGCTCCATCATTCAGGCACATTTGGATAGGCGGGAATAGCTCAGTTGGTAGAGCGCAACCTTGCCAAGGTTGAGGTCGCGAGTTCGAGACTCGTTTCCCGCTCCAGTTTGAACACTACCTGGTAGTTTGTTTGGCGAGATAGCAAAGTGGTTATGCAGCGGATTGCAAATCCGTCTACGCCGGTTCGATTCCGACTCTCGCCTCCACTCATTTCATGGCGGGGTGGCAGAGTGTTTATGCTATAAGGGGTGCAACCCTTATATAGGCCGGTTCAAATCCGTGCCCCCGCCTCCAAATTTTAATATAAAACAGTCTGCGCCCGGGTGGTGAAATAGGTAGACACAACGGACTTAAAATCCGTCGGCCCTAAACCGGCCGTGCCGGTTCGATTCCGGCTCCGGGCACCACAACCGCTTTTAGAGCGGTTATTTTTTTGCCTGTCGAAGCCTAACACCGTAAACCAAAGCCAAGAAAGACAAGGCTTCTCACTGGTTTCGGTATCTTTATAGTGGATTAAATTTAAATCAGGACAAGGCGACGAAGCCGCAGACAATACAGATAGTACGGCAAGGCGAGGCAACGCCGTACTGGTTTAAAGTTAATCTACTATACATCATATAATTCTGCCTATTTCTGCCTAATTGAATCAACCTAAAATTTACGGTATCTTTTGCGGTATCTGAAAAATACTGTAAAAATGAAGCTGAACGACCGACAAATCAAAAACACCAAGCCTGCCGAAAAACCGTTTAAGCTGAATGACGGCAAGGGCTTGTATCTGTATATCAATACGAGCGGCGGGAAGTTATGGGGGGTGATTTTTCGCATAACGGCAAACGGAAAACGCTTTCAATCGGCAAATATCCGACCATATCACTAGTGGAAGCCCACCAAGCTGCTGAAAACGCCCGCTGCTTGCTTGCATCGGGGCAAGACCCCAGCGAAGCCAAGCAACAGGAAAAACGCGAATGGCAAGCCGCTGTCAGTAATATAGTCAATTAAAATCAAAATAGGACAGTAACGCATCGTCAAATCGGGCGTAATCAGACAAAACGGTTCGCAGATACCGCTTAATATTCGCCCACACCTTCTCAATCGGGTTGAGCTCAGGCGAATAAGGTGCAAGAGGCAATACCTTATGTCCCAATTTTCCCGCCATTTCCCGTAAGACACCCATACGGTGAAATCGTGCATTATCTAAAATAATCACCGATTTTTGAGTCAATGCAGGCAGTAGGCATTGCTGAAACCACGCTTCAAAAAAGACTCCGGTCATCGTATTTTGATAAACCATCGGAGCAATCAGCCGGTTGCCGACTTGTGCGGACACCAGAGATAAGCGTCGGTATCTTTTTCCACTTATCTGCGCTTTCACTATTTGCCCTTTCGGGCTGCGGGCATAGGGACGGAACAGGTAGCGGTCAAATCCTGTTTCATCTAAATAACGTGTAGAAATCAGTAGCGTTGTTTACAGTATTTCCAGGAGAATACTGAAACATGAACATGCACAAAAACACCCGCCTCACCCCGCACCACCGACAAGCCATTTGGCTGGCCTACACGCAGGGGAAGGAAAGCGTCACCTCCCTGGCACGCCGCTACCAAGTCAGCCGCGTCACCATTTACCGCGCCCTTAAAGCCGCAAGGGCCAAGCTGCTCAAACCGCAAACCAGTACCAACAACCGTTTCAAACAGGCAAAGTACGGAATGAAACGCCTGGCCAAGGTAGAACGCAGCATTCAGGAAAACTCAAAAAGCAGGCCAAACGCTACAATAAATCCTACCCCGGAGAGCTGGTGCATCTCGACACCAAACGGCTGCCGCTGCTCAAAGGGCAGAAAGCCACCGATAAGCGGGATTACCTGTTTGTCGCCATCGACGATTTCTCAAGGGAGCTATACGCCGCCATTTTGCCGGACAAAACCGCAGACAGCGCCGCCAAGTTTCTGACCGAACACCTGATTGATCCCTGCCCATACCTGATTGAGTGCGTTTACTCCGACAACGGTACGGAATACAAAGGCTCGGCCAACCATGCTTTCGGTGTAGCCTGTTACGAGAACGGGATTGGTCAAAAGTTTACCCGGGTTGCCCGTCCGCAGACCAACGGTAAGGCGGAGCGGGTTATCCGTACCCTGATGGAGATGTGGCATGAGAAACAGTCGTTTGAGAGTCCGGAACACCGGCAAAAGGAGTTGTGCCGCTTTGTTAATTTTTATAACACTGTGAAGCCACACCGCAGTTTGAACGGCGATACGCCGTTTGAGGTCTTGCAGGCTTATTTTTCTCAACCTGTTGTGTAAACAACGCGACGATTTTCTACAATAAACGCGTTGGTAGTCAGAAAATTCGGCCGGCTGTGTCAAATAATGCGTCACTTTGGCCGGATCTTGTTCTTTGTAAGTGGTGGTCTTTTTTTGCGCATCATCCCCATCTGTTTGAGTGCATAGCAAACGGCGGCTGGCGTACAATCAAAATGTTTGGCGATTTCATGCAGATAGGCATCCGGGTGTTGCCCAACATATTGAGCCAGTTTTTGCCTATCCAATTTGACGGCATTTAGACCAGTAACTTGATGTTTTAGGCTGCCCGTTTGTTTTTTAAGGCGAATCCACAGGTAAAGCGTGTTTCTTGACAAGTTAAACGTTACTGCGGTTTGGCTGATATTTTTGCATTGTTCGTAATAGTTTAAAGCTTTATTCCTTAAGTCCGCAGAGTATGCCATGGTCAAAACTTCAAAGTTGAGTATTGTACTATTTTATTTTTAATTGGCTATACAAAGGGGAGGAGCTATTCCTCTCGGTAAAATGTCAGGCTTATTTCCAGGTATTTGGATTTTGAAGGAGGACTATTATTCGCTGTTCCCAAGGGTGTTTCCCCATGTTTTTCGCTCCTGAAAACAACAGCAGTTTAAACCAAACGGAAACACGTTATAATGTAATCCTCTCCGTTCAGAATTTTAAGGTCGTCTGAAAGCCTTTATGAAACACGCAATCAAACAAAAAATCCTCGAACAGGCACGCCGTGACGGCGTACAGGTAACCGCTTTGCGCGAGCAGGTGCTCGATATCGTTTTGCAGCAAAGCGGCGTGATTAAAGCCTACAACGTCTTGTCGCAGATGCAGCAGCAAAGCGAGGGCGTGGTTGCGCCGCCGACGGCCTACCGCGCCCTTGATTTTTGGGCGGAGCAGGGCGTTTTACACAAAGTGGCGGCGGTCAACGGCTATATTTTGTGCAGCCACGCGCAGCACGAGTGCGACGACCATTGCCACGACCACGAAGAAGCCGAAGCACACCATAGCGCGTTTATTTTGGTCTGCACCGAATGCGGCACGGCGGACGAGCAAACCCTGAGCCACGAATGGGCGGCACTGCGCGCAGGCGTTGCCGAAAGCGGCTTTGCGCTGAAAGAAGAACACGTTGTTTTAACTGGAATCTGTAAAAAATGTCAGAAGTGAAAAAAACCAAAGTCCACCTGATTTCAGGTTTTCTGGGAACAGGCAAAACCACCGCGCTCAAAAGCCTGATGGAGCAGAAAGACCCGAACGAAAAATGGGTCATCATCGTCAATGAGTTCGGCGAAATCGGTATTGACGGCGCGGTATTGAGCGACAACGGCATCCCTGTGGCAGAAATCGCCGGCGGCTGTTTGTGTTGCACCGCCGGTCCGCAAATGGGCGTAACCGTGCAGAAAATGCTGCGCGACGCCAAGCCCGACCGCCTGATGATTGAAGCAAGCGGACTGGCGCATGCCGCCAGCGTCATCGACGAATTGAAAGCCAAACCGCTGGACAGCCTTTTGGAAATCGGCGCCGTTTTTACCGTCGTCGATCCGCGCCAGTTCATCAACCCCGATTACGCACAGCAGGCGTTGTATAAAGACCAAATCGGCATCTGCGACGTATTGGTCGCCAGCAAAACCGATTTATGCACCCCCGAACAGCTTGCCGAATTTCACGACAAAGCGGCAAAACTGTTCCCGCCCAAAGCCAAAGTGGTTGAAGTCCAAAACGCACAACTCGACATCCAATGGCTCGACATTCCCGTCATCGAAAAATCACGCTACCGCCTCAAAGCCCTGCCGGACAACACCATGGGCTTCCAGTCGCAAGGTTTCACTTTCCCCGCCGGACGCGATTTCGACGGCGAAAAGCTGACCAACTTCTTCAACGACCTGCCCAAATTCACAGACGGCCTCGTCCGCGCCAAAGGCGTGTTCCAAGTGCTCGGCACATGGGTGTGGCTCAACTGGGTGGACGGGCAATGGGGCGCCAACCAAGTCTCATGGCGCCGCGATTCGCGCTTCGAGCTGATTGCCAAGTCGTTTGACGCAGATTTGATTGAAAAGAAACTGCAAGAGGCTTTGGAAAAATAAGAGAGGTCGTCTGAAAGTTTGCCGCTTCAATTTTCAGACGACCTAAACGATAGTGAAGTCTATTGGTTCAATTGCCAGAAGAATATAAAGCAACCGTGTAGCGTGGGCTTTGCCCGCGAAAAAATCAAATAAACACTTCGGGTTGAACAAGAAACAATTTTCAGACGACCTTCAAACCCAAATAGAGGAATACCCAAGCATGTACCGTTACATCCTCCACCGCCTATTACTCTTAATCCCCACGCTGTTGGGGATTTTGGCGATTACTTTTGCCGTTATCCAATTCGTGCCGGGCGGGCCGGTGGAGCAGATGGTGCAGCAGTTGACGCATGGCGCGGTCAGCGGCGAGACGGCGAATGCGACGGCGGGCAATATCATGAAAAACGGCAACCGCATCAGCCCGGAAGATTTGGCGGCGTTGAATGCGCTGTACGGTTTCGACAAGCCGCCGCTGACGCGGTTTGCGGATATGGTGTGGCGGTTTGCCCGTTTTGATTTGGGCAAGAGTTTTTTCCATCATGAAACCGTGTTCGAGCTGGTCAAACAGAAAATGCCGGTATCGATGAGTTTGGGCTTGTGGACGTTTTTCCTGGCTTATCTGATTTGTATCCCGTTGGGCATTGCCAAGGCGGTGCGCGACGGCAGCCGTTTTGATGCGGTAACGGGGATGGTGGTGCTGGTCGGTTATACCATACCGCCGTTTGTGTTGGGTTTGGTGCTGCTGGTGTTGTTCGGCGGCGGCAGCTTTTTTGCGTGGTTCCCGCAGGGCGGTTTGGTCGGCGATGATTTCGACACGCTGTCGTGGGCAGGCAAAATCAAGGATTATCTGTGGCACATGGCGTTGCCGATTACGGCTTCGGTAGCGGGCAGTCTGGCGGTAACGACGGTGTTGACGAAAAACGTGTTTCTTGAAGAAATCCGCCGCCAATATGTTTATACCGCCCGCGCCAAGGGATTGCCGGAAAAGCAGATTTTGTGGAAACACGTTTTCCGCAACGCAATGATTCCGCTGATTACCGGCTTCCCCGCCGCCTTTATCGGCGCGTTTTTCACCGGCAGCTTGCTGATTGAAACCTTGTTCTCGCTCGACGGGCTGGGGCTGCTTTCCTACGAGGCGGTGATGAAGCGCGATTATCCGGTGGTGATGGGGACGCTGTATGTGTTCACGCTGATGGGTTTGCTGGCGAAATTGGTGTCGGATATTTCTTATTCGTGGGTCGATCCGCGCATTCATTTCGGCGGACAGAAATAGGTCGTCTGAAAACTTAAAGAATTATGGAGTTAAATATGATTAAACGTTTAAAAGATATTTCTGAAGAAAGCCGCGAACATAAAAACGATGGTGCAAAAGTAGTCCGTATGGAATTGCAGGATGATGAAGCAACCAAACGGTTGGTCATGCATAGCGCAAAGCGCGTAATTGCCGCGCATAAGTCAGAATTGGAAAAGTTGGCTTATAAGTAATCTCCATGGTTGAATATTCAAACGACCTTTGTGCAACCCAATTATGAAAACACACACCTCAAACCCCACTTGGCAGGCTTTCAAGCAACACAAACGCGGCTGGTTCGCGTTGCGGATTTTAGCCGTTTTGTTCGCCGTCGCGCTGCTTGCGCCTTTGTGGAGCAACGACAAACCCTTGTGGATACGTTATCAGGGCGAATATTATTTTCCGCTGGTAAACGAATACAACGAAACTGTGTTCGGTGGCGATTTCGACACGCCTGCCGATTATCTTGATCCGCTGATACGCGGCAACATCACGTCAAACGGCAATTACGCCGTTTATCTGCCCAATCCCTACGATGCCGATACGCTCAATGATTTCGACACGCAGCCCGACCCTGCAAGTCCGTCCGAAAGGCACTTGCTCGGCACGGACGACCGTGGTCGCGATGTCTTGGCGCGTTTGGTTTACGGATTCCGTGATTCCCTATTGTTCGCCCTTGCGCTGACTTTGGTAACGACCGTAATCGGCATGATCACCGGCGCGGTGCAGGGTTATTTCGGCGGCAAGACAGACCTCTTGATGCAGCGCTTTATCGAAATCTGGGGCGGGATGCCGGAGCTTTATCTCTTGATTATCCTGTCTTCGTTTTTCAATCCCAGTTTGTTGATTTTGCTGGTGTTGCTGTCGCTGTTCGGTTGGATGGGGCTGTCGGACTATGTCCGCGCCGAGTTTTTGAAAAACCGTCAGGCCGATTACGTTTTGGCGGCGCGTTCGATGGGCGTGGGCAACCGCGCGATTATGTGGCGGCACATCTTGCCCAACAGTCTGACGCCTGTATTGGCGTTTCTGCCTTTCCGCATCTCCGGCGCGGTGCTTGCGCTGACCAGCTTGGATTTTCTCGGTTTGGGCGTTCCCGCGTCGCAGGCGAGCTTGGGCGAACTCTTGGCGCAGGGAAAGGACAACTTGGACGCTTGGTGGATAGGCTTGTCCACCGTCGGTACGCTGACGGTTATGCTGCTTTTGCTGGTGATGATAGGCGAGGGCTTGCGTCAGGCGTTTGACGTGCGCGCTAGGGGATAGTATAAGCACGGAGTCTTTGCGGGTGTACATCAATGCGCGACCCGCGCCTTTAGAAGTTTCAGACGACCTCTATAATATTTTACTCACTTCATTTTTAAAGAATTTCAATGAATCAAACACACAACACAAATTTCTACGAAATGCTGGCCGCTGCCTGCCGTAAAAACGGCAAAGGGACTGCGGTGTTCAACGACAAAGAAAAAACCACCTACCACGCGCTCAAGCGGGAAGTCGATGCCGTAGCGGCGTATCTGCAAAATATGGGCGTCAAATTCGGCGACAAAGTGGCTCTGGCGGTATCCAATTCGCCCGAATTTATCAGCGCCTATTTTGCCGTCTCTGCCATCGGCGCGGTTGCCGTACCGATGAATACGTTTTTGAAAAACAACGAATACGCGTATATTTTGAACGATTGCAAAGCGCGGTTTATGTTTGCTTCGGCAGGTTTGCAGAAAGAATTGAAGGGGCTGAAAAAACAGACCCGCGTCGAGAAAATCATTTGGATAGGCGAGGCGAAAGCGGCGGACGAAGCCGATGCGCGTTTTGAAGAAGCGCGCCGTTTTTCGGGTACGCCCGATTTGAGCCGCCAACCGAAAATCGATGATTTGGCGCATATTATTTATACTTCCGGCACGACAGGCCATCCTAAAGGCGCATTGATCAGCTATGGCAACCTGTTTTCCAACCTTGAAGACATCGAGCGCATCTTTAAGATTACCAAACGCGACCGCTTCGTCGTGTTCCTGCCGATGTTCCACAGCTTTACGCTGACGGCCATGGTGTTGCTGCCGATTTATATGGCGTGTTCGATTATTTTGGTGAAATCCGTTTTCCCGTTCTCCAACGTTTTGAAACAGGTTTTATTCAAACGCGCGACCGTGTTTTTGGGCGTGCCCGCGATTTACACCGCCATGAGCAAAGCGAAAATCCCTTGGTATTTCAGATGGTTCAACCGCGTCCGTCTGTTTATCAGCGGCGGTGCGCCTTTGGCGGAACAAACCATCCTTGACTTTAAAGCGAAGTTCCCGCGTGCCAAGCTTTTGGAAGGCTACGGCTTGAGCGAATGCTCGCCTGTCGTTGCCGTCAACACGCCCGAAAGGCAAAAAGCCCGCAGCGTCGGCATCGCCTTGCCCGGATTGGAGGTCAAAGCCGTCAACGACGAATTGGTCGAAGTACCGACGGGCGAAGTGGGCGAACTCATCGTCAAAGGCGGTTCGGTCATGCAGGGATACCTGAATATGCGCGATGCCACGGACGAAGCCATCGTCAACGGCTGGCTGAAAACAGGCGATTTTGTCACGATAGACGAAGACGGTTTCATATTTATCGTCGACCGCAAAAAAGACCTGATTATTTCCAAAGGGCAAAACGTTTATCCGCGCGAAATCGAAGAGGCGATTTACAAACTCGACGCCGTCGAAGCCGCAGCCGTCATTGGCGTAAAAGACCAATATGCCGACGAAGAAATCATTGCCTTTATCCAACTCAAAGACGGCGAAACGCTGGACGAAGCCGACGTGCGCGCCCATTTGCGCGGACATTTGGCGAATTTCAAAATCCCCAAACAGATTTACTTTAAAGACGAACTGCCGAAAAACGCTACGGGCAAAGTGTTGAAACGGGTGTTGAAAGAGCAGTTTCAGAAATAATAAGCGTTCAGACGACCTCGGTTTGCGGGTTTGAATCAGAGGTCGTCTGAAAAGCAGAAAGCCGATGTTTACTGACTGTATGAAATGCTAATCATCCGATAGATTCTTGCCTGAGTGGCGCGAGTATTGCCGATTTGATTCCAACCGTTTTCCGTTTTCAGACGACCTCGATACCATGACAAAACCCATCCTTGAAATTGAAAACCTAAACGCCTTTTTCCCCGGCAAGCAAGTCCTGTACGATGTCAGCCTGACCGTACAGACCGGCAGGAAACTGGCATTGGTCGGTGAGAGCGGCAGCGGTAAAACCGTGTTGGCGCAGGGCATTATGCGGCTGAATCCGCTGGTGTCGTTTGAAGGTCGTCTGAAATTCGACGGCAACGATTTGCTGACACAATCCGAACGCGCCCTGCAAAAGCTGCGCGGACGGGAAATCGGCATGGTGTTTCAAGAACCGATGACCGCGCTCAACCCTGTGATGCGCGTCGGCGCGCAGATTGCCGAAGTGCTGACCCTGCATCTGGGTTTGGACAAAAAACAGGCATGGGCGAGGGCGGTCGAACTCTTGGCGGAAACCGGCATCCGTGAGCCGGAGCAGAAAGCCTTTGCCTATCCCTTCCAGCTTTCCGGCGGGCAGCGGCAGCGGGCGATGATTGCGATGGCGGTTGCCGCCGAACCCAAGCTCCTGATTGCTGACGAACCGACCACCGCCTTGGATGTCGCCGTACAGGCGCAGATTCTCGATTTGTTGGCGCGTTTGCAGCAGGCGCACAACATGACCATGCTCTACATCACCCACGACCTGAACCTTGTCCGCCGTTTTGCAGACGACGTTGCCGTGATGCGCGGCGGACGCATTGTCGAAACGGGCGCGGCGGCGGAAGTGTTCGCCCGTCCGCAACACGAATACACGCAAATGCTGTTGAACGCCGGCGCCGCGCGCAAGGTCGTACCTTTGGCGGACAAGCCCGCCACCGTCTTGCAGGCGGAGCAGCTTTCCGTTGCCGTCAAAGAAACGGCGGGCTGGTTCAAAAAACGCAGCAAAACCCTGCTGGAGCCGGTTTCCTTCGATTTGAAAGCGGGCGAAACACTGGGCATCATCGGCGAAAGCGGCTGCGGCAAAACCACGCTGGCAAAAGCCGTGATGCACCTTATCGACGCGGAAGGTCGTCTGAAAATCAACGGCGAAGCCTGGACGCGCGAATCGAGACGCGACATCCAAATGGTGTTCCAAGACCCGTTCGGCGCATTCAATCCGCGCATGAACGTCTTTAATATCGTTTCCGAAGCCCTGCGCGTCCACGAACCCGATTTGTCCCGCGCAGAAATGCGGCAGCGCGTGCAAGACGTATTGCGTCAGGTCGGACTGCCCGAAGACGCGCTCGAACGCTATCCGCACGCTTTTTCCGGCGGACAACGCCAGCGGCTCGCCATCGCCCGCGCCATCATCGTCCGCCCGAAAATCCTCGTTTTGGACGAACCGACCAGCGCGCTCGACGTACAATGGCAACAACAGATTCTGGAGCTGCTCGCCGATTTGCAGAAAAAACACGGTCTCAGCCTCATCATCATCAGCCACGACCTCGCCGTCATCCGCGCCCTGTCGCACCGCGTGATGGTCTTGAAAGACGGCAAAATCGTCGAAGAGGGCGGCTGCGAAACCGTATTTGCCAACCCTTCCAGCGATTACACGCGCCATCTGATGAGCTTTAGGGCAGGCTGAACTGTCGGATAGGTCGTCTGAAAAACATTAGCCAATCCCGATGGCAACCTTACAAAAAAGCTATTACACTTTGGCGACACTTGAAATTTTCAGCCCCAAGCCCTATCCTGCACAACATCTGATTCAATTTGACACAAAAAGGAAAAACTCATGAGCAGCGAACTGATTATCCACACCACCGATGCAAATTTCGAACAAGACGTTTTGAAATCCGACGTCCCCGTATTGCTCGACTTCTGGGCACCTTGGTGCGGCCCTTGCAAAATGATCGCTCCGATCTTGGACGACATCGCCGCCGAATTTGAAGGTCGTCTGAAAGTCGTCAAACTCAACATCGACGATAACGAAGCTACCCCAGCCAAATTCGGCGTGCGCGGTATCCCGACGCTGATGGTGTTTAAAAACGGCGAAAACGTTGCTACCAAAGTCGGCGCATTGGCAAAAGGTCAATTGACCGCATTTGTAAACGCTTCTTTGGCTTAAGTTTCAACAACGCAAAAGGTCGTCTGAAAATTTTCAGACGACCTTTTTGCTATAATTCTCCATTTCCCCGAACCAAAAACAGGCGGCAATATGGAAGTCATCCAATACCCAAACTCCCCCTTCAAACTCCACCAGCCCTTCCCACCCGCCGGCGACCAGCCCACCGCCATTGCCGGCCTGCTCGAAGGGCTTTCAGACGGCCTTGCCTACCAAACCCTGCTCGGCGTAACCGGTTCGGGCAAAACCTACACCATGGCGAACGTCATCGCCCAAAGCGGCCGCCCCGCCATCATCATGGCGCACAACAAAACCCTTGCCGCCCAGCTTTATGCCGAAATGCGCGAGTTTTTCCCCGAAAACGCGGTGGAATATTTTGTTTCCTACTACGACTATTACCAGCCCGAAGCCTATGTGCCCAGCCGCGACCTGTTCATCGAAAAAGACAGCGCGATCAACGAACACATCGAGCAAATGCGCCTTTCCGCCACCAAAAACCTGATGACGCGCGACGACGTGATTATCGTCGCCACCGTGTCCGCCATTTACGGTATCGGCGACCCGACCGAGTATCAACAAATGGTGTTGTCCGTCAAAGAAGGCGACACCATCGAGCAGCGCGACATCATCGCCACGCTCGTTTCCATGCAGTACGAACGCGGCGATTTGGACTTCAAACGCGGCAGCTTCCGTGTGCGCGGCGACGTGATTGATGTGTATCCTGCTGAAAGCTCCGAAAACGCCTTGCGTATCAGTCTGTTCGACGACGAAATCGACCGCCTCGATATGTTCGACCCGCTTTCAGGCAGCCTTATCCAGCGCATCGGCCGCTACACCGTCTTCCCTTCCAGCCACTACGTTACCCCGCGCGACACCGTATTGCGCGCCTGCGAGTCCATCAAAGAAGAATTGCGCGAACGCATTGAATTTTTCGCCCGCGAACAACGCCCTGTCGAACAACAACGCATCGAACAGCGCACCCGCTTCGACCTCGAAATGCTCTACGAAATGGGCTTCTGCAAAGGCATCGAAAACTACTCCCGCCACTTCTCCGGCAAAAAAGAAGGCGAACCGCCGCCCACACTGATGGACTACCTGCCAAGCAACGCCATCATGTTCATCGACGAAAGCCACGTTACCGTAACCCAAATCGGCGGCATGTACAAAGGCGACGCATCGCGCAAGCAAAACCTCGTGGACTACGGCTTCCGCCTGCCTTCCGCCCGCGACAACCGACCGCTCAAATTCCACGAATTTGAAAAAGTCATGCCACAAACCGTCTTCGTTTCCGCCACCCCCGCCAAATACGAAGAAGAACACGCCGGACAAGTGGTCGAACAAGTCGTCCGCCCCACAGGGCTGGTCGATCCCCAAATCATCATCCGCCCCGTTGCCACTCAAGTAGATGATTTAATGAGCGAAATCAACGACCGCATCCAAAAAGGCGAACGCGTACTCGTTACCACCCTCACCAAACGCATGGCGGAGCAACTCACCGACTATTACAGCGAACTCGGCATCAAAGTACGCTACCTGCACAGCGACATCGACACCGTCGAGCGCGTTGAAATCATTAGAGATTTGCGGCTCGGACTGTTTGACGTACTCGTCGGCATCAACCTCTTGCGCGAAGGCTTGGACATCCCCGAAGTCTCCCTCGTCGCCATCCTCGACGCCGACAAAGAAGGTTTCCTGCGCTCCCACCGCAGCCTGATTCAAACCATAGGCCGCGCCGCGCGCAACGTGAACGGCGTCGCCATCCTGTACGCCGACAAAATCACCGACTCCATGAAAGCCGCCATCGACGAAACCGAACGCCGCCGCGAAAAACAGATGAAATTCAACGAAGAACACAGTATCGTGCCGCAGCAGATTAAGAAACAGGTCAAAGACATCATCGACGGCGTGTACCACGAAGAAGACGGCGGCAAAGGTCGTCTGAAAGGCAAAAATAAAGTTAAAGTTGGAGAAATCCACAACGAAGAAGACGCAATTAAAGAAATCGCCAAACTGGAAAAAGCCATGCAGCAGGCGGCTAGGGATTTGCAGTTTGAAGAAGCGGCAGTGTTAAGGGATAGGATTCGGGGGATTAAGGAAGGGTTGTTGTTTGGTGCGGAGTGAGATTATTATACTAGTTACGCATATTTATAGTCAATTAAAATCAAAATAGGACATTAGCGCATCGTCAAATCGGGCGTAATCAGACAATACGGTTCGCAGATACCGCTTAATATTCGCCCACACCTTCTCAATCGGATTGAGCTCAGGTGAATAAGGAGCAAGAGGCAATACCTTATGTCCCCATTTTTCCGCCATTTCCCGTAAGACACCCATACGGTGAAATCGCGCATTATCTAAAATAATCACCGATTTTTGAGTCAATGCGGGCAGTAGGCATTGCTGAAACCACGCTTCAAAAAAGACCCCGGTCATCGTATTTTGATAAACCATCGGAGCAATCAGCCGGTTGCCGACTTGTGCGGACACCAGAGATAAGCGTCGGTATCTTTTTCCACTTATCTGCGCTTTCACTATTTGCCCTTTCGGGCTGCGGGCATAGGGACGGAACAGGTAGCGGTCAAATCCTGTTTCATCCAAATAAACACGTTGGTAGTCGGAAAATTCGGCCAGCTGTGTCAAATAATGCGTTACTTTGGCCGGGTCTTGTTCTTTGTAAGTGGTGGTCTTTTTTTGCGCGTCATTCCCATCTGTTTGAGTGCATAGCAAACGGCGGCTGGCGTACAATCAAAATGTTTGGCGATTTCATGTAGATAGGCATCCGGGTGTTGCTCAACATATTGAGCCAGTTTTTGCCTATCCAATTTGACGGCATTTAGACCGGTAACTTGATGTTTTAGGCTGCCTGTTTGTTTTTTAAGGCGAATCCACAGGTAAAGCGTGTTTCTTGACAAGTTAAACGTTGCTGCGGTTTGGCTGATATTTTTGCATTGTTCGTAATAGTTTAAAGCTTTGTTTCTCAAGTCCGCAGAGTATGCCATGGTTAAACCTTCAAAGTTGAGTATTGTACTATTTTATTTTTAATTGACTATAATAAATTTTAATGGGTTATTAAAATGAGTTCTAATGGAATTACATCACTAACAAAAGAGCAAGTGCAAAATATCCGCGAATTTTGGCAGGGCGATTCATCTTTTATTGGCTATCCTGATGCAGAGCGCGATACAACTCATAATAGTTGGTTTGACAATTTGTTAGTACAGCCAAAATGGTTTAAAAAAGCAATTTCCCCTAAAACAACAGTTACTGTTGCTAGAAAAGGGGCTGGTAAATCAGCTGCAAGGTTAACCAGCATGCAAAATCGTAAACAGGACTTTTCTACATTAATTGTTGAAGTGTCGGCCGATGAACTTGCCTCATTACATTCAGAACGTTTGAAAGAGGCATCAGGGCGAGGTTATGGTGCCGTTGCAGATTGGATACAGATATATGCGGATCTTATTTGTCGCAAACTTGCGCAAGGAATGAGTGGTCAGTTACTTGTTGGTGATGATGAGGCTATTTTACGTGCTTGGGCGAAAATTAAGGGGGTCACAGAAAGAGATTTTGGTGAACGTATTATAGACGTTTTGAAAACCATTATTCCATGGGTAAATAAAGTGTCTACTGAAAATTCAGAACAAGAAAAGTATAGCCCTGATAGATTTAATCGTATCATGCAAGCAACAAAATTCGTATTATATGTTGATGATTTCGATAATTTACAAGAAGAAGGTAACACTACTAGCATTCGATTAATTAGAGATGCAGTTGAAGCTGCTGATAGAATAACGCATGATAATAAAGATGCAGAAGTACATTTATTTATGAGACAAGATTTATGGCTAAGTCTAAATCCAGGTTGGCATTATGCTGATAAAATAAGTGGAGTAATGTCTCTGAATTGGGATTTTTCTGAGTTAAAAGAATGGTTTCGTCAAAGATTGAGGCTTGCAATTGGATTGGCATTAGAAATTAGTCCTGCATTAATTAAAGTACCATTTAATGATATGTGGCATGTCTTTTTTGAACCTGAAGTAACTCTAAAAAATAAAGAGACAAGTGATTCATTTAGTTACATTGTTCGAAGAACAATGTATACACCTCGTAGCCTTGGCAATCTGATTAAGCATGCCTTAGATGCGGCCGAAAAACTACCAGTTTCTAATACTGAAGTCTACGAAGCTGAGTGGAGTTATTCAATAGACCAACTTGAATTCTTAAAGACGGAATTTCGATCTTTGTGTAAAGGTTTAGATATTTGCCTTCAATCTTTTACAGGAAAACCTTTGGAGTGGAAGGCATCTGATTTATATCGGCACTTAAAAGGTTTAATTGGTAATGGGCAGGTAAAACTAAAGGATGGTGTTTTACATGATGCTAATGAAGCGGTTGCCCTTGCGCGTTTTCTTTTTAGAATTGGTTTTTTGGAAGTGCGTTACCCTGAAGAAGGTAGATTTGAAGTGCGTGATGTAATGAGGCATCCAGATCATTGGAAAAGTGTCCGAACTGATGATGCAGTACGATGGGCTGTCAGAAGTGCTTTTTTTAATGGTCTAAAATCTCATCGCGGATATTAAGCAAGCAAGCGTAGGTCGGATACTTGTATCCGACAAAACCTTTAACACTCCCGTCATTGCAATTCATTGCAGCAATGCCCAAAATGTCGGATTCGAGAATCCGACCTTGTATATCGAAACACCCGTATCATAGCAACCAACCGCCCACCGCCACCCGCATCCGACCAAGGCAAACAACCGTTGCGTAGCTCAGGGAGCGGTCGGGCAACCCATCGACACAACCGGACAGTTGCCAGACAACACAACCGAATGCAAGGCAGGTTTATGATGAGTACCCAACACAATTACGCAGGCATCGACATCGCCAAACGAAACTTCGTCATCGCCGTTTCGTTTTTGTCTAAAACCAAAACCGAAACCAACAACCCGAAAGGTATCGCCCATACTATCGAATACCTTAAAAAGCACAACGTCGCCCTCGTTGTGATGGAAAGCACCGGCGGTCTCGAAATACCCGCCGCCAAAGCCATCCACCGCGCAGGTATGGCCGTGATCATTGCCAACCCGCGTCAGACGCATCAGTTTGCCCAATCGCAGTCGCTGACCAAAACCGATGCCAAAGATGCCCAAATGCTTGCCTTCTTCGCACAGATGATGATGCAGAAAGAAGATTGGCAAACCATGCTCTACCAACCGCCCACCGAAGCGGAAGAAGTGTTGGAAGCATTGATCAACCGCCGCAACCAGCTGGTGGATATGCGGACTGCCGAGAAAAACCGACTGCATCAGGTTCACGAAACGCAAGTCGAAAGCGTCAAACAACTGATTGCTCATTTTGACCGTCTGATTGACGAATTGGACAAACAAATCGACGACCACACCCACACGCATTTTGACGGCAAAGCCAAAGTGGCGGAACAAATCAAAGGCATCGGTTCGACAACGACGGCTACGCTGATGGCGATGCTGCCCGAATTGGGACGGCTGTCGCACAAACGGATAGCGAGTTTGGTCGGTATTGCCCCGCACCCGAGGGAGAGCGGGGAAACCAAATTCAAAAGCCGCTGCTTTGGCGGAAGGTCTGCGGTGCGTAAGGCACTGTATATGGCTACCGTGGTAGCGACACGTTTTGAACCGCTTATTCGGGATTTCTACCAACGCCTGCTGTCCAAGGGTAAGCCATATAAGGTTGCCGTTACGGCATGTATGCGTAAACTGCTGACGATATTGAATGCCCGGATGCGTGATTATTTTGCCGAAAACGTTATCACCGAAAACAGCATCCGAACGGCTTGATTTGAGTTTTGGTATTTTTGCCCGACGGGGTGAAAAATACAGTTGCTACGCCTGAGGTCGTTGCAATAATAAGTTGAGACCTTTTTGCATTTTCAGCGCAGGAGTTTTGGAGACGGGGTTGCGTTGAAACAACCGTAGCGTGGGCTCTGCCCACGGGTTGTTTTTGTAAAGCTAAGGTCGTCTGAAAGCCTGTGTACAGGTTTCAGACGACTTTTCATATTTTCGCGGGCATAGCCCACGCTACAAATTGAAAATTGCTAGGAATATCGTTCTTTTCGATTGTGTTTCCATTGATGTAGCGCAGCAAGCCATAGCCTGCATCTCCAAAATCGTGTACGTGGCTAAGCCACAAGCTACCTGCGGGCGGCGCAAACTTTAAAACAGATGGGTATTGTGTGTGCGGTATACATGCACGTGGCCATCTAAATTGGTGGTTTGCTGTTTGGAATTTTCGGGCGACCTTTGAGGTCGTCTGAAAGCAAATTGCAGATTGGAAGGCATAAATAAAAACGGATTCTGAGTAGTCGGAATCCGTTTTCGCTATTAAGATGTCTCGTATTATTTAGCTTCTTCTTTAGCTGCCTCAGCCTCATCTTTGGCTTCTTCCGCAGTGTCTTTCGCTTCTTCAGCAGCTTCTTTTGCTTCTTCGGCTTTATCTTCAGGAGAAGCGGCAGGGGCATCGCCTTTCAATCCATCCAAAGCTGCTTTACAGGTAGCGTCTCTTTGGTCGGCAGGCATATCTTTTAAGGCTGCTTTAGTTTGCTCAAATGATTTTTGCATCAGGTCTTTTGTGCCTGCATCAACACCTTTAGTAATGTCGGCAAAGGCTTTTTCGTATTCGTCGCAAACAGCAGAAGAAGAGCTGCCTCCACATGCGGACAAGGACAGTGCGGTTAGCAGAGTTACCAATAAAACTGATGTTTTCATGAGTCTCTCTTTTGAATTTTGGTTAAAAGAAACGATATATTAAATTATTTGAGTAGTGTGTCAAGTATAGTTATTCTTTTTTTTAAAAAAATCATGTAATTAAATATATTTGTGGCATATAAAAAAGGGATTTTATTTAATAAATACCGTTATTAAATAGTGTTTCTTAATTGAATTTATACGAAAAAATCTAAAATTATTTAAATAGCAACTTTGTTTTATTTGGTGTTTTAATGGTTACATTATTTTTCTTGTTCAATAATGAAAGAAAAGGTCGTCTGAAAACCTGAACTGGCCCCCAAATCTTGGACACTCATAAAAGCCTATTCAGGCGCTCTGTGCAAGCTGGGTTCTGTATGCGACAGGACTCAGCTTTTTCAATTTCAAACTGCAACGCTCCCGGTTGTAGTAATCCATATAGTCATCTATCTGTTTCATCAATTCATCCACCGTCAATTCTCCTGCGTTATAGAAACACTCCGTCTTCAACACCGCAAAGAAGCTTTCCATCGGCGCATTGTCCCAGCAGTTCGCCTTACGCGACATGCTTTGAACCATGGAATGTTTTGCAATCAATTTCCTATATTCCGCCGTACGGTACAGCACACCTTGGTCGGAATGCAGCATTGTTCCCTTATCAGTCAGACGGGGTGCGGCTTTTTCGAGCATTTCCTTCACCATTTCGCTGTCGGCTCTGCGGCTCATGGCGTAGGCGACGATCTCGCGGTTGAACAAGTCCAAGATTGGCGAGAGGTACAATTTGCCGTCTTTTCCTTTGAGTTCGGTAACGTCGGTCAGCCATTTTTCGTTGGGCTTTCGGGCTTTGAACCGGCGTTTGAGGAGGTGTTCCGATATCTCGCCCATGGCGGGATGGCGGTAGGCTTTTTTCGCCCGTATGAGGGCTTTCAGTTCCAACTGCTTCATCAACCGCGCCACTTTTTTGCGGTTCCAATCTAATGCGGCGGCAATGCGCCTTTGTCCGTAGCGTCCTTTATGCCGCCGGTAGGTTTCGACAAGGAGGGCTTTGTCGGCTGCGTCGGGGTCGGGTCGGTCTTGGTGATGGTAGTAAAAGCTGCTTTTGGGCAGGTTTGCGATGTGCAGCAGGTATTTGAGCGGGTGTTGCGCCCTCAGTGTTTGGACGGTTTGGCTTTGTCCTTTGCGGTCCGCTTTTGGCTGAGGGCTTTTAACTCCTTTAGGTAGGCGACCTCTGCGCGCATATAGCACAACTCTTCGATAAGCTCTGCCTGTGTTTTTTCTTGGTCGGGTTTATCTGCGATGAAGGGGTTTTTGCGGTGTTGGGGCATGGTTTTGGATTGGGGATGTTCGAGTGCGCCGATACCGCCTTCTTGATAGGCGCGTATCCATCGTCTCAGGTGGGTTCGGGAAATGCCGTAGTGGTCTGCGGTACGCTGTTGGCTGCGTATATGCAGGTAGTGGAGTACGGCTTGGTATTTGAAGTGTAATGTATATTTGCTCATAAAAAAACTGCACCTTGTGAGTTGGAGGGGATGTGTCCAACTTTTGGGGTGCAGTTCAAACCTGAACCTTGGTTTTCAGACGACCTTTGTCTTGTAATCCGTTTTATCCGTCCGTTTTCAGCATCCGCAAGAAGCCTCGTCCGATGCCTGAAGGCTCAAGGCTTTGCGTTTTTTGGCTTTTTCATAGCGGCAGCGTTGGCGCTCGGTGGTGATTTCCAACGGCGGGACGGGAACAGGTTTGCCGTCTTCAACCGCGACCATGGTGAAGTAGCAGCTGTTGGTATGGCGCACTTCGCCGGTGCGGATGTTTTGCGCTTCAACACGGATGCCGATTTCCATGGAGGTTCTGCCCGTGTAGTTGACGCTGGCGTAGAAGGTTACCAAGTCGCCGACGTGTATCGGCTCTTTAAACAAGACTTTATCGACAGACAGGGTAACGCAATAATTACCGCTGTAACGGCTGGCGCAGGAATAAGCGACTTGATCGAGCAGGCGCAAAAGTTCGCCGCCGTGGACGTTGCCGCTGAAATTGGCGGTGTCCGGCATCATCAGTTCGGACATGATGAGTTCGTGTGCAGGGAGTTGGCGGGTTTGGTCCATGGTGTTCCTCTTTTAAAAATGAATGTTTGTGTTAAACAGGCGGCCGTTCAGTGGTTGGGATGGTTTTCAGACGACCTTACTGATTGTATTTAATATATGAATATACGGAAATTGGATTTTTTTATGGGTTTATAACCATTTTCTGCGCGAGAAGAAAATCAGCAACCCGACGATGATGCACAGCATCAAACCTAAAACGATAAAATAGCCGTAATGCCAATGCAGCTCGGGCATGTTGTCGAAGTTCATGCCGTAGATGCCGGTGATGACGGTCAGCGGCATGAAGATGATGGTGATGACGGTCAGGACGCGCATTTGCTGATTCATGCGGTTGGATTGGAAGGAAAGGTAGATATCCATCATGCTCAACACCATGTCGCGCGATGCGTCGAGCGATTCGAGAAGCTGCATGTTGTGGTCGTAAACGTCGCGCAGATAGACGGTGGACTCGCCTTTGAAAATGGTGAAATCGACGCGCACGGCAAGTTGATAGAACACGTCGCGTAAAGGCAAGAGCGTGCGGCGCAGGCGGACGGCATCGCGTTTGAGTCGGTGGATTTTGCCGAGAATGTCGCTGTTTTCATCTTTAAACAGGGATTTGTCTATGGCTTCGACGCGGTTGTTGTACTCTTCCAAAACGATGAAATAGTCGTCCACGATGCGGTCGAGCAGGCAATAGGCGAGAAAGGCGGTATTCTTGCCGAGGATGCCGCGCGGGTTTTCGCTCATTTGGCGGCGCAACTGGCTGAACAGCCCCAGCGGTTTTTGCTGGAACGACAACACAAAATCCTTGCCGATAATCAGATACACTTGGTCGGAATTCAGTTTGCCGGCGGCGGTGTAGTGGTAAACCTGAGCGGCGATAAACAGATAATTGTCGTAGTCTTCGATTTTGGGGCGTTGTTTGCGGCTGAGGATGTCTTCGATGACCAGCTCGTGGATGCCGTAAGGCTCCAGCGTGTGTTTGAGCAGCGCGGCGTCGTTGATGCCGACGAAATGCAGCCAGTTGGTCTGCCCCGCTTGCGGACGGACGATGTGGGGCAGTTTTTTACCCGCGAGATAATCGTGTTGGGCAAACGTATCGGCGGAATAAAGCGTCTGGTGGATGGCGGAACGCGGCGCGTTGTCGGTATTGCTGCGCGGGACGGTTTGGTCTTGCGGGATTTCGGCGGGTATTGTCTCGGGAGCGGGTGGTGTGTTCATCATGATTGAAAAGGTATGTCTGAAGGTCGTCTGAAAACGGAATGTTTTTTCAGACGACCTTGGTTTTAAATTATTAGCATTGTAACAGAGTAGGGCAGACACCGAGGTCGCCTGAAAAGTGAAAGGCGGCGCATATTCAAAATATGTTGTTTCGGGTATAGTGTCGTCTGTTGGTACACGGTTGTTTCCTTTGCGGGAAAAATTTTTGGAGCTGTAAGAATGTTTAAACGTCCTGAAGAAATCATTGTTTTGGTGCTGGCTGTTTTATGGGTGGTCTTGACGTATTTTTTGGCCGCATATTGCGGGGCGGATGCTTATACGGTGATATTGATCACGGGGCTGACTTTGGTTTGGGCGGCGGTATGTTTCCGCTTTTGGCAGAAAGGCTGGGAACGCAATATTTGGCCTGTTTTTTTGGGATGCCTTGTCGTTTGCTGGTGGCCGATGTTGGATTGGCTCGCCGTCAAAGATATTGTTGTGCCGAATTCTGAGACGGGTGCGATTGTAGTTGCGAAACCTTGGTACGCAGGCTGGATTTTCAAGTCTTTTCTGGCTTTGCTGCCTGTCGTTGCCGGATATGCATTTAAATGGAAAAAATCGCGTAATGTCCAATAATTCGGTTGGTCAAGCATCAAATCAATCTGTCAAAACGCCGTTTGCCGAAACGGCGTTTTTTATTTCCGTCGGGCTTGATTTTAGAGCGATTGCCCTTAACTATAAATCCAATAAAAATTTTGGGTATTATTAATCAAAGGAATAACATGGCAGAAAAAAATTATTATGAAATATTGGGCGTCGCTAAGGATGCGGATGAAGCCGCTATTAAAAAAGCCTACCGTAAGCTGGTGCGCAAATACCATCCTGATGTGAGCAAAGAGCCGGATGCCGTTGAGCGTACGGCGGAAATCAACCGTGCTTACGAGACGCTTTCCGACAAGGAGAAACGTGCCGAGTATGATGAAATGTTGGCAAACCCTTATGGCCGCAACGCAGGGGGTAATCCGTTCGGACAAGGCGGAAACCCGTTCGGCAACGGTTTCGACGGCGGAGGTTTCCGTTATGAGTATCGGGAAGGGGAACCGTTCGGCGCGGGCGACTTTAATTTTGAAGACTTGTTTTCATCGTTCCGCCACGCCGGCTCCCGACCCGAGCAGCCGCGCGGCCCTGTCAAGGGAGAAGACCAACACGCCGAATTGAGCATTGATATTTACGCAGCCTATACCGGTGCGGAACGCAGTCTGACTTTGAATGTGCCGACTTTGGACGAATATGGCCGTATGGCTTATCAAAGCAAAACCCTCAACGTCAAAATTCCCAAAGGCATCGCCGAAGGCCAGCAAATCCGTCTGGCAGGGCAGGGGCTGCCGGGCAGCAACGGCGGAGCGAACGGGGATTTGTACTTGAAAATCAAGTTCCACGACCGGCCGGACTTGTACGTCAAAAACAGAAAAGACGTATATCAGACGATAGATGTCAAACCGTGGGAGGCGGTATTGGGCGGCAAAATCATCGTTCCTACCGCATCCGGCCGCTTACAGGTCAATCTGCCTGCCAACACTCAGAGTGGCAAAACCATCCGCCTTAAAGGCAAGGGCATTCCGGCGAAAGAGGCGGGAGACCTATACTTGAATATCCGCATCAATGTCCCTGTTGCAGAAAGTGAAGCCGACCGTGCTGCATGGGAGAAACTGGCAGAACATTTCGCTGCGAAACACGCATGAAAGAAAGGATAAACCATGACGCAATCCACCGACATCACATTGACTTTTGAAGAAATCATTGCTGTCAGCCATTGCCGCCGCGATTGGCTGTTGGAACTCATCGAGGAAGACATCATCAGCATAGGCGGCAAGCCCGAACAAACTACGTTCAGCGGTTTCCACCTTGCACGTATCCGTCGCGCACAGCGTTTGAGCCGTGATTTTGAAGCTGGCATCCCGGCGTTGGGCTTGATTATGCGGCTTTTAGATGAAGTGGAAGAGCTGAGGAAAGCACAGCGGCCGTCGGTGTTGCCGGAAGAGGAAGGACAATAAGGGCGTTGTTATGTGTGAAGAAGGTCGTCTGAAAACGAAACAGGTTTTCAGACGACCTTTTAAGTATATATGGTCAGATAACAAGGGTTTGGGACAAATCGAAATATAGCTTGGGCTTTATCTGAAAACTCCCAATACAATCAGCATCGACGTTGTACCGTCTGTTTATTTGCTGGATTTGCTGGATTCCCGCATATGTCGGCATTGCGGTTTTATATTTACTTTTTCCCATATTTTTTGTACAACTTGGGTTTAACCTTATTTAAAGAGGTCGTCTGAAATGCCTGTCATGCTGATTGTCCGTCCGTCCGCGCGTGCGGGAGATGATGTGCGCACCTGTTCGCAGGCAGGGTGGCGCGCGCGGGTGTTGAGTCCGGTTGAAATCGAGCCGGACGAAGCAGCATTGCGCGGTTTGAAAGAACAGTTTTCCCGCGCGGATGCGGTGTTTTGGGTCAGTCCGACGGCGGTTGAAACCGCTGCGCCGTATGTGGATTTTTCAGACGACCTAAAGGTTCAGGTGGCGGTCGGGCAGGCAAGCGGTCGGACTTTGCAACGCTGCGGCGCGAAAAATGTGTCTGTGCCGCAAGAAGGCAACGACAGCGAGGCGGTGTTGCGGCTGCCGGTTTGGGATACGCTGCCGCAAGGCGCACACATATTGATTGTGCGCGGACGCGGCGGCGGGCGCGATTTTTTGGCGGAGTCGTTAAAGAAAAAAGGCTTTGCAGTAGAAATCGCAGAAGCGTATTTCAGACGACCTAATGAATTGAATTGGCAGGATTTTGATGCCGAATCCATTGATGCCGCCTTTATCGCTTCGGGCGAACTGGTACGCGGGCTGTTTGCGCAGGTTCCGCCGCAATTTTCCCGATTCTTCGAATCCTTGTTATACTTCACCCATCATCCGCGCATAGCCGACGCGCTTCGCGAGGCGGGTGCGCGCCACATACGGGTCGTCGCTTCTCTGAAAGCGGCACTTTCATCATTTCCTAAGGAGCAAACCGATGAGCCGGTCTGAAGACAATCCATCCGAAGCAAACGAAGCCGGTCGGCCGATTATCGTCGACAGTCAGGGCAACGCGGGGTCGTCTGAAACAGCGGCTCCGAAAAAGGCCAAGCAGCCTAAAACCTCCGAATACGCAGGAACACACATGTCTGAATCTAAAAATCTTCCTCAAAACCAACCCGCCCCCGTCATCATCAAACAATCCGGCGGCAGAGGGCTGGCGGTAGGCGCGCTGGTGCTGGCGCTGCTGGGTTTGGGCGCAAGTGGCTTTTTGTTTGTGCAAGGACAAAACGTCTTGAAAAACCAAGAGCTTTCGTTTAACCAAAAGCTCGATAAAGCCGCCTTGGGCGAATCTGAAAACGCTTTACTCCTGAAAGACCATCTAAACCGCCAAACCGCCATCCAAGCCGAATTGGAGCGCTTGGGCAAAGCCCAAATGGCAAACAGCGAACAAATTCTGTTAACGCAAAAAGCGTATCAGGAGCTGACCAAAGGGCGCGTCAACTGGCTGGTTGACGAAGCGGAAACCATGTTGAACCTCGCCTCGCAGCAACTGCTGCTGTCGGGCAACGTACAAGGCGCGGCGGCGGTGTTGGAACACATCGACGGCCGCCTGAGCCGTTTCGACCAGCCCGAGCTGCTGCCCATCAAACAAGCCGTCAGCCATGATTTGGCGGCATTGAAAAACCGTCCGTATGTCGATATTTCCGGCACGGCGCTGCGCCTCGACCGTTTGGAAACCGCCGTTTCCGGCCTGCCGCTGGTGTTGGACGGCGTATTGCAGCCGGGCGAGCAGGCGCAAAGCAACGGCGCGTCTTCAGGCTCTTGGTGGCAAAATACTTGGGATAAATCTTTGGTTGCACTGAAAGGGCTGGTGGAAGTCCGCCGACTCGACAATAAAGATGCGATGCTGCTGTCGCCCGAACAGGCGTATTTCGTCCGCGAAAACCTGCGCCTGCGCCTTTTGGATGCGCGTACCGCGCTGATGCAGCACAACGGCGAAGTTTATCAAAGCGATTTGAACTACGTTGAAGCGGCGGTCAGACAATACTTTGATGGCAAATCGCCCGCAACACAGGCATGGCTGAAAGAGTTGTCTGAATTGAAAGCGCTCGATGTGCGCATGATTTCAGACGACAGCTTGAAGGCCAGCCTCAGCGCGATCCGCGCCTATCAAGACGGTACGCGTACTCCGGTCGCGCTGCCCGAACCCGTAACGACCGCCGCGTCCGCGCCCCTGCCCTCCGCCGCGTCCGAAGCTGCCGCTCCTCAAACCGCCTCGCAGGTAAATGAAACTGCTTCCGCACCGAAAACCGCACCGGCTCCAAGGGCTCCCCATCCTGCCAAAGCAAGACCCGCCCCTGCCGCCCAAACAGACGCGAAGCCTTTAGAAGCTCCGGCGCTGCCTTCCGAGGCCAAACCGCAAAACATTTCCAAGCCGGAAAAGAAAGCGGCTCCTGAGAAACAAAGCCATCCTGCCGCCGATGCTGAGACCAAAGGAGGCCGTGCATGAAAGCCGTCGTCTGGATTGTCGTTTTATTCGCCGCTGCAGTCGGCATCGTCCTAACTTCCGGTATTTACACGGGCAATGTCTATATCGTCGTCGGACAAGTCATGATGCGGGTCAACCTGCACGCCTTTATCTTAGGGCTGGTTCTGTTTGTCGTTACCCTGTATTTCCTGATCAAATTTATCGTCGGCCTGATGAACATCCCCGCCCGTATGCAGCGTTTCGGCACGGCGCGCAAAGGCCGTCAGGCAGCCGTTGCTTTGAACAGCGCAGGTTTGGCGTTTTTTGAAGGCCGCTTTGAAAAAGCGGAGCAGGAAGCCGCCAAAGTATTGGAAAACAAAGAAGCCGGCGACAACCGCAATCTTGCGCTGATGCTGGGCGCGCACGCCGCCGACCAAATGGAAAACTTCGAACTGCGCGACCACTACCTGAAAGACATTGAAAAACTGCCGAACAAACAGCAGCTTTCCCGCTATCTGTTGTTGGCAGAGTCCGCACTCGGCCGCCGCGATTATCCGACTGCCCTGGAAAATCTGAACGCTGCCGCGCGCATCCATCCCAACCTGTCCCGCCTCGCCCGCCTGCAACTGCGTTATGCCTTTGACCACGGCGATGCAGAAGATGTGTTGGCGAAATCCGAAAAACTGATGAAAGTCGGCGCGATTAACGATTTTGAAGCGGAACAATACCAAAGCTGGGCATACCGCCGCCTATTGGCGGAAGCATCAGACGCAGCCGGTCTGAAAACCTGTCTGAAGCGCATTCCCGAGACACTCAAAGCGGACGAATTGTGTGTCGCCATTGCCGAAAAATACGAGCGTCTCGGACTCTATACCGAAGCCGTCAAATGGGTGCGCCAATACTACCCGCAAAACCGCCGCCCCGAACTTTTGGAAGCCTTCGTCGAAAGCGTCCGCTTCTTCAACGAACGCGGCCAGCAAAAAGCCATCGACCTTGCCGATTCTTGGCTGAAAGACAAACCCGACGACGCACCGCTCTTGATGTACCTCGGACAGCTTGCCTACGGCCGCAGCCTGTGGGGCAAGGCACAAAGTTACCTCGAAGCCAGCATCGCCCTGCAACCGAGCATTGCCGCCCGCCTCATGCTGGCGCGCGTACTCGATGAAACCGGACAGCCGCAAAAAGCTCAGGAACAGCGGAAATTGGTTTTGGAAGCCGTCTCCGATGACGAACGCCACGCGGCGTTGGAGCAGCATAGCTGAGTTTGGGAAATATCTTTATCTATCCTCCCTTTTCAGACGACCTTTCATTGCGGAAACCGCCGCAAAGGTCGTCTGAAAACCGTTTTCCTTCCCCGTTTTACAAACAAACCGAAAGCCCCATATGACCTCTTTGAAAAACGACACCTTCCTCCGCGCCCTGCTCAAACAGCCCGTCGAATACACGCCGATTTGGATGATGCGTCAGGCGGGGCGTTATCTGCCCGAATACAAAGCCACGCGCGCGAAAGCGGGCAGTTTCCTCGATTTGTGTAAAAACACCGAATTGGCGACCGAAGTGACCATCCAGCCCTTAGACCGCTTCGATTTGGATGCGGCGATTCTGTTCTCCGACATCCTGACCGTCCCCGACGCAATGGGCTTGGGTCTGTATTTTGCCGAAGGCGAAGGCCCGAAATTCGAACGCGCCTTGCAACACGAAGCCGACATTGCCAAGCTGCAAGTTCCCGATATGGAAAAACTGCAATACGTCTTTGACGCCGTCGGCTCCATCCGCAAAGCATTGGACGGCCGCGTACCGCTCATCGGCTTCTCCGGCAGCCCGTTCACGCTCGCCTGCTATATGGTCGAAGGCGGCAGCAGCAAAGAATTCCGCACCATCAAAACCATGATGTACTCGCGCCCCGATTTGCTGCACAAAATCCTCGACACCAACGCCCAAGCCGTTACCGCCTACCTCAACTCCCAAATCGACGCGGGTGCGCAGGCCGTGCAGATTTTCGACACTTGGGGCGGTGTCCTGAGCGATGCGGCGTTTAAAGAATTCAGCCTCAAATACATCCGCCAAATCGTTGCCGGATTGAAACGCGAAAGCGAAGGCAGACGCGTTCCCGTTATCGTGTTTGCCAAAGGCGGCGGGCTGTGGCTGGAGGGCATGGCGGAAATCGGCGCAGACGCATTGGGCTTGGACTGGACGTGCAACATCGGCGAAGCACGCCGCCGCGTCGGCGACCAAGTCGCCCTGCAAGGCAACTTCGACCCGTTTGCCCTCTTTGGCACGCCCGAATCCATCCGCACCGAAGTCGCGCGCATCCTTGCCGACTACGGACACGGCAGCGGCCATGTCTTCAACCTCGGACACGGCATCAACCAACACGCCGACCCCGAACACGCCAAAATCTTAGTCGATACCGTACACGAACTGTCGCGCCAATATCACGCTTGATTGAGCGTGTAACGTAAAAGGTCGTCTGAAAAATCGCCATACTCGTTTTTCAGACGACCTTTGTATATACTCATCATCTGAACCTTACCGCCTCAAACCAGTCAGACTCAAAAATATAGTGGATTAACTTTAAACCAGTACGGCGTTGCCTCGCCTTAGCTCAAAGAGAACGATTCTCTAAGGTGCTGAAGCACCAAGTGAATCGGTTCCGTACTATTTGTACTGTCTGCGGCTTCGTCGCCTTGTCCTGATTTAGTTAATCCACTATACATCCGCTCCCGCCATTCCTCTACCGCCTATCGAACATGACTTTTCTAAAAGACATCACCTGGACAGAAATCTTCATTTTCGCCCACACCTGCGCCGCGCTCGGCTGCGTCTTGCGCGTGTTGTACAAACAAAAAAACATTGGCTCCACGTTTGCCTGGCTGATTATCCTCTTCCTTTTCCCTGTCTTCGGCACCATTGCCTACCTGCTTATCGGCGAGCCGCGGCTCGGCACGGCGCGGGCAAAGCGTACGGACGAGATGAACCGTTTTTATCAAGGTTTCGTCGAAACTTACCTGTCTAACCTTTACCTTGATATCGGCGACAAAGTCAAATCCCGTTATCACGGCATCAGCAAAGTCGCTGCGAGCGGAACGGGACTTGGCGCGACGCGCAACAACGCCATGACGCTGCTGTCCACCACCGATGAAATCATCGACACCATACTTGCCGACATCCGCGCCGCCCGCCATTCCTGCATGCTCGCCTTCTACATCATCGAACCCGAAGGCAGGATAGAAGAACTGTTAAACGAACTCCTCGCCGCCGCCGACAGAGGTTTGGATTGCGCCATCCTCGCCGACGCAGTCGGCAGCAGCCGCTTTTTCGACAGCGGCTGGGTAGAAACCCTGCGCGAAGCCGGCGTAGAGGTCCACGCCTCCTTACCCGTCGGCGTCTGGCGCACCTTCTTCACCCGCACCGACCTGCGCAACCACCGCAAAATCCTCGTCATCGACAGCAAAATCGGCTACACCGGCAGCTTCAACCTCGTTGATCCCCGCTTCTTCAAAAAAGATTCCGGCGTCGGCGAATGGGTGGACGTCATGATGCGCTGCACCGGCCCACTGGTACTCGAACTCTCCGCCGTCTTCTTTGCCGACCTTGCCGTCGAAACCGACGAAAACCTCGAAAGCGTGCAGCAATATCTGACGCAGGCGCAAGAGCGCATTCCCGAAATCCTTCCCGAAAAAATGCAGCAGGGCGACATCGTCGCCCAAGTCATCCCCTCCGCGCCCGAACAAGGCAGCCACGTCATTTACGAAACCATCATCAGCGCGATTTACGCCGCCACCAAACAAATCACCATCACCACTCCCTATTTCGTCCCCGACGAACCCCTCCTGATGGCATTGACCATCGCCGCCAAACGCGGCGTCAAAGTTACCCTGATCCTGCCCGCCAAAGTCGATTCCCTCATGGTGCGCTACGCCTCCCGCGCCTACTACCCCATGTTGCTCGACGCAGGCGTCAAAATCGCCATGTTCGAAGGCGGACTGCTACACGCCAAAACCATGACCATAGACGAAGATTACGCCCTCTTCGGCACGGTCAACATGGACATGCGCAGCTTCTTCCTCAACCTCGAAATCAGCCTCGCCATCTACGACCGCGACATCACCAAACAAATCTGCAACCTCCAACGCGACTACCTCAAAAACAGCAGCTACATCACCGTCAAAGCATGGCAGCAACGCTCCAAATTCCGCGGGCTGATTGAAAATACCGTCCGCTTAGTCAGTCCGCTTTTGTAGCAGATGAAAATGGACTCGTACCGTCATTTTCCGCAGGAATTCCAATAATAAAGGTCGTTTGAAAACCAGTTTTCAGACGACCTTTATCAAATACAACTCTACCGCTAAAACTCAAAACCGCTTTCAAATATCCGTGCCTGTCCGCTGATAGGATCGGTAAACTCAATTCTTTTTGCCAAAAGTTTCAAAGGTTTCCCATAATCCTCATCACCCGCCGCAGACGGAACGGGATAAAGTGCATCGTTCATCAGCGGCATGCCCAGGCTCATCATATGCACGCGCAGTTGGTGTTTTTTTCCCGTATGCGGCGTAAGGCGGTAGAGGCTGAACGCGCCGCGGTTTTCGATAAGCTCGATCGTCGTATGCGCGTTCGGCTCACCTTCTACTTCAAGTGTCGTAAAAAAATTTTCTCCGCGCACCATGCGTGAAGAAACATTCAGCGGATAAGCCAAATCCGTCCGCGTAGGCGCGATTGCCTGATAAGTTTTACAGACGGTTTTATTTTGGAACATGGTTTGATAATCGCGGCGCGTGGCAGGATTGTGCGATAGCAGCATGACCCCTGCCGTATCCTTATCCAAGCGGTGAATCGGTGTAATGTCCGCTACATTCAAATGCTGCAATTGCGGCCGCAGGCGCAGCCGGGTCAGCAGCGTTTCACGCAAAAAACGCCCGCTGGGGATGACGGGCAGAAAATGCGGTTTATCAACCACGATAAGATGTTCATCGACAAACAGAATCTTCTCTTCAAACGGAATCCGCGGTTCGCTGTCCCTGCTGGTTTCACGGTAATAAAACATCGTCTCGCCCGCTTCAAACACCGTATGCTCGTTAAACGGCGTCCCGTCCGCACCTACCACAAAGCCGCTGTTCAGCCGCCTGCGCCAATTTTCTTCACCGACAAAAGGAAAGCGTGTGCAGAGAAAATGCAAAAGCGGCAGGCCGTAGAACTCTTTTTCATGCGGCAGCACCAAATAGCTGGGCTTTATACCGTTTAAAAGGGGGAGGGGGTTGGAGCGTTTTTTCATGCGGCGGATTGCTTATAAAAAAATTGTATAAAAATGATTGAATGGTTCTGTAATTGATAAATTCGACTGTCTAAACGGATTTAAGCTTTTGATTTAGCGTTTTATCATCATTTTTTAAAAAAAAATTTACAAAAATTGTTGACAATAAATATTTGATAAATTAATTTTTTAAAAAATATGATGAGAAACCGAGGAAGGCATGAAAAATATTTTCATCCCAATTTTTCCTTTGTGCCGTCTGTTGCTTTAGCTGAATTTTCTTTACTGATAGGGAAAGGGTTAAATTATAAGCTGCTGTCATTTATGTAAATAGTGAAAGTTGGCATTCGGAATTATCTTCTGCTATCTACATCCAGACAGACCCAGCAAGTTTATTTTCATTTCAACTGAACTTCAAGAAAATAATCGGAATAAGAATATGGGCTTGAGTATGGTAGGCATACCTTATGATATAAGAGCGTGTTCATAGTCTTCGTAGCAGGACTCCCAAGAAAGCCAAAGCTACCATTTGCAGACTGGTACTCAACTTACGCTCGCAGTTTTTCCAAAGCCGCCTGTTCTTTTCCAACCAGGAAAAGCTGCGCTCTACTACCCATCGCTTCGGCAATACTGCAAAACGGTGCAATTCGTTTCGTTTGGCAATCTCTACCTCCGCACCAATCAACTCCTGTACCGACGAAGCAAATGCCTTACCCGTGTAACCACCGTCAGCAAGGATTTTTTGTATCGCACCAAGATTATCCCGCCCACGTTCCAATGCTACCAGGCAGCCTTTTCTATCCGTAACATCCGCCGTCGTTACCGCAAGGGCATGCGGCAAACCTTGCGTGTCAACCGCTATATGTCGCTTGATACCGCTAACCTTCTTGCCCGCATCGTAGCCTTTTTCCATGGCGGTATCCGTGTTCTTCACACTCTGCGCATCAATAATCAGGAAAGTAGTTGCTTCATGGCGCCCCTGCTTGCGGCGCTCCGCAACTACCTGATTTTTTTAATGCTTCCTCAAGGATGCTGATGCCACTCTCGCGTGGTTTGGTCCATCTCTGGAAGTAGGAATGCACGGTGCGCCATTTGGGGAAGTCGCCCGGCAAAGCGCGCCAGGAGCAGCCAGTGCGTTGCAGGTAGAGAATGGCACAAAAGACATCGTACAAGTCCACCTGGCGTGGCGCTGTGCGTTTACGGGCACTTTCCAGCAGGGGAAGGAGAGGCGCAAATTGCTCGCGACTGATATCGCTTGGGTAGGTTTTTCTGTTCATGCCGATAGTTTACAGCAGAGGCTGAGACAATGAACACGTTCTAAGAGAAAAGGCAGAATTGTATGGTAACGTCAGTTATTTATGGGAAGAAAGCCGTAATTTAAATGGTATGCTTAAAATAAAGCCAAGGATAAGAGCCTATAAAATATCAATTAGGGATTAATTATACTGCTGTTTAGGACGGTGAAAATCCGGCTTTATTAAATCATTTGTTGGCGGAGTTATAGGAGGAGCTGCTGGTGGATGTTCGCCATCATATTTATCTGCATCTTCTCCATCAAGAAAACCGCTGCTGACTCCAATTTGAATGGTGATGCGAAATGTCAAATTTGTACATAACATTTGCTTTGATGATTGCATTCAATATTATTTTACGCAAATTATATAAAAAATTTGCTTGTAAAAATGGTTGGTGTGAGTTCATCTATTATTTTGTTATCTTTTTTCTTAATATTCACATATTTGTTCATTATGTGAAATGGTGAGATATACGGCAGTCAAGATGATATATGCTGTTGTATATTTATTCTTGGTGAATATAATGAGAATGGTGTTACTCTTTTATACAAATTATTTATGAAGAGGAAGCTGAACGTGATACATCGTTTTTTTACTTGAAGTCCGAAATGTCAGACGGAGTACGCAGTCGGCCAGATAAAATGGTGGCGTGCATTTTGAATTTGAGCCAATAAGGTTGTCTGAAAATTTTTTTAGACGACCTTTTGGCCCAAACCCTTCATTGCCAAAACCTCACAACTCCTTAAAAATCAGCTATAATTGCCGACTATTTTGATTCCGGTATCCCTATTTGAAATGGCACAAAAAATCCAATCCGTCAAAGGCATGAACGACCTTTTGCCCGTCGAACAAAAAGATTTCAAGCTGACCGCTGCGTTTTGGCAGGCGTTTGAAGATGTGGTCGGCCGCTGGACGCGTGCTTATGGTTATCAGCAAATCCGTACGCCGATTGTCGAGCAGACGGGTTTGTTTGTCCGCTCCATTGGCGAAGAAACCGATGTGGTCGGTAAGGAAATGTACACTTTTTCCGATTCCAACGATTCTTTGAGCCTGAGTCTGCGGCCGGAGGGTACGGCATCCTGCCTGCGTGCGGTGGTGGAACACAATCTGTTGTACAACAGCCCGCAAAAGCTGTGGTACATGGGGCCGATGTTCCGCCGCGAGCGTCCGCAAAAAGGACGCTACCGCCAGTTTCATCAGGTCGGTATCGAGGCGTTGGGTTTTGAAGGTCCGGACATCGACGCCGAAATCATCGCGATGTCGGCGGATTTGTGGGACAAGCTGGGTATCCGCGATTACCTGACTTTGGAAATCAACAGCTTGGGTAACCGCGAAGAGCGTGCGGCGCACCGTGCGGCTTTGGTCGAATATCTGACCCGTTATGAAGACAAATTGGATGAAGACAGCAAACGTCGTCTGAAAACCAATCCGTTGCGCGTTTTGGATTCTAAAAATCCCGATTTGCAGGAAATCTGCAATGCCGCGCCGCATTTGACTGATTATCTGGGCGAGGAATCGCGCAATCATTACAGCCGTTTCAAAGCCATGCTGGAAGGCTTGGGCATTCAATATGTTGAAAATCCGCGGCTGGTGCGCGGCTTGGATTATTACAACCAAACCGTTTTTGAATGGACGACCGACAAACTCGGCGCGCAGGCGACGGTGTGCGGCGGCGGCCGTTACGACGGTTTGATTGAAGAACTCGGCGGCAAGCCCGCTCCGTCTATCGGCTTTGCAATGGGCATCGAGCGGCTGCTGCTGCTGGTTAGCGAATACGGTTCGCTGGAAGTCAATGCCGCGCCTGACGTGTACGCCATGCATCAGGGCGAGGGCGCGGATTTGCAAGTGATGAAATACGCGCAAGCCTTACGCGCACAAGGTTTCAACGTGATGCAGCATTCCGGCTATCAAAGCCTGAAAGCGCAAATGAAAAAAGCCGACAACAGCGGCGCGCGCTTTGCCCTGATTGTTGCGCAAGACGAATTGGCGAACGGTACGGTTACGCTTAAAGACATGAACGGCGCACACGGTCAGCAAACCGTCGCCGCCGACGATTTAATCCACACTTTACAACAATGGAAGAACGCATAAATGGCAGCCCATCTCGAAGAACAACAAGAATTAGACAATTTTAAATACTTTTGGAAAAGTACCGGCCGATGGCTGTTTGCCCTGCTGATCGCGGCGGCATTGGGCTATTTGGGCTATACCATGTATAAGAGCCATAAAGCCTCGCAAAGTCAGGAAGCTGCCGAAGTATTGGCGAAAATCGTCGATAAAATGCAGGCAAAAGCCTCGCAAGCCGAAGTGAATGCCGATTTGACCAACCTCCAGCAAAATTACCCGGACTCCATTGCCGCCGCGCAAGCGACGCTGATGGCGGCTGCGACCGAATATGATGCCCGCCGTTACGATGTGGCGGAAGGTCATCTGAACTGGGTGTTGAAAAACCAAAAAGCCCCGCTGGTTCAAGCATTGGCGGCGCAGCGTTTGGGCATCGTCCTGTTGCAGCAGAAAAAATACGATGCCGCGATTGCAGCCTTGAATACGAAAGTTGAAGCAGATTTCGAGCCGCTGCTTTTGGAAGCGAAAGGCGATGTTTATGCCGCGCAAAACAAAACCAAAGAAGCCGCGCAAAGCTATCAGCAGGCTTTGGAAAAGCTGCCTAAAGACGCCATCGAACGCGAATTGCTGCAAATGAAGCTGGATTCGCAAAAATAAGGTCATCTGAAAAATTGAAAGACTATGTGGCTTGTCGGAATCTTTCCGGCAAGCCTTGTCTGTTTTAATTGTGTTCCACTATATTTTCAGACGACCTTTTGTTTGAATATGCATCATGCAGGGACAAGATTCGCCGAACAGGTCGTCTGAAAAGGCAGATTATTTGGCTTTGCGTTTGAGTAGAAAATACATAGGTACGATATAAAAAAGCGTGCTGATAATTAATGAGACTATGATTTTGAGTGGTCGGTCTGTTTGATACACGCCGAGCAATAAGCCAATCCCGAAATTTACAGGGAGAAAAATGCATAGTGATGTTAAGATGATTTTTTTCATTGCGTAAAATCCATTAACTATGGCTGGATGAAACTCGCCATACCATATTTGTAGTTGATAAGCGCAGGCAAGTTCCCCAAGTCAAAGATGGCTGTATGGGACGGAAATTCCAGCTCAAGCCATTGTTGCTGTTGAATCTATTTTCAGACGACCCCTTATCTTTTTTAACCTACCGTGTTTTGAAAACACCTGCTTGTGTTGCAGGTTCGCTTCCGAACCGACACTTGACACAGAAAGACCTCATCATGAAACCCACCATCGCCCTTGTCGGCCGCCCGAATGTTGGCAAATCCACCTTGTTCAACCGCCTGACGCGCACCAAAGACGCGCTTGTGCACGACCTGCCCGGCCTGACCCGCGACCGCCATTACGGACACGGCAAAATCGGCAGCAAACCTTATCTCGTCATCGATACCGGCGGTTTCGAGCCGGTTGTGGACAGTGGGATTTTGCACGAAATGGCGAAACAGACTTTGCAGGCTGTCGATGAAGCCGATTCCGTCGTGTTCTTGGTGGACGGCCGCACTGGTCTGACCCCGCAAGACAAAATCATCGCCGACCGCCTGCGCCAAAGCCCGCGCCCCGTTTATCTGGCGGTAAACAAAGGCGAGGGCGGCAACAGAGCCGTGCTTGCCGCCGAGTTTTACGAACTGGCATTGGGCGAACCGCACGTTATTTCCGGCGCGCACGGCGACGGCGTGTATTACCTGATTGAAGAAATTTTAGAAAAATTCCCCGACCCTGAAGCCGAAGAAGCCGACGTTAAACATCCCGTTTTTGCCGTTATCGGTCGTCCGAACGTCGGCAAATCCACGCTGGTTAACGCCATTCTCGGCGAAGAGCGCGTGATTGCCTTCGATATGGCGGGCACGACGCGCGACAGCATCCACATCGATTTCGAACGCGAAGGCAAACCGTTTACCATCATCGATACCGCAGGCGTGCGCCGTCGCGGCAAAGTCGATGAGGCTGTGGAAAAGTTCTCCGTTATCAAAGCGATGCAGGCGGTTGAGGCGGCAAACGTTGCCGTTTTGGTATTGGACGCGCAGCAAGACATCGCCGACCAAGATGCCACGATTGCCGGTTTCGCCTTGGAAGCAGGGCGCGCGCTGGTGGTTGCCGTCAATAAATGGGACGGCATCAGCGAAGAGCGCCGCGAACAGATCAAACGCGACATTTCCCGCAAACTGTATTTCCTCGATTTTGCCAAGTTCCACTTCATTTCCGCATTGAAAGAACGCGGTATAGACGGGTTGTTCGACAGCATTCAGGCAGCCTACAACGCTGCCATGATTAAGATGCCGACGCCGAAAATCACCCGCGTCCTGCAAAGCGCCATCGAGCGCCAACAGCCGCCGCGCGCAGGTTTGGTGCGCCCGAAAATGCGCTATGCCCACCAAGGCGGCATGAACCCGCCCGTGATTGTGGTACACGGCAATTCGCTGCACGCGATTTCCGACAGCTATACGCGCTACCTGACCCAGACCTTCCGTAAAGCCTTCAACCTGCAAGGCACGCCGCTGCGGATTCAATACAATGTTTCGGAAAACCCGTATGAAAATGCGGAAGACAAACCGAAGAAAAAACCGCTGCGCCGCGTCAGCCTGAGCAACCGCATCGAAAAACGCGAAGGCCGCAAGGAAGAGAAAAACCGTTTTAAAAAGAAAACCAAAGTCAGCGTGAAAAAACAGCACAGCAAATAAATCTGACGGAACAAGGGGCGTGCCACGAGGTATGCCCCCTTTTAGATTGCAGCCGGGGTGAGTAGGGCGGTTGGAGGTGAATCCTCTTAAAGGTTTTAGCTAAGGTATTGTAATAAAAATGTTTTATCTGATAGTAAGGTCGTCTGAAAATCCAAATCTGCCAACCTGTTCCCTATGGTAAAAATCGTTCGTATTGAAATGATTTGTATAACGCATTTGGGTAAAAAATCGTTGGAAAGCCCGTCGTTTGATAGAGGTTTGCATATTCTTACGGAAAAATAGTTGGTAATTTTTCTCGTTCGGGTCTACAATCCGACTCATGTTCGTTTTCAAAACGATTTCAAAATCATAATAATGGAGCTTAGAATATGACAGCTAAAGGACAAATGTTACAAGATCCTTTTTTGAATGCGTTGCGTAAAGAGCACGTTCCGGTTTCGATTTATCTGGTCAACGGTATCAAACTGCAAGGCCAAGTCGAGTCGTTTGACCAATACGTCGTTCTGCTGCGTAATACTTCCGTTACCCAAATGGTTTATAAACACGCTATCTCAACGATCGTTCCTGCCCGTGCCGTGAGCCTGCAACACGAGAACAAACCCCAAGCCGCTGCGGCTGCCCCGGTTCAAGTTGAGACCGTGCAACAACCTGCCGAATAATGTATGTAACGCATTAATCGATTCTGATACCTTACCGCTTGGCCGGTAAGGTATTTTTATTTTCAGACGACCTTTAATTTTATGCAGCTCGAAAACATCCTCCCTTTTGCACACTCGCTTCTCAAACAAGCCTTAAAACCTGATACCCGCGCTTTGGACGGTACGGCGGGAAACGGCAACGATACGCTGATGTTGGCGCGTTCGATCGGCAGCGGCGGGAAAGTGTGGGCGTTTGACGTTCAAGAGCAGGCATTGGCAAACACCCGAATGCGCTTGGAAGAAGCCGGCATGGCGGATAGGGTGGAACTGATATTGGACGGACATGAAAATCTAGCCACCCACATCCGCGAACCGTTGGACGCGGCAGTATTCAATTTCGGCTGGCTGCCCGGCGGCGATAAAAGCTGTACGACAGAAGCGGCAACCAGCATCCGCGCGTTGACATCCGCCTTATCGCTGCTGAAAACGGGCGGGCTGGCGGTTGCCGTGCTGTATCCGGGACATGAGGCGGGGCAGCATGAAGCGCAGGCAATCGAAGATTGGGCGCAGCGGTTGCCGCAGGATGAATTTGCCGTTTTGCGTTATGGTTTTATCAACCGCCGCAACTGCCCGCCGTATTTGTTGGCGTTTGAAAAGTTACGTCAAGAATGAATGTTTGGGGTAGAATAGGCGCTTCTTTCAAAAACAATAACGTGCGACCGCTATGCAATATCTGTTTGTAAAATACAGCCATCAGATTTTCGTCACCATCACCATTTTGGTGTTCAATATCCGCTTTTTCCTGCTTTGGCGGCATCCCGATAAACCTTTGGCGGGTATCTGGAAAGCCCTTCCCCATCTCAACGACACCATGCTGCTCTTTACCGGCTTGTGGCTGATGAAGATTACCCACTTTTCGCCCTTCAATTCGCCGTGGCTCGGCAGCAAAATTCTGCTGCTGCTGGTTTACATCGGGCTGGGCATGGTCATGATGCGCTCCCGTCCGCGTTCGCCGAAGTTTTACGCCATTTATGTGTTGTCGATGGCTTGCGTCGGCTGCATCGTCTATCTTGCCAAAACCAAAACGCTGCCGTTTTAAAGAGGTCGTCTGAAAATGCCGCAAACCCATTTTGCCGTCATCGCTTTGGGCAGCAACCTTGCCGAACCTGCCCGCCAAGTCCGCGCCGCCTTATCCGCGCTGGAGGCGCATCCGCAGATTCAAATCGAAAAAACTTCCTCGTTATATTTGACCGCGCCGGTCGGCTACGACAATCAGCCTGATTTCGTCAACGCCGTTTGTTCCGTCCGCACTTCATTGGACGGCGTTTCGCTGCTTGCCGTGTTGAACCGCATCGAGGCGGATTTCGGGCGGAAACGCACGTTCCGAAACGCCCCGCGCACATTGGACCTGGACATCATCGATTTTGACGGCATTTCCAGCAGCGACCCGCATCTGACCCTACCGCATCCGCGCGCGCACGAACGCAGCTTTGTGATGAAGCCGCTGGCTGAAATCCTGCCCGATTTTGTTTTGGGCGGACACGAACGGGCGGCGGATTTGGCGGCTGCTTTGGGCGATGAAGGGATACGCCTGTTGGAAGAAGCCGTTTGAAGCAAGACGGTGAAATAAAAACATCTGTTTGCTTCAATCGCGTGTCAAAGTTTATATTTGAAGCAACTAGGTTCAAGAGGTCGTCTGAAAAGGGAAATGGCTTGGCAGTTTCCTTTTTCAGACGACCTTTCAAGAAGGGCGGCGGCAGGTTTGGGCAAACTCCGTCGGTCTGATAAAATGCCACCTTTCCAAAATATCAAAACAAAATCATTCATCAAACCATGAACTACCGTTATATTGTCGTCGAAGGCTCCATCGGCAGCGGGAAAAACGCCTTGAGCCGCCGCCTTGCAGAACATTTCAGCGCGCTGTCGCTGGCGGAAAACCCCGAACACAACCCCTTCCTCATGAAGTTTTACGCCAACGCCTCCCATCACGGCTTGGCAACCGAGCTTTTTTTCCTGATGCGCCGAGCCGAAAGCGTGGACATCATCAAAAACGAATACGCACAAGGCGGCATGGTCGTCGCCGATTTCCTGTTGGAAAAAGACCGGATTTTCACGCCGGTCGTGTTGAATGAAGACGAGCAGCAGCTCTTCGCCGATTTGAAACAAAAAATCCTGCCGCAGTATCCCGCGCCCGATTTGGTGATTTACCTGCAAACCGCCGTGGACGGCAACCGCAAACGCCTACAAAAACGCGGCGACGGCATCATCAATCTTTTCCCCGAAGGCTATTTGGGGCGGATACACGAGGGATACAGCCAGTTTTTCCACCTTTATCAAAATTCCCCGTTGCTGACCGTCAATGCTGACGAGTTGGACTTGCAAGGCAATGACGAACATTTCCAACTGTTGCTCAATGCGCTGAACGATTTGCAGGGAACGCGCAATTATCTGAATTTGAGCGAACGCTGACGCAGTTTGCAAGATTGTGGTGAAACGCCGAAGCGGCTATGTTGGGGATTCATTTTATTTCCTTGCCCGCTACTACGTTTCCGTCTTAGGTCGTCTGAAAGGAGACATCATGACCCAATACCGATTCACTTTGCCCTCAAGCAGTGGCAACGACTTCGATTCTGCCGAACATCTGCCGTTGATTGTTTATTTCTACCCCAAAGACAGCACGCCCGGCTGCACCACCGAAGGCTTGGATTTCAACGCCCGTTTGCCGCAATTCAAAGAACTCGGCTATACTGTCGTCGGCATCTCGCGCGACGGCGTGAAATCGCATCAGAATTTCTGCGCCAAGCAAGGCTTCAATTTTGAATTGTTGAGCGACAAAGACGAAACCGTGTGTAAAATGTTTGACGTGATCAAGCTGAAAAAGCTCTACGGCAAAGAGTCTTTGGGTATTGAACGCAGCACATTCGTATTGGACGCAAACGGCGAAATCATCCACGAATGGCGCAAAGTCAAAGTCGCTGGACACGCGCAGGAAGTTTTGGAAACACTGTCCCGATAAACCGTAATGCAGCAAAAGGTCGTCTGAAAACGAACATGGTGGGCTCTGCCCAAGCAGGTTTTCATTTTCAGACGACCTTTTATAATGGACGTCAATCAGGGCAGGGTTGCTTGTCCTGATTCATATTCAATCCACGATACACACCATCTTTGGACTGCCCGTAAAACCCCATGACCAACGAACTCATAGACAAACTGCTCGAATCGCTGTGGCTGCAAGACCGTCTCAGCCATAACACCTTGCAAGGCTACCGCCGTGATTTGGAAAAAATCGCCGCGCGTTTGGAAGCGGGCGGGCATACTTGGTTGGATGCCGAAGCCGCCGATTTGGCGGATGCCGTCTATGCGGCGGACGAAAAACACAGCTCGCAGGCGCGCGCCTTGTCAGCCTGCAAACGCCTATACGCCTGGTTGGAAGAGACCGAGCGGCGGACGGACAACCCGACCCGTTTCCTCAAAGCCCCGAAACAGACGCAAAAACTGCCCACCCTGATTACCGAAGCGCAAATCGAAAACCTGCTCGCCGCGCCCGATACCGACACGCCGCACGGCCTGCGCGACAAAGCCCTGCTCGAAGTCATGTACGCCACAGGTCTGCGCGTAACCGAAGCCGTCAAGCTCCAACTGGGCGACCTCGACCTCAACCGCGGCTGCATCCGCACCATAGGCAAAGGCGATAAACTGCGTATCGTGCCTATGGGCGAAGAAGCCGTTTACTGGGTCGAACGCTATTGCGCCGAATCGCGCCCGCTGCTGCTCAAAAACAAAATCTGCGACGAAGTCTTCGTCAGCCAAAAACGCAGCGGTATTTCCCGCCAACTCGCGTGGATGATTGTCAAAAACTACGCCGAAGCCGCCGGCATCACCTCGCTCAGCCCGCACGGCCTGCGCCACGCCTTCGCCACCCACCTCGTCAACCACGGCGTCGATTTGCGTGCCGTACAACTCATGCTCGGACACGCCAACATCAACACCACCCAAATCTACACCCACGTCGCCAACATTCGTTTGAAAAACATCGTTGACGAACACCATTCGCGGAATTAAACGATTCTATTGAAAAAGGTCGCCTGAAAACGGAAATTTCGTTTTCAGACGACCTTTTTTGTTGATATGGCATTAAACATTCAAAATGAGTTAATTTATAAAATATCAATCGAAATATATATTTCAATAGAAAATTACCAAGATAAACCAAGAGGTAAACCTTGCAATGCAAACAGTTTTTATTTATATTCATGTTTAAGAATAAAACACACTATCAATACTGAGCGAAAGAAAACACGGAGCACATTATGTTTGTCTGCATCTGCAACGCCATTACCGACCACGAAATCAAAGAAACCATCGCCGCCGGCGCAAGTACGATGAGCGATTTGCAGGCTCAATTAGGAGTAGCTACTTGCTGTGGGTGTTGCAGCGAATTGGCTGCTTCGTTTCTGAATATCAACAATGCCCAAACTACCATTACCGCCGGTATTAATGTTCAGTCTTAATTTCATCTAGAATTCAAACAAGGTCGTCTGAAACCAAAATCTTTGGTTTCAGACGACCTTTTGCATCTACTCTAAAATAAAACAGTATATGCCGAACTGCCGTTTTGAAGTTAATCGGCTATACCTTACAATCTCGATTTCCGTTTACAGTAAAGAGTCTATTATGAAACTGACGTTGATGTTTCGCGAATATTGCAGCCTCTGCCACAAAATGCGCGAACAGCTTAAACCATATCAAGAAAGATTTGGCTTTGAGCTGGAAATTCTTGATGTTGATGAAGATCCTGTCTTGGAGGAAAAATATAATGAACTTGTCCCTGTTTTGCTTGATGGCGAAACAGAAATTTGCCATTGGTTTTTGGATGGGGAAAAATTGAAAACCTTTTTGGAAACAAAATGTGATGGGGTATAACGGCTGAAAGTATTTCTGTTTTGATAAGTTGGTTTCGATAAATTGAAAACAGCTCGTCTGAAAAATTTTCAAAGAATTTCAGGATTTTGTTCTTACGCTACCGCTATATGAATAAAAGGCTGCCTGATTTTTATTTCAGACAACCTTTGAAATATCATGAGGGGTAAGCATCATCCCCTCTGTTTTGTTTAACCGGCTACGGGTGTAGTCGGAGCAACCGGTTTTCTGGTGAAGGAGGCGCGTTTTGCGGCTTGGTAAATAGCCAGTCGTCTGCGATGTGGCATTATTTTTCCTTTCTGTGATTTAAAGGATTATCCCGAAACGAAAGATAAATAAAATCATAAATTTACCGTTTAATAATCCTGTCGTTGATTGTTTATTGGGCTTTTATCGCTTATTCAATATATTGTGAGATGTTAGATTATAATGATAGCTGTTTTTTATTTAAACTAAAAGATGAATTGTGTAAAGTTAAATACCTGTTTCGTAAGGCTTGACGTTTATATAAAAAAGCCCCTGATAACAGGGGCTTTTCAGTAAAGATTAGTCCAATTTACCGATGATGTCGTTTAAAGCTTTTTGCCAGTCAGAGGGTTTGATGCCGTAATCGTTTTCGATTTTTCGACAATCCATAATACTGTACTCGGGACGTGGTGCAGGAAGAGGATATTGATCAGTGGTGATGGGTGTTAATTGCGGCATTTTGAAATTATTGTCATGTTTTAGTGCTGTTTGAAAGATAGTTTGACTGAATTCATACCAAGTAACCGATTTGTTGCCGCCGAAGTGGTAGATCCCTCTAGAAGGCGATGGGTGTTGCAAAAGGGTAATGATGGCTTGCGCCAAATCCCCCGCATAGGTCGGGCATCCGATTTGATCGTTGACAACGGAAAGGCTGTCTCGTTCTTTTGCCAAGCGCAGCATGGTTTTAACAAAATTATTGCCGTATTCGCTAAATAGCCAAGAGGTACGGATAATTGTGCTTTCCGGATTAGCGGCAAGCGCGAGTAGTTCGCCGGTGGCTTTAGTGCGGCCATATACGCTTTGCGGATTGGTGTAGTCATGTTCACGATAGGGCGTTTTGCTTGTCCCGTCGAAAACGTAATCGGTCGATACATGGATAAATCGGGCATGAACAGAACGTGCCGCATCGGCAAGGTTGTGAACGGCTGCGGCGTTAACGGCAAATGCTGCAGGAACGTTTGTTTCTGCGCGATCGACAGCGGTATAGGCAGCGGCATTGACAATTGCATCGGGTTGAAAGCTTTGAACCATATTGCGTACAGCATCAGCATCTGTAATATCCAAGGAAGAGGAGTCAGTAGCAATCAGCTCCCAATTATCAGGAAGTCGGTCTCGGAAGCAGTGTGCGAGTTGTCCTTTAGAGCCTGTCAGCAGAGTCCTCATGGTATATCTCCTTAATGAATATTGTTTCGGCAAGATGGACATCATTATAGAGCAAACATCAGCTCTTAACAGCATTTTACGCCTTCACCGTTTTGAACTTATGTTTATCGGAAAATTTGAACGGGGTAAGGAACGATCGTTGCAATGTCTCGCTAATATTTGGTGGTAAGATAAGACGGATGATGAAAAATTTTGTTTGAAGAGGGAAAAAAGGAATCTCTGTTGTGGAAAAAAACAATAAATAGTACGTTGAAATAAATAATATTATTTCGACAAAATAATCAATATCTTGTTTTTTAAAAAGGAATTATCATTAGAATAAAGTGTCAATTTAAATTTGATTGCTTTAAAAAATGTTTCCATTCGTCTGAAATTTCAACCGTTAGCGAATTGAAAAACAGTTAATCATGAAATATCACTAGAATAACAGTGTAGGCAGTTTGATCAGTTTGCTTTTTGACAAAAGGCCTATGCTTCTTAATTACATATATTCTGGGAGTGATTTATCATGACTTATCATTATGGCGGCTATTCTTCTAAAGCCCACTTCAACTCATACTGCCCTCCGGCTAAACCCTACAATCCTTACTGCCCTCCTAGCCATGGCGGTTTCGGTTACAAAGGCGGTTTCCATAACTACGGTTCTTCACACGGCTTCAAAATGCCTCACGGCAAATTCGGTCATGGTGCCTACTGCCCTCCGCCGAAACCCGTGTACAAATGCATTATTATTGATTTCAAATGCAATCCGGGTAAACCTTATTACCCTAAACCAGCTCCAAAACCGGTTCCTCCAAAGCATGTTGATCCTTACTGCCCACCGGTTGAACCAAAACCACAGCCTCAACCACACCCACAACCCCAACCTAAGCCGCAGCCACAACCTCAGCCGCAGCCTAAACCTCAACCGCAGCCGCAGCCGCAGCCTAAACCTCAACCGCAGCCCAAACCGCAGCCTAAACCCAACGATAAAGACTGCAAAGATTGTGTTGATGATCAAAACCAACAAAATACCTACGGACATGACGACAAAAATCCGGGCAACATTATCCATGTTGATGGTTCGACCAAAGATAAAAATGGCCTGACCAATACCGTAGGTACTGATAAGAAAGATACCATTTACGGTACTAGTGGTGAAGACGTGATTTATGGCGGCGACGGTGCCGACGTGATTTACGGCGGTGACGGCAACGACACTTTGCAAGGCGGTAACAACGGCGACTCTCTGTACGGTCAAGGCGGTAAAGACTACCTGCAAGGCGGTGACGGTAACGACTACTTGAACGGTGGTGCCGACGCTGACATCATGCGCGGTGGTGATGGTAATGACGTTTACTTTGTTGATCACAAAGGCGACGAAGTTATCGAATATGGTAATTTAAACGGCGGTATTGATACTGTCCGTACAGTAATCGACTACACCCTGACCGACAACGTTGAACACCTGTTCTTGCAAGGTTCCGGCAACCTCAACGGTACTGGTAACGCTCTGAACAACGACATCAACGGCAACTCCGGCAACAACCACCTGTACGGCTTGGCAGGCGACGACTGTCTGGTTGGTAAAGACGGTAACGACTACCTCGACGGCGGCATCGGCAACGATGTCCTGATCGGCGGTACCGGCGACGATACCTACTTCTTCGATAAAGGTTACGGTCGTGACACCATCCAAGACGAAAGCGGTAACGATACCCTGCAATTCGGCAAAGGTATTTCTGCTTCCGACGTGTTGTTGAGCAAAACAGGCAACAGCCTGACCGTATCTGTCGGCGGCGGTGACACTGTTACCATTGACGACTGGTTCTCCGGTAACAACCATAAGATCGAAAACTTCAAGTTTGCCGATGGCAGTACTTACGAAGTAACCGGTCATGGCGATTACTACTCTCTGTCAGCTGTAAACAGCATCCAACAACAAACCCAAGTGCCTAGCATCTAATCCCTGATTAGCTATACTTAGGATTGATAAGGTCGTCTGAAAGCGTCTGCATCCGTGCAAAACGTTTTCAGACGACCTATTTTGTAAACAATCTGACCCAAAAATCCAAATTCGGATAAAATAACGGAATCCTGTTTAAACCGAGTCAGCGAAGGGAGAAACCTGAAATGTCCGAAATCAGCTTGAAAAAGATTTACTCCGGAAAAGTGCGAGATTTATACGAAATCGACAGCAAGCGCATGTTGATGGTCGCATCCGACCGATTGTCTGCATTTGACGTGATTTTAGACAATCCGATTCCGGGTAAAGGAGAAATTCTGACGCAGATTTCCAATTTCTGGTTTCAAAAACTGGCGCATATCATGCCCAATCATTTTACCGGCGATACGGTTTATGATGTGTTGCCTGAACGTGAAGCCAAAGCCATCGAGAAACGCGCGGTTGTCGCCAAAAAACTGACTCCTGTCAAAGTAGAGGCGATTGTGCGCGGTTATTTGGCGGGCAGCGGGTGGAAAGATTACCAAAAAAACGGTTCTGTATGTGGCATCAAACTTCCCGAAGGGATGAAAGAAGCGCAGCAGCTTCCGGAAGTGATTTTTACCCCGTCCACCAAGGCTGCCGTCGGCGATCATGATGAAAACATCAGTTTTGAAGAATGCGAACGCATTATCGGTAAAGAGTTGGCGGCTGAAGTGCGCGCTAAAGCCATTCAGCTTTATATGGAAGCTGCAGAATATGCAAAATCACGCGGTATCATCATATGCGATACCAAATTTGAATTCGGGCTGGATGAAAACGGTACATTAACCTTGATGGATGAAGTACTGACGCCCGATTCCAGCCGCTTTTGGCCGGCTGACCAATATCAAGTCGGCACCAATCCACCGTCTTTTGACAAGCAATTTGTTCGGGATTGGTTGGAGCAAAGCGGTTGGAACAAAAAAGCTCCGGCACCGGACGTCCCTAGCGATGTTATTCAGAAAACAGTTGATAAATATCGGGAAGCATTAAATCTTTTAACCAACGAATCATAAATTTGATAAAAGGTCGTCTGAAACACAGAAGTATGTTTCAGACGACCTTTCGCTGTCATGAATGCTTGGATTTACTTACATTTGCTATTATAATGCGCGTTTGGATTGACCGTTTGAAGTCGTCTGAAAAATATAGTTTTTACCAACCGCCGCACACCTGAAACCCTAACTATGCACATTCTCACTTTTAGTGTGCATTATTAGTGTTTTAGCGTGCGGCATTCTGAAAGGAACGAAATGTTCGATAAACACGTTAAAACCTTCCAATACGGCAATCACACCGTTACCTTGGAAACCGGCGAAATCGCGCGCCAAGCCGCAGCGGCTGTTAAAGTATCGATGGGAGATACCGTTGTTTTGGTCGCTGTGACCACCAACAAAGAAGTCAAAGAAGGTCAAGACTTCTTCCCTCTGACTGTCGATTACCTTGAGCGCACTTACGCCGCAGGTAAAATCCCCGGAGGTTTCTTTAAGCGCGAAGGTAAACAAAGCGAAAAAGAAATCCTGACCAGCCGTCTGATTGACCGTCCTATCCGCCCGCTGTTCCCTGAAGGTTTCTACCACGATATCCAAATTGTTGCGATGGTGGTTTCCGTTGACCCTGAAATTGATTCCGACATTCCTGCCATGCTCGGCGCATCCGCTGCGCTGGTGTTGAGCGGCGTACCGTTTGCCGGTCCGATTGGTGCCGCACGCGTAGGTTATGTAAACGGTGTGTACGTATTGAACCCGACCAAAGCCGAATTGGCTAAATCTAAGCTGGACTTGGTGGTTGCGGGTACATCCAAAGCCGTTTTGATGGTGGAATCCGAAGCTAAAATCCTGCCTGAAGACGTGATGTTGGGTGCCGTAGTTTACGGCCACGACCAAATGCAGGTAGCGATTAACGCCATCAACGAGTTCGCCGATGAAGTAAATCCTGAAGTATGGGATTGGAAAGCACCTGAAACCAATGAAGAATTGGTTGCCAAAGTGCGCGAAATCGCAGGCGAAGCAATTAAAGAAGCGTTCAAAATCCGTCAAAAACAAGCGCGTTCCGCTAAATTGGACGAGGCTTGGAATGCAGTAAAAGATGCGCTGATTACCGAAGAAACCGATACTTTGGCTGCCAACGAAATCAAGGGTATTTTCAAACATTTGGAAGCCGACGTTGTCCGCACCCAAATTTTGGAAGGTCAGCCGCGTATCGACGGTCGCGATACCCGCACCGTCCGTCCGTTGAACATCCAAACCGGCGTACTGCCGCGTACACATGGTTCTGCTCTGTTTACCCGTGGCGAAACCCAAGCCCTTGCCGTAGCGACTTTGGGTACTTCGCGCGACGAGCAAATTATTGACGCACTCTCCGGCGAATACACCGACCGCTTTATGCTGCATTACAACTTCCCGCCGTATTCTACCGGCGAAGTGGGTCGCGTCGGCGCGCCGAAACGCCGCGAAATCGGACATGGCCGCTTGGCAAAACGCGCACTGGTTGCCGTATTGCCGTCCCCTGAAGAATTCAGCTACACCATGCGTGTTGTTTCCGAGATTACCGAGTCCAACGGTTCGTCTTCTATGGCTTCCGTCTGCGGCGGCTGTTTGAGCTTGCTGTCTGCCGGTGTGCCTTTGAAAGCACACGTTGCCGGTATCGCAATGGGTCTGATTTTGGACAACAACAAATTCGCCGTGTTGACCGACATCTTGGGTGATGAGGATCACTTGGGCGATATGGACTTTAAAGTTGCCGGTACGACCGAAGGCGTAACCGCGCTGCAAATGGACATCAAAATCCAAGGCATTACCAAAGAAATCATGCAGATTGCTTTGGCGCAAGCCAAAGACGCGCGTCTGCACATCTTGGAAGAGATGAAAGCCGCCGTGGCAGGTCCGCAAGAGCTGTCTGCTCACGCTCCGCGCCTGTTTACCATGAAAATCAACCAAGACAAAATCCGTGAAGTCATTGGCAAAGGCGGTGAAACCATCCGTGCGATTACCGCTGAAACCGGTACTGAAATCAATATCGCGGAAGACGGCACCATCACTATTGCCGCAACCACTCAAGAAGCCGGCGACGCTGCGAAAAAACGCATCGAAGAAATCACTGCCGAAGTGGAAGTGGGCAAAGTGTACGAAGGTACTGTGGTTAAAATCCTCGACAACAACGTTGGTGCCATCGTCAGCGTGATGCCGGGCAAAGACGGTTTGGTACACATCAGCCAAATCGCCCACGAGCGCGTACGCAACGTCAGCGACTATCTGCAAGTCGGTCAGGTTGTGAATGTGAAAGCATTGGAAGTGGACGACCGCGGTCGCGTGCGTCTGTCTATCAAAGCATTGACCGAAGCTCCTGCGCGCGAAGAAAAAGCGCCTGAATAATCGTTGAGCCGATTTTGATTGATAAAAGGTCGTCTGAAAGATTTCAGACGACCTTTTTTGCTGAATACGGATGAAAAAGTAGGGATAGGAATATGAAGTTGAGTTGTCTTGTGTCGGAACTTTGATTTATCTTTCCTTTTAAGCAGCAATTAGGGAGAATGCTGAAAAGGTCGTCTGAAAACCATTTTCCTTGATTTTCAGACGACCTTTTATATTAATAATATTCAGGGCAATCAGATATATTGAACCGAAATAATGTCGTATTCGCGTACACCACCAGGGGCTTGTACTTCAGCGACATCGCCTTCCTCTTTGCCGATTAGGGCTCGGGCAATGGGGGAGCCGACGTAGATTTTGCCTTCTTTGATGTCTGCTTCGTCTTCGCCGACGATTTGATAGGTAACGTGTTCTTCGGTTTCCAAATCTTCCAGCGTTACGGTCGTGCCGAAGACGATTTTGCCTTCTGCGTGGATTTCAGCGGGATTGATGATGTGCGCCATGGACAATTTGTGTTCCAACTCGGAAATTCGTCCTTCGATAAAGCCTTGTTTTTCTTTGGCAGCTTCGTATTCTGCGTTTTCGGACAAGTCGCCGTGCGAACGGGCTTCGGCGATGGCTTCGATGATTTCGGGGCGGGCGACGCTTTTGAGGCGTTGCAATTCTTGTTTGAGCAATTCTGCGCCGCGTACGGTCAATGGAATTTTTTGCATGGTTTGTCTTCTCCGCAAAAGCGTTTGGGCTGCTTTTGCTTGGTAAATATGCGGTAAATATAATCCGCAAAAAATGAAAATAAAAATACAAGCCGCCTAAATCTCGGCGGCTTGTCTGTGTAAGAATGAATGGCGGTATTGTACCAAAATCAGGGGAAACTGCAACGGCAATCGGCTTTTTCCCTGCTCTGGTGTGGCTTTAGTCCAAATGTTCGCTGCTTTGCGCCAAAACGGTACGGTTGCCGTTGGTTTCGGCAGGCGAAACGATGCCGTCTGCTTCCATTTGGTCAATCAGGCGGGCGGCGCGGTTGTAGCCGATGCGTAATTGACGCTGAATGCCGGAAATGCTGGCTTTGCGCGTTTTCAGAACGACAGAGACGGCATCGTCATACATCGGATCAACTTCGCTGTCGCTGCTGCGGCTGATACCCGGCAGATCGTCGGTTGTGCCGCTCATCAGAATATCGTCGATGTAATCGGGTTCGCCGAATTGTTTCAAATATTCGACTACGCGGTGTACTTCGTCGTCTGAAGCGAATGCGCCGTGGACGCGTTGCGGATAACCTGTACCAGGCGGCAGGAACAGCATATCGCCTTGTCCGAGCAGGTTTTCCGCGCCCATTTGGTCGAGAATCGTACGGCTGTCGATTTTGCTGGATACTTGGAAGGCGATGCGTGTCGGGATGTTGGCTTTAATCAGACCTGTGATGACATCGACGCTGGGGCGTTGTGTGGCAAGAATCAAATGGATGCCTGCTGCGCGGGCTTTTTGGGCAAGGCGGGCAATCAGTTCTTCGATTTTCTTGCCTGCGGTCATCATCAAATCGGCGAACTCGTCAACCACGACTACGATAAACGGCAGTTTTTCCAAAGGTTCAGGATCGTCAGGCGTCAGGCTGAACGGGTTGGCAATTTTCATGCCTTGTGTGGCAGCTTCCATGATTTTTTGATTGAAGCCAGCAAGGTTGCGAACGCCTACATGGCTCATCAGACGATAGCGTTTTTCCATTTCGTTGACGCACCAGTTGAGCGCATTGGCCGCCAGCTTCATATCGGTAACGACAGGCGCGAGCAGGTGCGGAATGCCTTCGTAAATGCTCAATTCCAGCATTTTCGGGTCAATCATAATCATGCGCACGTCTTCAGGCGTTGCTTTGAAGAGCATAGATAAAATCATGGCATTAACGCCGACCGATTTACCCGAACCGGTTGTACCGGCAACCAACAAATGCGGTGCTTTGCCCAAGTCGGTAACGACGGGCTGACCGGTAATGTCCTGACCGAGCGCGAGCGTCAGCTTGGATTTGGATTCGGCAAACGCGGGCGAATTGAAGATTTCGCTCAGGCGTATCATTTGGCGTTTCGGGTTCGGCAGCTCCAAGCCCATGCAGGTTTTGCCGGGTATGGTTTCGACGACGCGGATAGAGGCAACACCGAGCGAACGGGCAAGGTCTTTTTCAAGGTTTATAACCGAATTGCCGCGCACGCCGACATCAGGTTCGATTTCGTAACGCGTAATCACCGGACCGGAATAGGAATCCACGACTTTGACTTTGACCTTAAATTCTGCCAGTTTCTCTTCGATGGTGATGCTGTTGTTTAACAATTCTTCTTCGGTCTGCGTGGCGGCCGGGTCGAATTGGGGCGGGAGGAGCAGGGCGGTAGTCGGCAGATGGATGCTGTTCGTCTGCGGGGCGGTGAGGTCGTCTGAAGCCGCGTCCCAATCATCGTCGCCGTCAAACCACGGTGTTTCATTGGTTTCAATGTTTTCAGACGACGTTTGCTCGTGTGGCAGGTCGCGTCCGAATACATCCGCGGTATCGTTGTCTGTTTCGGAATCAACGTCCTTAATTGTGTCGCTTGCCGATTCGCGAATCAGGTAATCATGTATAGAGATTTCCGGATTGTTGCTGATGTGTGCGTTAACTTCCGACTCAAATACGGAAACGGACGGATGATTACGGAACACGGGTGGTTCGGGAATGTCGATTTTGTTTTCGGGTAAATCGAATTTGGGCGGTTTCGGAATATCGACCGCAGGTGCCGGTACGGGCGGTACGGGAGGCGGTTCGATGACGGTTGCGTCAGGAGCGGGCGGCCGGGAAATAAAAGTGTTTTCACGAACGGCGCGGGACAGTTTGGCGGGAACCGCCGCTTTTCGGCTGAGAACAGGAGCTTGGCTTCTTGCTGTAAAGGATGAGGTGGGTTTCGCCGTTGATTGTTCAACACTTTCTGCTTCTTGTTTAGACAGTTGACGACGGGTTATTTTTTCTGCGGCAGCTTCGGAGTGCTTGAGTGTGCGGCGGCGGTTTGCAGGCAGTTTCAGATTGGCAAAAATATCTTCATCTTCAATAATTTGAGGCTGGTATCCGCGCACAGGGGCAACGGCTGCGGCAAGTTTGTCGCGAGCGGCACGGCGCATGGCGAGATTGTTTTGGATGTCGATGACGTTGATTTCGTCTTTTTGACCGTAATAGTTGGCCGTAGAGGGGATGGATTCACGTTCGGCAGTACGCAAAGCGGTTTGTGCCGTTTCGATATGGGGACGGCCGGCTTTTTCCAGATGGATGCTATCCACATAAGATTTGACGCGTTCGCGCGTACGGCGTAAGACAGGGTCGTTGAAATCAATGACTTCCAAACCTTTCATCGGTGTAACCGATGTCCGTACCAAACGGATTTCCGGTTCGCTTTCAGTAGTGATGGCAACGGGGTTTTGTTTGGCGGTTTGATGCTCTTCCCATTCTTGGACGGCAGCTTCAGTCAGCGAGCGGGTGGCTTCTTCCAAAGTAATCTCTTCGAAGGCACCGCCTGTTACCAAGCCGGGCGTATATTCCGGCGTATCGGACGTTTCGAACGGTACGATTTCCGGATATTGCTCAGGTTTGTGGGCATTTGGACGGACTTTTTTGGGGGGGATGTCGGGTGTTTGGGGAAATTCAGGCTCGTGGAGGTATTCCGGCTCGAAATCGGTTTCAGACGACGTTTCGTATGCGGGCGATGAATCTGCCGCATCTTCTTGTACGGAAGGGGAAACTTGGAATGCGCCCATAGCCTCCGCCAGCGAGCTTGGAGAGAAAGAGGAGTCGTCTGAAAGCGTTTGCGTACGTTTCTTGTAGTCGTGTTGCGCAGCCAAAAGACGCAGGCGGGCGATGGTTTTGTTGCCTGCGGTTTTTGCTTCTTCCGTAAGTTCGTACGCTGCGTCCGGATTTTCGTCAAAATCCCTGCCGCGTTTCAGACGGACCAGCTCGCGTTTCCAATCTTGTTCTTGTTTTTTATGCAGTAAAAACACGATGCCGATGGCAAGCAATAAAATAATAATCAGCACGCTCCACAACATATTGAAATTTTCCCGAGTCAAAAAAGCAAAGTCCGTTATTCTAACGCTTTTCAGGATGAAACAAAACCGACAAGGCTTTGTTTCCTTTCGGTTGTGCGAATCCACTATAATCAGGTCGTCTGAAACGCTTTTTAAACATTGAGGATATATGCTTTTCCAAACGGGATGGTTTTCGGGTTTGATTTTGGCCGCTGCGTGGTGCGTGTTGGTTTTATTGTTGGCATTATCCGCACCGAAGGCTTATCGTGATTTTCGAAAACATGGCTCGGCTGCCGCATTGGCAGGGATTATTTTGGCGTCGGTCTGGAGCTTGAATGCCACCCCTGATGGCGGGCAGCTTGCGGGGATGAGTTACCATCTTTTGGCGGTCAACCTGATTGCCTTGATGCTCGGTGTCCCGCTGGCATTTTGGGTCTGTGCGTTGCTGTATTTGCCCTATGTTTGGATATTCGGCTCAGATTGGCAGGCTTATCCGGTCAATGCGCTTGCGTTGTTTCTGCCTGCGCTGGCGGTCAATTTGCTGTCACGCGCCTGGGTCAACCGGCTTCCCGCCAATATTTTTATCTTCATTTTCGTCAATGGTTTTTTAGCATCCGCAGCGGGCATGCTGCTGACCGGGGGTGTTTTGGTCGGCATATTGGACAGGGTGCGGGCTTTTCCTGAAACGGCATTGTGGAGTATGGCATTTCCCGTGTTTTTCCTCATTGCATGGGCGGAAGCGTTTTTAAGCGGTATTACCGCTGCTATTTTTATTGCGTTAAGGCCGCAGTGGATTAATACATTTGATGACGGACGCTACCTGAAACCGTCGAATAAGATTTGGTAAAAGGTCGTCTGAAAACCTGATTTGGGCTTTTCAGACGACCTTTTGTTTGGGGCGGTATCAATAAACGTCGCGTTGGTAGCGTTTGTCTTCGCGCATTTCGTTGAGATAGTCTTCGGCATCGTCACGGCTGAGTTTGCCTTGGGTTTCGATGACGTTGATCAGGGCGGTTTCTACGTCGCGTGCCATGCGGGTGGCGTCGCCGCAGACGTAGAGGTGTGCGCCTTGTTGCAGCCAGTTCCAAACTTCGGCGGCGTGTTCGGCGATTTTGTGTTGGACATAGACTTTGTGTTCGCCTTGTCTGCTCCATGCCAAGTCGGCGCGGGTGAGGATGCCGTCTTTGCGGTAATCGCTCCATTCGAGCTGGTAGAGGAAGTCGTCGGCGAGGCGTTGGTTGCCGAAGATGAGCCAGTTTTTGCCATTGTCGCCGTTGGCGTCGCGTTGCTGCATGAAGGCGCGGAAGGGGGCGATGCCTGTGCCTGCGCCTATCATGATGACGGGGGTGTTGCCGTCGGCGGGCAGGCGGAAGTTGGGGTTGGGTTCGACGAAGACGCGTACTTCTCCGCCTTCTTCAAGGCGTTCGCCCAGATAGCCTGACGCTGCGCCGGTGTAGGTGTTGCCGTGGTGTTCGAAGCGGACGACGCCGACGGTCAGGTGGACTTCTTCGCCGACTTCGTCTTGCGCGGAGGCGATGGAGTAAAGGCGCGGGGTTTGGGGGCGGAACAGTTGGAACAGGGTTTGCGCGTCCAGCGGATGGGGGTGGGCGGCGAAGACGCCGACGGGCGGGGTGGCGGCGAGGTAGGCGTCCAATCGGGCTTTGTCGGCGGCTGTGGTTTTGAGTTCTTCGCTGCCGGACAACTCGGCATATTGCTGCACGAGCGCCGGCGTGTTTTGTGTGATGTCGGCGGACTCGGTCAGGGCGGTGCGGATGTCGGTTTCGAGGTCGTCTGAAAGGCGGATTTTTTCTTCGCCGCTTAATTGGTGCAAATCGAGGATTTCTTGAACCAAAGCGGGAGCGTTGAGCGGGAGTACGCCCAATGCGTCGCCTGCCTGATAGTGCAGCCCGGAACCGGACAGGTCGATTTCGATGTGCTCCACGTCTTTCTCGGCAGAGCGGGACGTGATTTTTTGGCGGACGGACAGGGTGGCGGTATAGGGTTTGTCTTTGGTATAGACAGTGCCTGCGGTTTGAAGGGCAGCAGGTGTTGCAACGGATGCTGCGGCGGTTTGCACGGCAAGCTCGGCAACTTGTGGGACGACGGCTTCTATCCACGCGTCGGCGGCGCTTTGGAACTCTAAATCGCAGATGCCCAAGTCGTTCAGACGACGTGCGCCCAGTTCGGCGAATTTGGCGTCAAAGTCTTTGCCCGCTTGGCAGAAATTAGGATAGGAAGAATCGCCCAAACCCAAGACGGCAAAAGTGAGTTTGCCCAAATCGGGGGCTTTTTTGCCGAAGACGAATTTATACAGCGGCAGGGCTTCTTCGGGCGGCTCGCCCTCGCCTTGCGTGGATGTTACCAATAACACGATGTCTTCATCGGGCAGGGTTTTGCTTTTGAAGTCCCCCGCGCTGCTCAATACGGCTTCTACGCCGGCGTTTTTGAGTTTGGCGTGTAAAGATTCGGCAACGCCGCGCGCATTGCCCGTTTGCGAGGCGGATAAGACCAACACGCGTCGCGCGGGGGCTGCAACGGCAGGAGCGGCGGAAACACTCAAACCGCCCGCCGCCCCTTGACTTTGCGCCCAGCAGTAGCCGGAAAGCCAAGCGAGCTGTGTAGGCGAGAGGGCGGCGAGTTGTGCGGAAAGTTCGGTGGGAAGCGGGTTGGCTGGGGTCATGTCGGTTCCTTTGTACGGACGGCTGCTTGAGGCAGAACGTTTGCCTGCGCGGCTTTAATTGTTTGGTTGAATGGTGATTTTTCTGAAAACAGTGGCGATACTGTAAACAGGTCGTCTGAAAAACGGAAAGAATGCTTGGTTTTAATTTAATGCGATTTCGTTATATTCTGGATTGGGAGAGGGGGAGAGGGTTGATATCGGTTTTCAGACGACCCGACTATAATCTTTTGAGATTTTTAAGGGGCAGCAAAAGCGCAGATGTCCATCGGACAACTAATCAAGCAGCTTATATAAAGCTGCCGTCGAAGGTAATCAGATGATTGAATTTAATGATTTCATAAAAGAAGTAAATAAAAAATTTCAAGATGAGCTATGGGCTGATTTTGAATCCAAATTTTTTGGAGATGATTTATTTATTAAAGTAGGAATAGATTTTTCTTATGGCCATCAGTTTGAACTGTATATTCAAAATGCACGCATGAATAAATCGATTGAGGAATGGACGGTAGATTTGAAGAGAAATCAAATCATATATCTGAAAGATAGGGAAATTTATTTTATAACGGATGTCGATGAAAAAATAATGGTAAAAGGGGAAAGGTTTTTTGTTAATGTTTTGACGACTATTTACCATTTGAATCCTTCTGATAGTTTGACAAATTACATAATCAACCCAGAACTGATGGATTTTCCTACTGTTTCAAATGTTACGGTAAGTAACCATTTTGAAGAGTTGCGATTGTAATAAGCGCTAGTCATGACTGACATGAAATTGAATTCGTCTCTAGGGGAAGGGATATTAAATTCAGAAAACAGCAAAAGGCCGTCTGAAAACAGTTTGGCAGTATCTGCATTTCTGTTTTCAGACGACCTTTTGATCTTTAAAGCGTTAACCGTTTACAGCGGCCATTTCAGCGCAGGATTGCTTTCGATGACGGCTTTGAATTGGTTTTGAATCCGCTCGATGGCTTCGTCGGAATCTGCCTCGAAGCGCAACACCAAAATCGGCGTGGTATTGGAGGCGCGCATCAGACCGAAGCCGTCGGGGAATTCTACGCGCAGGCCGTCGATGGTGATGATTTCGGTCGCGCCTTCGAATTTGGCTTTGGCGGCGAGTTCGTCGATAACCTGATGGCCGTTGCTGCCTTCGGGCAGGTCGATGTTGAGTTCGGGCGTGGAAATGCTTTGCGGTAGGCTGTTCAACACTTCGGACGGATTGTCGAAGGCAGACAGGATTTCCAAGAGGCGTGCGCCGGCGTACATGCCGTCGTCGAAGCCGAACCAGCGTTCTTTGAAGAAGATGTGTCCGCTCATTTCGCCGGCAACCAGCGCGCCGGTTTTTTTCATGGTGGACTTGATGAAGCTGTGGCCGGTTTTCTCCATAACGGGTTCGCCGCCGTGTTCTTTAATCCACGGAGCCAGCAGGCGGGTGGATTTGACGTCGAAGATGACTTTCGCGCCGGGGTTGCGGCTCAAAACGTCTTGGGCGAACAGCATGAGCTGACGGTCGGGATAAATAATGTTGCCGTCTTTGGTCACGACGCCCAAGCGGTCGGCATCGCCGTCAAAAGCCAAGCCGATTTCGGCGTCGCTGTTTTTCAGCGCGGCAATCAAATCTTGCAGGTTTTTCGGTTTGGAAGGGTCGGGATGGTGGTTGGGGAAATTGCCGTCCACTTCGCAGAAAAGTTCGGTCACTTCGTTGCCCAAACCTTTGTAGAGTTTGCCTGCGAATGCGCCGCCTACGCCGTTGCCCGCGTCGATGGTGATTTTCATGGGGCGTTTGAGTTTGACGTGGCCGACGATGTGGTTGTGGTATTCGCCGGAAATGTCTTTTTCGGTTACGCTGCCTTTTTTATCGGAAGCGGTCAGTTTGTCGGCTTCGATCAGGGCAAGCAGTTCTTGGATGGCTTCGCCTGCGAGGGTATCGCCGCCGAGCATCATTTTGAAGCCGTTGTAATCGGGCGGGTTGTGGCTGCCGGTAATCATCACGCCGCTGCCGCCGCATTCGTTGATGGCGGCGAAATACAGCATGGGGGTGGCGACCATGCCGACATTGAGGACGTCGATGCCGCTGTCGGTAAAGCCGTGCTGGATGTGTTCCATCAGTTCGGGGCCGCTCAAGCGTCCGTCGCGTCCGAGTGCGATGCGGGTAATGCCTTTTTCGGCGGCTCGGGTGGAGATGGCTTTACCGATAAGGTAGGCGGCTTCGTTGGTCAGGGTTTTGCCGACAATGCCTCGGATGTCGTAGGCTTTGAAGATGTCGCGGGCAATGTTTGCCATGATGGTTTCCTTTGTGATTGTGAATGGAAAACGGGCTTATTCTAACATAGGCAAAGGTCGTCTGAAGGCTTTCAGACGACCTTTGGGGGTTATATCAAATAACCATTCACTACGGTTTCGATCAATTGCCGAAAGTGTTGCATTGATTGATGTCGCCGCTGTCCAAACCGCGTTTGAGCCATGCCATGCGCTGTTCGGACGAGCCATGTGTAAAGCTGTCGGGAACAACATAGCCCTGCCCGTCTTTCTGCAGGCGGTCGTCGCCGACGGATTCGGCAGCCAGCATGGCTTTGGTGATGTCTTCGGCTTTGAAGATATTGTTGTTGACGGCGTAATGCCCCCAAATACCCGCGTAGCAGTCCGCCTGCAATTCGAGTTTGACGGAAAGGGCATTGGCTTCTTTTTTGTCGACCTGCTGCTGCATTCTGTGGACTTTAGGCAGGATACCGAGCAGGTTTTGGACGTGGTGTCCGACTTCGTGCGCGATGACGTAGGCAAACGCGGCATCGCTGGCGGAATTGAGTTTGGTCTGCATATCCCTATAAAAGTCTAAGTCGAGATAGACTTTTTGGTCGCCCGGGCAGTAAAACGGGCCCATTGCCGATTGGCCCATGCCGCAGGCGGTGGATGTGCCGCCGTTGTATAACACCAGCGTGGTCGGGGTGTAGGTCCGTCCGATTTGTTTGAAATAGCTGCCCCAAGCTTTTTCCGTATCGGCGAGGACGACGCGGGCAAGTTCGTTCAGTTCGGCTTCTTCTTGAGGTTTGAGTTGGGAGGTTTGGGTTGAACCCGTACCCATGGAAGGCGTGCCGACCAAGCCGCTCAAATCGACGCCGTAATAAGCGCCGATCAAAACGACGATGATGCCGAGGATGCCGGGCGTTCTACCGCCGCCGCCTCCACCGCTGCTGCCGCGTCGGTCTTCTACGTTTTGACTCTGTTCGCGTCCTTTCCAATCCATCTTGTGTGTTCCTTGTTGTGAAGTGATATGGGCTGATTATACCGTGAAGGGGCGGAGTGATGCCTGCCTATATGAGAAAAGGTCGTCTGAAAACACCAAACGGAGTTTTTTCAGACGACCTTTTTGCTATGTTAAAACCGGATTATTCCGCCTTCAAACCTGTCACACACTGCTTGTCGCGATCTTCAAACGCTTGCGCGCCGCCGAGCAGGTCGAGCTGCTCTTGAGGGCTGAGTTTGCCCAATGAACGGATTTGCTCTTCGGAAAGTTTGTCCAAAGGCTTGTCCCACATACAGGTGCAGTAATCGGTGGCGAGTTTGCTGTTGTTTGAATCCAAGCCCCTTTCTTTCAAATCGTTTTGCCATTTTTCGGCAAAGGGGATGTTTTTCACGCAAGACTCAAAGATGTTCTGCTTTGCCTGCGGTTTGGACATGGCGCATTGGGAGAGCAGGGCGGTGGCGGCGAGCAGCGCCAAAATGACCCACGCCCAAATGCGGATGGTGCGGATTTTGGCTTTTGCCTTTTTACGCGCCGCGGCTTGCTCTTCGGCGGACATTTCGTTTTTCGGTTCAGTCATGCAGGCTTTCCATGCGGATCATGGTGATTGGTTTTTCCACGCAGCTTAATGCTTCGATGGCTTCGATGGCGCGCTTGATGTTTTTCTCGACCGTGCTGTGGGTCAGAATCACGATTTCGGCGGTGGTTTGGTCGATGACGCCTTTTTGGATTAAGGCTTCGATGGACACGTTTTCTTTTGCCAAAAGCGCGGCGATTTGCCCCAGCGTACCCGGTTCGTCTTTGGCTTGGACGCGCAGGTAGTAGCTGCTGGTGATTTCGTCCATAGGCAGGATGGTCTGCGCTTGGACTTGGGCGGGCTGGAACGCTAGGTGCGGCACGCGGTGGCCGGTATCGGCGTCAATCAGGCGGGCGATGTCGATGATGTCGGCGACCACGGCGGAAGCGGTCGGCAGTGCGCCCGCACCCGCGCCGTAATATAAGGTTTCGCCGACCATATCGGCGTTGACGCGCACGGCGTTCATCACGCCGTTGACGTTTGCCAAGAGGCGGCTTTCGGGAATCAGGGTCGGATGGACGCGCAATTCGATGCCTTTGTCGGTTTTGCGGGTGATGCCCAGAAGTTTGATGCGGTAGCCGAGTTCTTCGGCGTATTTGATGTCGCGGCTGTCGAGTTTGCTGATGCCTTCGAGGTAGCAGGCGGGGAAGTTCATCGGCGTGCCAAATGCCAGCGCGCTCATGATGGTGATTTTGTGGCCCGCGTCGTTGCCTTCGATGTCGAAGGTCGGATCGGCTTCGGCGTAGCCCAATGCTTGCGCTTCTTTCAATACGTCGGCAAACGCGCTGCCTTTTTCGCGCATTTCGGAGAGGATGAAGTTGCTGGTGCCGTTGATGATGCCGGCGATGCTGCGGATGCGGTTGGCGGCGAGGCCTTCGCGCAGGGCTTTGATAATCGGGATGCCGCCCGCTACTGCCGCTTCAAATTGCACCATGACGTTTTTTTCTTCCGCCAGCGGGAAGATTTCGTTGCCGTATTCGGCGAGCAGTTTTTTGTTGGCGGTAACGATGTGTTTGCCGTTTTCAATGGCTTTCAATACCGCATCTTTGGCGATGCCGGTACCGCCGAACAATTCGACGACGACATCGACGTCTTCACGCGCGACCAGTTCGAACGGGTCTTTGACAAAGGCTGCGGACGGACAGGTTTGGCGGGCTTTTTCTTCGCTCAAGTCGCATACGGCACTGATGCGCACTTCGCGTCCCAAACGACGGCTGATTTCCGCCGCATTGTCCTGCAACACGGCAGCCGTACCGCCGCCGACCGTACCTAAACCTAAAAGACCGATGTTTACTGGCTTCATTGTGCCTCCTTGTGAGCCGATTCTCTTAAATCAAAAAGTAAAAACAGAAATTCAGAAAGCCCGAAACGCACCGCCGCCGCAGATTGATATAATGCTGATTTTGCAAGGGCGGAAGGCGCAGGCTAAAGTCGCCCATCCTACCTGAAATTGCCTGATTTTGCACCTTTTTTACGGAACGCGGCGAAAGGGCGGCAAGCCTGTTTGAAATTGATATATCAAGCCGAGAAAGAAACGGAAGAAAAATGCTGATTGAAGAAAACAAAACCGATGAAACCCTAAGCCTGACCGCTTATCGGGCGGGCGCAATCGAAGCGGGCGGCAAAACCTACACCGCGCCCATCATCTGGCGCAACGGCAAAATTGAAGCAATGAACGTGCAAACGCCGTCTGAACTGACTGCCGCCGACCTGTTTCAGACGACCTCCGATTCGGACGGCTTGCCCGAAGTCATCATTATCGGCACGGGGGAGAAGCAGCAGTTCCTCCATCCGAAAATCGCCGCCGAACTTGCCGCACACGGCATCGGGTTGGAATGTATGAACACAGCCTCCGCCTGCCGAACGCTGGTGTTGCTGCAAGGCGAAGGGCGCAGCGTTTGGGCTTGGCTGTGGGTGTGAGCGGGCATAAGGCGCATATAAAACAGGTCGTCTGAAATTTTTCAGACGACCTGATTTGAGCATATTGCCCTTAATTATGTATCACTTGGCAAATAGATAAAAACCTTCTATCCTCGTCAATATTTTTCGTCAACCTAAAAAAGGAAACTCTTATGGCTCAAATTACCTTCCACGACAACCCTGTCCACACTTCCGGCGACCTGCCAGCCGTCGGTCAAACCGCGCCTGCATTCAGCCTGACCGCTGGCGATCTATCCGACAAAACTTTGGCGGATTTTGCGGGCAAACGCAAAGTGTTGAACATTTTCCCAAGCGTCGATACCGGCGTATGCGCCCAATCCGTGCGTACGTTTAACCAACGCGCGTCTTCTTTGGATAACGCGGTCGTTCTGTGCATTTCAGCCGACCTGCCGTTTGCCCAAGCACGTTTCTGCGGCGCGGAAGGTTTGGACAATGTTATCAACCTGTCTACGTTCCGCAGCAGCTTTGCCGCCGATTACGGCGTCGCCCTGACCGACAGCCCGTTGCGCGGACTGACTGCGCGTGCCGTTGTGGTTTTGGACGAAAACGACAAAGTCCTGCACAGCGAACTGGTTGCCGAAATCGCCAACGAGCCTGATTACGACGCGGCTTTGGCTGTTTTGTAAACAAGGGTTTTAAAGCTGAAAAAGGTCGTCTGAAAAGTTTCAGACGACCTTTTATCTTTCTTCCTAAACTATTTCGCAGGCGGCTTCAATTCAAACACTTCGGGATGCGCCTTAAAATATTCTACGGCGATAAATCCGCCGCCGATGATGATCACCAGGAACACCGCCATGACAATCATGGCAAGGATGAATTTGTCCGAAGGATGGGCGTCGGGCTTGCGTTTATCCGCCATTATTGGATCTCCGAGAGCCAGTCGCGGGCGGTGAGAAACTCGTTCAGCCGCGCTTCGGGCGAACCTTCTTCGGGCGCGTATTGATACTCGAAACGCACCAAAGGCGGCATGGACATCAAAATGCTTTCCGTGCGCCCGCCGCTTTGCAGGCCGAACAGCGTACCCCTGTCCCAAACCAAATTAAATTCTACATAACGCCCGCGCCGGTAAAGCTGGAAATCGCGCTCGCGTTCGCCATACGGCGTGTTTTTGCGTTTCGCCACAATCGGCAAATACGCTTCGATGTAGCCTTCGCCGACCGCCTTGATGAAATTCAGGCAGGTGTCGAAATTCCAGCGGTTCAAATCGTCGAAAAACAAACCGCCCACGCCGCGCGTTTCGCCGCGGTGTTTCAGGTAAAAATACTCGTCGCACCATTTTTTGAACTCGGGATAAACCGCTTCCCCAAACGGCGCGCACACGTCCCGCGCGACCGTGTGCCAGTGCAAAATATCTTCTTCAAACGGATAAAACGGCGTCAAATCAAAGCCGCCGCCGAACCACCACACAGGCTCGCCGCCTTCCGGATACGCGATAAAAAAGCGCACGTTCGCATGGCTGGTCGGTACATACGGATTTTTCGGATGAATCACCAGCGACACGCCCATCGCCTCAAACGCCGCGCCCGCCAGTTCAGGGCGGTGCGCCGTTGCCGAAACGGGCATTTTACTGCCCTTCACATGCGAAAAATTCACGCCCGCCTGCTCGAATACCGCGCCGTTTTTCAATACGCGGGTTTCGCCCACGCCCAACTTGCCCGTCCATTCTTCACGCGCAAACACCGCCCCGCCGTCTTCTTGCTCAAGCGCGGTGCAGATTTGGTTTTGCAGGTTTTTCAATACGGTTAAAACGGCTTCGGTATGCATGGGTATTCCTTGCTTTTATGATGAGACGGAGTTCGTCGGGTTGATGAGAGAATTTAATTCGGTATTGTAGTCTGAAATGAGAAATTAAGGTCGTCTGAAAACCCTTTTTCAAGATTTTCAGACGACCTTTCCGTGTGACAAGATGCTTAAACGGGCAAGCCGGTTACGCGCCGTAAACGGGATATTTGTCGCAAAGCGCGGTGATTTGTTTGCGGACGTTTGCCAAATTCGCTTCGTCTTCAGGATTTGCCAAAACATCGGCAACGAGGTTGGCGAGGACTCGGGCGTCGGCTTCGTTAAAGCCGCGCGTGGTCATGGCGGCGGAGCCGATGCGGATACCGGAGGTAACGAACGGTTTTTCCGGGTCATTCGGAATGGCGTTTTTGTTGACGGTGATGTTTGCTTTGCCCAATGCGGCTTCGGCGGCTTTGCCGGTGATTTTCATCGGTTGCAGGTCAACGAGGAAAACGTGGCTTTCGGTGCGGCCCGAAACGATGCGCAAGCCGCGTTTGACCAATTCTTCCGCCATCGCTGCGGCATTGATTTTCACCTGTTTTGCGTATTGTTTGAACTCGGGTTGCAGGGCTTCTTTGAACGCAACGGCTTTGGCGGCGATGACGTGCATCAGCGGGCCGCCTTGCAGGCTTGGGAAGATGGAAGAGTTCAACGCTTTTTCATGCGTGTTGTCACGACACAAAATCACGCCGCCGCGCGGGCCGCGCAGGGTTTTGTGGGTGGTGGTAGTCACGAAGTCGCAGAATGGGACGGGGTTGGGGTATTCGCCGCCGGCAATCAGACCTGCGTAGTGCGCCATATCGACAAAGAGGTAGGCACCGACTTTGTCGGCAATTTCACGGAATTTCGCCCAGTCGATTTGCAGGGCGTAGGCAGATGCGCCGGCAACGATCATTTTGGGTTTGTGTTCGAGCGCGAGGCGTTCGACTTCGGCGTAATCGAGGACTTCGTTTTCATCCAAGCCGTAGGTAATGGCATTGTAGAGTTTGCCGGAAATGTTGACGCTGGCGCCGTGGGTCAGATGGCCGCCGTGGGCGAGGCTCATGCCGAGGATAGTGTCGCCGGGTTTGAGGACGGAGGCGTACACGGCTTGGTTGGCTTGGGAGCCGGAATGGGGTTGGACGTTGGCGTATTCCGCACCGAAGAGTTCTTTGACGCGGTCGATTGCCAACTGTTCGACGATATCGACGTATTCGCAACCGCCGTAGTAGCGTTTGCCGGGGTAGCCTTCGGCGTATTTGTTGGTCAATTGCGAACCTTGTGCCTCCATCACGGCGCAACTGACGTAGTTTTCGGAAGCAATCAGTTCGACGTGGTCTTGCTGGCGTTGGTCTTCTTGGGCGATGGCGGCTGCCAGATCCGGATCATATTGGGCTAGGTTGACGCTTTTTGAAAACATCTTCTCGACTCCTTTGTCGGTTGGGAAACGGGGATTGATAAGTGGTGAACAATGTACCAAATCGGTTTGGATTGTCAACGATTTTATCTTTCAGACGACCCCTTAGCGACTTGTGAGGTCGTCTGAAAAGTTTTATTTGAACAGATTGTCCTGTTTTAAATGAAAGTCGATTTTTTCGAGCAGGGCTTCGAGGTCGGTCTCGGCTTGGGCGGCGGCGAGGTTTTTGCCCAACTCCTCCAAAGCCAGCGCATCGAGCCTGCGGCGTTCGAGTTTGCGTGCTTCTTCGTTGAAGATTTTGATGTTGTCGGGCAGGATGAGCGGCGGCACGCTGCCATCGGTCGTATAGAACGCTTCGTCCGCAAACACAAACCCCTCCGGCAATGCGGGTGCGTTGTCGTAGTCGGCATCGTTGACCGGCATCCACTCGGAATGCTGTTCCAACAGGACAAATTGCCCGTTCATGCCGTAAATATGGGCAAAACGGGAGAGCTTGGGGTGTTTGGTGTTCATGCGAAGATTGTATGCTGATGATGCGGGAGCGTCTAGAGTGGAAATTTGCGTCGTCGCAGTAAGAAGGTCGTCTGAAAGTAGTATAATTACAAAATTGATAAATTTTTGAAGACAAATATAAAAAAGGAAACTCCAATGTCAGCAAACACAAACAAACAATGGCTAAGCGTCATCGCCCTGGCAGTCGGCGCATTCATTTTCAACACCACCGAATATATCCCGATTGCCCTATTGAGCGACATCGGTGCGACCTTCAATATGCCGCCGACCGAAGTCGGCATCATGATTACCGTGTATGCGTGGATTGTCGCGCTGCTGTCACTGCCGCTGATGCTGGTAACGAAAAACATCGAACGCCGAAAGCTGCTGCTCGTCCTCTTCGCGTTCTTTACCCTCAGCCACATCGTTTCCTATTTCGCCCGAAGTTTCGAAATCCTGCTCGTCAGCCGTATCGGCATCGCCCTGACGCACGCCGTGTTTTGGTCGATTACCGCCTCGCTGGCGGTACGTGTCGCGCCGCAGGGTAAAGGCAATCAGGCTTTGGGGCTGCTCAGTACGGGGACGGTCATGGCGATGGTAGCGGGCATCCCGCTGGGGCGCGTTATCGGGCAACATTCAAGCTGGCAGTTCAGCTTTTTGCTTATCGGACTTTGCGCGGCAGCGGTCATGGGCATATTGGCGAAAAACCTGCCGCTGCTGCCCAGCGTGAACACAGGTTCGCTCAAAAGCCTGCCCGGATTGCTCAAGCGTAAAAACCTCATGCTGCTCTACGCGCTGACCGTCCTCCTGATTACCGCCCACTTTACGGCATACAGCTATATCGAACCCTTCGTCCTGCAAGCCGGCGGCTTCGCGCCCGAACAAGTGACCATCGTCTTGAGCCTGTACGGGCTGGCGGGGTTTGCCGCGTCGTATCTGTTCGGCAAATGGTTTGCCAAACACCAGCGCGCATTCCTGATGACCTCGGTATCCGTCATTATGGTTTCAACGCTCTGCCTGCTTCCCCTTGCCGCTTACCCGATAGCCGTTTACGCGCTGGTGTTTGTCTGGGGTATCGCCATCGTCGTCTTGAGCCTCGGCATGGTATCCAAAGTATTGGACTTTGCCTCGGATGCAACCGATGTTGCCAACTCGATTTACTCAGGTCTCTACAACGTTGGTATCGGCGGCGGTGCGCTTTTGGGGCATTACGTTACCGTGTGGGCAGGCATTTCCAACATCGGCTTTGCCGCCGCAATCTTAGCGGCGGCAGGATTGGTCGTGTGTCGGATGTTGGTTGAGATGCGGAAATAAGGGGGGTGTATAAAAAAGAGGTCGTCTGAAAACAAACGTTTTCAGACGACCTCTTTTTTATTCTTATAGTGGATTAACTTTAAACCAGGACGGCGTTACCTCGCCTTGCCGTACTATCTGTACTGTCTGCGGCTTCGTCGCCTTGTCCTGATTTAAATTTAATCCACTATATAATTAATTCTTTATGTGTACTTAATAGAATTTTTACCATTCTTTGTAACTATTGACAAAAATCAAAGTTCATAAAGAAAGATAAAGTTATCCGCATTCTAGGTAAAGAAAATGATATATCATATCGCCTTTCGTGATGTGTTATCTAAAAAGGATGAACGGTGAAACAAAATATCTTTTTCAATAAAAATAAAATGTTGTGTGCTGTTTTGGCTGTTTTTTCAGGACAAGTGTTTGCGGATGATGTTCAACAGGTGGATTTGCCTGAAGTTAAAGTCAGTGGAAAAGCACCTTCTAACAACTGGCGTTTGCAGCCTGGGGCAAAAGACTACCTGAAAAACGGTGAAGTCTTGACCACGAATGATCTGAAGACGAAGCGCGCCGTATCGCTCGGACAGACTGTGGAACAAGTCTCCGGCGTTCAAAACAACGCTTACGGTCCGAATACGGGCGTGCCGCAAATCCGCAGTTTGAGCGGTTCGCGCGTGTATGTCAGTGAAAATGGATTGGGTATTTCGGACGCTTCTTCTTTAAGCCCTGATTTGCCGTTGATGGTCAATCCGTTTATGGCGGAAAAAATTACCATTTTGAAATCATCGGCTTCTGTACTGTATGGCGGTAATGCGATTGGCGGTGCGGTCGATGTCGATACAGGCGTGATTGCGAGCCAACTGCCTGAAAAAGACGTGGGCGGCAAAGTGGAAGTGAGCGGCGGTTACAATACGCCGCGCGTCGCCGCGTTCAAATTAAACGGTAAGGTAGGCAATGTGGCTTGGCATTTGTCGGGCGCGGACACCCATTCGGATGATTACCGCATCCCCGGCGATTCCAAGCCGGCAGCCTGTTACGATCCTTCTAATATTTACAGCTCGCGTCTGATGTGGGCATGTCAGGTTACCCCGGACATTAGCGAGACTTTAAATAAAGGCCATTTCCGTTATGTCGCGAAAGATATTCCGGCTTTTATCGCCCAGTGGAAACGCTATAACGATGGGTCGGAGCCTGACGAGTCTGAGCTGTACAAAGTGAATAAGCCATCTTGGGGCGATTGGGTAGAGAATCCGCTTTACGACGGCAGCAAAGATCGCAGGATTAAGGTCGTCAATGCCATGAAGGATGATATGCCTGTTGAAAAAGGTCGTCTAAAAAACAGCCACTTGAGCAATCAGAACTTTGCTTTCGGTTTGAGCCATATCGGCGAGCGCAGCTATGTCGGTTTGTCTGTCAGCCGCTTCTTAAGCAAATCAGGCATTGCCGGATTCGGCTATTACAATTTTGCTTCATCCGGACACAATCATCATGGCGGCTCTTCTAACAAAACCGGACGCGAGTATGCCTCCGTGCGCGCCCAGCAAACCCGTTGGCAGGCTGAGGCCATGTACCGTCCGTTGGCTCAGTGGATAGAGAACATCAAGTTCCAAGCTGCTTATACGCAAACGCCTACCTCAGAATATTTAGGCGATACCAAAATGCAAACGCTGGACAGCAAAACCTTCCAGAGCCGTTTGGAGTTTAACCACAAAGTTGACTCTTGGCTGAAAGGTACGCTGGGCGCGGATTGGAAACAGCGCAGCACGGAATCTTCCGGTATCAACGGCAAACGTACCGGAAACTACGCCTATCTGCCTGATACCGACAGCAAAGAATACGGTATTTTCGCGTTGGAAAACTTCAAGTGGAAAAACTGGGATGCTTCGTTGGGCTGGCGGCACGGACAGGTTCGCCACTCGGTCGATATCGGCGATTACAAACCTGGACGCAACAGCTCGACAGTCAAAGGTTTGGAAGAGCGGGGTCGTCTGAAATACAGCTTGAACCATTATCATGCCGGTATAGGCGTGGATTTATTTGACTTCTGGAAGCTGGGCGCACGATACAGCCGTTCGCAACGCGCTCCTGAAGTCAATGAGTTGTACGCAGGCGGCGATCACTATGCCCTGATGGCTGCCGAATCACACTGGGCGGTCGATGTCCTCCGTCCTGAAACCGCCAGAACTTGGGAATTTAACAGCGAATTCGGTTGGAAAGACGGACGGCTTCGCGCAAGCTGGTACAGAACCCAATTCAAAGATTATGCTTTCTTGGTCGATGCGGCACACGATGGCGGTCAACGCCTTCCAACCAAATATTGGCGCGCCGGCAATACCCAACTTCACGGTTTAGAGTTGGAATTGAATCAGTGGTTTGACCTGAACAAATACGGCACATTGGAAGCACGACTTTTCGGCGATTTCGTACACAACCGCGCCGATTTGGACGACGAGCGCAACACTTCCTTAGAACACGGCAGCCGCGTCCGCAACAACGGCTATTACATGCCCAATATGCCTGTTTCCCGCTACGGAGCAGGTTTGACATGGAACAAAGGCGGCTGGCAAGTGGGCAGCAGCCTGACGCGCTACCGTCCTGCCAAACATACCGGCCATATGGCTGCCAACTACAAAGAGCCTGTGTTGGGCGGCTATACCATGTGGGATGCGTATTTGAGTCATACGCTCAAACACGGCAAGGTAACATCCGAATGGTTTGTCGATGCGCGCAACCTTGCCAACCGCACCGCACGTCCGCAAAACTCCATGTTGAAATATATCGCACCGCTGCCGGGCCGCTCCGTCCGCGTAGGCGTCAGAATGAATTTCTAAGTTTGGAATAAAATAAACCGGATTCCTTTGATGGGAATCCGGTTTTTCTTTTCGATGATTGGATTTTCAGACGACCTTTGGGGTCGTCTGAAACCTTATTTATGCCCTTTACCTTCTTTTATCCGAATGCGCCGTAAAACTTCGCCGTTTACGGCGGAGATATCAGGCGAGGACTGCGAAGCAGTCCTAAAAACGTTCAATTTCAGTCAGGCGTATTTTGCTGCTCAATATATTGCCGAATAATGGAAATAGGTGCACCGCCACAACTACCTGCAAAATAAGACGGCGACCACAACGCACCACCCCAAAGTTTCTCACGAATACTGGGATAATTTTTTTGCCTAATCATACGACTAGATACACCTTTCAAGCTGTTCACGAGTTTTGAAATAGACACTTTGGGTGGATAGTTTACAAGCAAATGAACATGGTCATTTTCACCGTCAAATTCCACTAGTTGTGCCTCAAAATCGGTGCAAACGCTTTCAAAAATTTGTCGCATATCGTCTAAAATTTCTTTTGTGAACACTTTTCGGCGATATTTTGCGACAAAGACTAAATGAACATGTAAGTTAAAAACAACGTGTCTACCACGTCTTAAATCGGTTTCTTTTTCCATAGACCAAGTGTAGAATAATCAAAAATTCCATTATCTACGAAACCATGCAAATACTCAAAGCGTTCAAATTTGAATTAATACCCAACGGCGCACAAGTCCGCAAAATGAAACAATTTTGCGGCTGTTCGCGTTTCGTATTCAATCGCGCTTTGGCGTATCAAAATGAACAATATCAAAAAGATAACTCTTTCAAATTCAGTTACGCCAAAATTGCGAATTTGCTGCCTGAATGGAAACGTGAGCTAGTTTGGCTAAAAGATTGCCACAGTCAGGTTTTGCAGCAATCTTTGAAAGATTTAGAAGCCAGTTTCAAAAACTTTTTCGCCAAACGTTCGGACTTTCCAAAATTTAAACGCAAGGGTGAAAAAGACAGTTTTCGCTTTCCGCAAGGCTGCAAATTGGAACAACAAAATAATCGTATCTATTTACCAAAAATAGGTTGGGTGCGTTATCGCAATAGCCGAGCTATTTCAGGCAGCCTGAAAAATGTAACCGTCAGCCAAAAATGCGGTAAGTGGTATGTTTCCATTCAAACAGAATTTGAGACGGAAACGCCAAAACCCAACGGCGGAGAAATCGGTATTGATATGGGCATCGTTCGTTTTGCTACTTTGTCCAACGGCGAATATTTTGAACCGATTAACGCATTTAAGAACCTAAAAGGCAAATTAGCTAAACTACAAAAACGTTTCAAAAACAAGACCAAATTTTCTAAAAATTGGCAAAAGTTAAAAGCCAAAATTGCCAAATTGCACCATAAAATCAGCAATATCCGTAAAAACTACTTGCATCAAATCAGCAGCCAAATCAGCAAAAACCACGCGATTGTGTACGTTGAAGATTTGCAAGTGGCGAATATGTCTAAATCGGCAAAAGGTAATGCTGAACAACATGGCAAAAATGTGAAACAGAAATCAGGCTTAAATCGGGCGATTTTAGACCAGTCTTGGGCGGAATTTAGGCGACAGTTAGCGCATAAATTGGCTTGGAATGGTGGGTTTTTGTTTGCTGTTCCACCACAAAATACCAGCCGATGTTGTCCTAGTTGTGGACATACGACAAAAGACAACCGCCAAACGCAGGCGAATTTTGAATGCGTAGAGTGTGGCTATCAAAACAATGCCGATGTTGTTGGTGCAATCAATGTGTTAAAACGTGGGCAAGCCATTCAGGCTGCCTGAAAAACAAAAATCAGGGCAGGACGTGTCCGTAGCGCGTGTGAAGTGAACAATGCAGTCAGGTTGTCAGCAGCACGAACCCACCGAAGCGAGTTGGTAGAACATCACTAACCGCCGTAGGAATCTCCTTGCTTTAGCAAGGGGAGGATGTCAATCAGAGCCTTATATGCTAGCTGTCAGACAAATACGGCTCGACGCTTTCCTTCAATATCTCGATCAATTCTTCGTCCATATAGCGGTAATCGTCAGGAATGTCCAAAACAATGATTTCCTTATGCTGCAAAGCGCGGGGAAACTGCGCCGACAGGCGGTTTTTATGCTTTTGTTCCATCACAAAAATCTTATCCGACCATGCGATGTCGTTGATGGAAACGGTGTGCCGTGCGTTAGGGCTTGTGCCTGCGGAACGGGTCTGTACGTTCGGATAGCGTCGGAATACCGCTTCAGCAGTGGGGCTGCGCCATTGGTTGCGGCTGCAAATAAAAAGTGCGTTCATAGAAATTAAAAAAGGCGGAGAAATATCCGCCTTGTGAAAATCATCTCGATTGAGTCGAAATGTGTTTTAAGTTAATCAAACCATTCGGCTTCAAATTCATGCTGCCTGAAGGGGTAAACAAAGCCCAGTTTTTGCGCGCGTTTGACTTTATTCCTGCGGAAATACATCAAATCCCACTTTTTCTCGAGCTTACCCTCAGAAGGGTTTTTGCCGTGTACGCGATGGCTGGGTCGTTTTGCTTGATGCCGCCGCCATGCACGGCTGCGACTGTGGTCTAAATTGTCCATTATCTGCTTTCTAACTTCGTTTCGGAAATCGGGTTCAGCAGCCGCGATTTTTTCTGTGTTCGATTATTCAGCAAGAAAAAGGAAAATCGGATTGTAGCCAAATTAGCTTGACGATACAAGCATTTGACCGTCGTTGTGGAACAGGTCGTCTGAAATGCGAGACGCCATTTACTTCTGCTTATCCAACGCTTCCTCATCCAGCGATTTCAACCATTCCAGCTTTTCGCCGATTTTGATTTCCAGCCCGCGCGGGACGGGTTGGTAGAAATCCGGTTCGTCCAAGCCGTCGGGCATATAGCTTTCGCCGGCGGCGTAGGCGTTCGGTTCGTCGTGGGCGTAGCGGTATTCGCGTCCGTAGCCCAATTCTTTCATCAACTTGGTCGGGGCGTTGCGCAGGTGGACGGGCACTTCGTCGCTGGCGTTTTCTTTGACGAAGCGGCGCATTTGGTTGTATGCCTTGTAGCCCGCGTTGGATTTCGCGGCGGCGGCAAGGTACAACACGGCTTGCGCCAGCGCGAGTTCGCCTTCGGGCGAGCCTAAGCGTTCAAAGGTGGCGGCGGCATCATTGGCGATTTGGAAGGCGCGCGGGTCGGCAAGCCCGATGTCCTCCCACGCCATGCGCACGATGCGGCGGGCAAGGTAGCGCGGGTCGGTGCCGCCGTCGAGCATACGGCAGAACCAATACAGCGCGGCATTCGGATGCGAACCGCGTACTGATTTATGCAGGGCGGAGATTTGGTTGTAGAAACTCTCGCCGCCTTTGTCGAAACGGCGGATTTGCGCGCCGAGGCTGTCGGCGAGAAATTCGGCGGTCAGGGTTTTCAGACGACGTGTGTCGGCGGCGCGTAAAAGTTGCTCCAATAAATTCAACAATCTGCGCGCATCGCCGTCGGCGGTATTGACGAGCAGCTCCTGCGCATCGGCTTCAATCGTGAAATCCCGGTATTCGGGCAATGCCAATACTTTGGCAATCAGTTTCTTGAGGTCGTCTGAAGACAAGGATTGCAAAACATACACCTGCGCGCGGCTCAACAGCGCGGGATTGACTTCAAACGACGGATTTTCCGTAGTCGCGCCGATAAAGGTCAGCAAACCGCTTTCGACATGGGGCAAAAACGCGTCCTGCTGCGCCTTGTTGAAGCGGTGGACTTCATCGACAAACAAAATCGTCGCGCGTCCCTGCTGCAAGGCGATTTCTGCCTTGTCGATTGCCTCGCGTATGTCCTTCACGCCGGAGAATACGGCGGAAACAGGCAGAAACTGGGCATTGAAACTCTGCGCCAAAATCCGCGCCAACGTCGTCTTGCCCACGCCCGGCGGCCCCCACAGCAACATAGAATGCGGTTTCCCGCCTTCCACCGCCACACGCAGCGGCTTGCCTTCGCCGATTAAATGCTGCTGCCCGATAACGTCATCAAGCGTATGCGGGCGCAGGCGTTCGGCAAGCGGCGCATCGGGTTGGCGGGTGAAAAGGTCGGACATGGCGGTTTCCGTGAAAGAGGGTTTTCAGACGACGTGGATTATAGCAGGTCGTCTGAAAGGAGGATTAACGCTCTTTGGGCATAATATCAATATAGTTTTCATTCAAAATTTGCAGGAATTTCCCACTGATAACGATACATTCTGTTGCTAATTTTGCGGCTTCCTTTTTTCCTTTGTTGTTTTCAACAGTTGGTGGGCAGAAGACCTTAGTGTCGCCTAAGTTCCAAGCCATGTAGCCGTATAGGGCGTTGTTGCGTTGTTCGGGGATTGAAGAACAGGTAATGTCTTTTTCTACTTTTTCTTTTTCTGAGAGCACAGAGCATTTAAATTTCTGTTTTAACTTGAATAAGTCATTTTTATCAATCCCACTAGTTTCTTGCAAGCCATTGTTTTGTTGAAAATTATTGTGTAATAAATACCATGAAGAGTTTTGTGGTATTTCTGTAAAACGAACTGGATAAAGCATACGCACAGAAAAATTTTCAGATAGTATTACTATCAAGAGTAATGAAAAAAAAGCAATCATACAAGGAAATATAAGAACTTTCTTATGATCATTTTTATTGTTTTTTTGGTGGCGAATGAAGCGAGAGACTAAGAAGACATTCAATAGCATCATTATGCCGAGAAAAAGTAAGTATAAGTATTGAGTTTCTTCTCCAGGCAACCAATCGTTAGTCATTATTATAAAAACTAAGGAGTATAAAAATGTTGTAGCAGATGAGAGTATAATTATCATTATAAAGAGTATTAATGTAGTAATTTCCTCTGTTATCTTATTTTTTCTTTTTTTATTCTTATTTTTAGAAAAATAATTTTTTAATTTTTTTAAAAAATCAATAATTTTAATTATATATATATTTTTTATATCATTATTTGAAAATATTATTAAATAAATTAAAGCTGGAATAGTAAAAATAATGATTATAGGAAACAAGATCAATGCTGATACTAGGTAGTATATTGCATAGAAAATAAATTTTAATATAAAAATTTCAATATCTTTCCTGTTTTTGATTGTTATTTGAATTAAATATACACTCACAGGGAGAAAAATAGCGATATATGAAATATATTCTAATATGATTTTAGGAAGATCATTGGATAAATATATATATGTAATTATTGCTATAAATGTTAAAGGAGCTATGGATAAGCATGGTAGCAGATTTTTAATAGCTATTTTTTCCTGTTTAACATCTTTCGATAAAGGGATAAGTATGTGAGGGAAAATATATGGGCTAATAAGGGCTATTATTGTTAATACAAATGTGATTAAAATAGATGCTAGACTAGAAGGATTTGATATTGCATCGGTAAAAACACTTGGCTGCCGGATGAAAGATAAGTAGCTGTAGGAAAGAAAGCCGCCTAATATCACTCCTGCTGAAGCTAAAATTGTTATCGATTTGCCGATTATTTCCAAGACTTCAACAAATGAAGATTTTTTCTTTGGTTTGTACATTTTGAATACCACTCCTTATTTCTATAAGATCATTCAATATTTTCCAAATTATACCCCACGTCTCCCAATCCCCCATCTCACACTGCTTACGGTATAATACGCGTTTGTTTAAAGACTTTGCGGGGCGTTTCAGACGACCTTGCGGCAAGGGATGGTTATGAATATGAAAAAGATGGTCGCCGTTGCTTCTGTGGCGGTGTTGTTGGGCGGTTGCGCTTATGATGCTGACTCGGCGTTCGGCGGTTTGGGCGGCGGTACGGGGATTGGCGGCAGCGTGGTGAAAATGGCGGTTGATCATCAATGCCGTTCGGAGTTGAACAAGCGTAATGAGTGGCGTTTGATTGCGCTGACGATGAGCGCGGACAAACAGCGCGAGTGGGAAGACAAAATCTGCGGCTGCGCGAGCGAGGAGGCGCCGAATCAGGTGTCCGCGCAAGAGTTGATGGATGTTTTGAATCCTTCTTCGCGCGATCGTGCGATTGCGTCGGTAACGGTGAAAACCGTCAATGCTTGTTTCAAGCGTTTGTATAGGTAATGTTTTTCAGACGACCTCTGTGTATCGGGGTCGTCTGAAAGTTTATAGTGGATTAAGGTCGGGATAGGGTGGCTTGCGGGATTGTTCGCTGGCAGGTTTCCTGTTTTGATTGGCAATATTTTTGTTTTTATAGAGAAGAAATCATGAAATATATCAGTACGCGCGGCGAGACGGCGCATAAACCATTTAGCGAGGTTTTGTTGATGGGGCTTGCGCCCGACGGCGGTTTGATGCTGCCGGAGCGTTATCCGCAGGTCAGCCGCGAGACTTTGGACAAGTGGCGCGGTTTGAGCTATCCGGAGCTGGCGTTTGAGGTGATGAGCCTGTTTGTAACGGATATTCCGGCGGACGATTTGCGCGATATTGTGAACCGTACTTATACGGAAGCGGCGTTCGGCTCTAAGGAAATCACGCCTGTGCGTACTTTGTCCGACGGTATCAAAATCCAAGCCCTGTCCAACGGCCCGACGCTGGCGTTCAAGGATATGGCGATGCAGTTTTTGGGCAATGCGTTTGAATATGTGTTGAACAAAAAGGGCAGGGAACTCAATATCTTGGGCGCAACCAGCGGCGATACGGGTTCGGCTGCGGAATATGCGTTGCGCGGTAAAAAGGGCGTGAATGTATTTATGCTGTCACCCGACGGCAAAATGAGCGCGTTCCAACGTGCGCAGATGTACAGTCTGCAAGACGAGAATATCCACAATATCGCCGTGAAGGGGATGTTTGACGATTGTCAGGACATTGTGAAGGCGGTGCAGAACGATGCCGCGTTCAAGGAAAAATACCATATCGGTACGGTCAATTCGATCAACTGGGGACGCATCGTCGCGCAAGTGGTTTATTATTTTGCGGGCTATTTCAAGGCGACGCAAAGCAATGACGAGCAGGTCAGCTTCTGCGTGCCGAGCGGCAACTTCGGCAACGTTTGCGCGGGACACATTGCCAAACAGATGGGCCTGCCTATCCGCCGCCTGATTGTTGCGACCAATGAAAACGATGTGTTGGACGAGTTTTTCAAAACCGGCGCATACCGCCCGCGCAACAGCGAGCATACTTATGTTACCTCCAGCCCGTCTATGGACATTTCCAAAGCGTCCAACTTCGAGCGTTTCGTGTTCGACCTGATGGATCGCGATCCTCAGGAAATCAATACGCTGTGGGCGGAAGTCGCGGCGGGCAAGGGCTTTGATTTGCAGTTTGCCTTGGAAAAAGTCGGCGGCAAATATGGCTTTACTTCAGGCAAATCTACCCACGCCGACCGCCTCGCCACCATCAAACAGGTTTACGAGCAAGATAAAGAACTCATCGACCCGCACACTGCCGATGGCGTAAAAGTCGCCCGCGAAGTGCGCGAAGAAGGGGAAACGGTTGTTTGTTTGGAAACCGCGTTGGCAGCGAAATTCGATGCGACCATACACGAAGCCGTCGGCGATGTCGCCATTCCGCGCCCCGCCGCGCTGGAAGGTTTGGAAAAATTGCCGCAACGCGTCCGAGTCGTGCCGAACAATGCAGCCGCCGTCAAAGAAATCATCCGCGAAACGTTAGACAAGTAATGCGTTGACCGAGAGGTCGTCTGAAAAGTTTCAGACGACCTCTGCCAGACAGCAAGCATTGTGATGATAAATATTTTCGTTTAAAATTGCGCGTTTGCTCTAATTCGGCATTATCTATTCACAGGCGAGAGAGGTCGTCTGAAAACCCTTTTAAACCATCATCCGCCCGACCCGCGCGATCAGACGGATTTACCGACAGGAAACTCAAATGGCAGCATTCAATACCCAAAAAGTATTGTCCGTACACCACTGGACGGATGCGTATTTCACCTTTACCTGCACCCGCGACGAATCGTTGCGCTTCGAAAACGGCCAATTCGTCATGGTCGGATTGATGGTGGACGGCAAGCCGCTGATGCGCGCATACAGCGTCGCCTCCGCCAACTGGGAAGAACACCTCGAATTTTTCAGCATTAAAGTTCAAGACGGCCCTCTGACCAGCCGCCTGCAACACCTTAAAGTCGGCGACGACGTGTTAATCAGCAAAAAACCGACCGGAACTTTGGTTGCCGGCGACCTGAATCCCGGCAAACACCTTTACCTGCTGAGTACCGGTACCGGCATCGCCCCTTTCTTGAGTATCACTAAAGACCCCGAAATTTACGAGCAATTTGAAAAAATCATCCTCGTACACGGCGTGCGCTACAAAAAAGATTTGGCGTATTACGACCGCTTCACCAAAGAATTGCCCGAACACGAATACCTCGGCGACTTGGTTAAAGAAAAACTGATTTACTACCCCATCGTTTCCCGCGAAGACTACGAACACCACGGCCGCCTGACCGACCTGATGGTAAGCGGCAAACTGTTTGAAGACATCGGTCTGCCCAAAATCAACCCGCAAGACGACCGCGCCATGTTGTGCGGCAGCCCGGCCATGCTGAAAGACACCTGCAAAGTTCTGGACGATTTCGGTCTGACTGTCTCCCCGAAAACCGGCGTACGCGGCGACTACCTGATTGAGCGCGCGTTTGTGGATCAATAAGGTTTTTGTTTTTTAAGGATAGATAAAGGTCGTCTGAAAAGTTATGAAAACTTTTCAGACGACCTTTTGGCTTTTAAACCGATAATAGGTAAACGAATGAAAGAATCAGGCGGGAGAATTTATATCAAATCGGCTTTGTGATACATTTCATATCTTTACAAACCGCTATATGAAAGGCGGCGGGTAGGCAGTTTGACTGTTTGACAGTGGCTTCAAATAGAAAATATTTGTACCGTGATTGCCGCGGCAGGTATTTCTTATTTGAATTTACTCCTTTCCAATCTGCCGTTTCATTCCCGATTATCGCGCCCTTCATTGTTGCACATCAAAAATACAGGAAAACAAATGTTTTGGTACATCATAGGTTTTTGCGCCTTTGTCGTTTCGCTTCTCGCGCTTTGGGTCAACGCCAGCGCATTCGGTATGCAGGATGACGATACGCCGCAATCGGAATACGAAAAACGCCTTGGTCTGGGAACGAAATTGAAAGACAAGGAAACCGCCGCCAAAGAGCGAGCCGCCGCGCGTTTCCATCCGGACGATTGAGCCGTTTGGCAATATTGGTTTCAGACGGCATAAGGAGTCCGAACAATGAAAAAATGCGTTGTCCTGACCGGCGCGGGAATCAGCGCCGACAGCGGGTTGCTGACTTTCCGCGATGCAGGCGGTTTGTGGGAAGGACATAAGGTTACAGATGTTTGTACGCCCGAAGCTTTGGCGCGCAATCCCAAGCTCGTGATTGATTTTTACAACCAGCGCAGGCTTCAGGCAAATGCCGCCGAGCCGAACGCCGCGCATCTGGCGTTGGTCAAGCTGGCGCAATATTACGATGTGCACATCATTACGCAGAATGTGGACGCGCTGCACGAGAAGGCGGGTAGCAGCAAAGTATTGCACTTGCACGGCGAGCTGAACAAACTGCGCAGCACCGTCGATGAAGAAGAAATCATCGAATTTACCGGCGAGCAGACCGACGATGTGCGCGACAGCCAAGGCAATCCGATGCGCCCGCATATCGTGTTTTTCGGCGAACAAGTACCGATGTTTGACGCGGCGGTCGAGGAAATGCGCGATGCGGATGTGGTCATGATTGTCGGCACGTCAATGCAGGTTTATCCGGCAGCTTCGCTGATTCATTACGCGCCGCCCGATGCGGAACGCTATCTGGTCGATCCAAACCCGCAAGGCGTGGGCGCGGATGTCGAAGTGATTCCGAAACGCGCGGCGGAAGGTGTGCCGGCATTGGTGGAGTATTTGATTGGTCGGGTTTGAGAACTAAGGAAAGGTCGTCTGAAGAAGTTTCAGACGACCTTTGGTATTGTATGGGGCTATCCGGTTGGAGATTGTTTGGCAGGAAGTTTAAATGTTAAGTGTGGATATTGTCTTCACTCTCGCCCCTAGATGACTAACCTATCGTCGTCATTCCCGCGCAGGCAGGAATTTGGAAGTTTAAAGTTATGGCAGCTTTGAAATCATTCCGAAATGCCGAGGCCTGGATTCCCGCCTGCGCGGGAATGACTATGGATAAAGGGTTCCTTTGAGTTTTTTAAAGATAGGTTTGGTGTGGTTTTCGTGGGCAAAGCCCACGCTACGGTTGGTTTTTTTTTTGATTGAATTTGAGATAAAAGGTCGTCTGAAAACCTGAATCCGTTTTCAGACGACCTTTGTTTTTCACCAACTTTATTGTCCGCGTAAAAACAGTGCATCCAGTTCTTTCAGCGTCAGTTTTACCCAGGTCGGGCGGCCGTGGTTGCATTGGTTGCTGCGCGGGGTGTTTTCCATGTCGCGCAGGAGGGCGTTCATTTCGGGCAGGGTGAGCTGGCGGCCGGCGCGGACGGAGCCGTGGCAGGACATGGTGGCGAGGATGTGGTTTTCGTGTTCTTCGATGGTTTGGCTGCTGCCGACTTGGGCGAGTTCGCCCAAGACGTCTTTGGCGAGCGAGACGACGTCGGCTTTGCCGAGCATGGCGGGGACGGCGCGGACGGCGAGGGTGTTGCCGCCCATGTCGGACAGTTCCAGCCCGAAGCCTGCCAGTGCGTCGGCGTGGTCGGCTAGGGCGGCGCATTCTTCGTGGGACGCGGCGAAGGTAACGGGGATGAGCAGGCGTTGGCTTTGCAGGTTGCCGTTTTCCTGCCGCTGGCGTTTCATTTTTTCGTAGTTAACGCGTTCGGCGGCGGCGTGCATGTCGATGAGCAGCAGGCTGTCTTCGGCTTGGGCGAGGATGTAGATGCCCAATAATTGGGCGATGGCGAAGCCCAGCGGCGGCAGTTCGGGTTTGGGGTCGTCTGAAAAGCTGCGTGCGGGGTTTTCAGACGACGTGGCGGACGTATTGCCGAAGCGGGCTTGTTCGAATTGTGCCAGCTCGATATCGGCTTCATCGGCTGCGGTGTTTTTGAAGAGTTCGGCGTAGGTGTTGAGGGCGGCGCGGCTTTCGCGCAGGGACAGGCTGCGCTGCTGCGGCGCGCGTGCTGCCTGATAGGGCATGGGGGCGGTTTTGCCAGAACTGAAGGTGCTGCGCAGTTCGGAGGCGTGTGCGCTGGGTGCGGCGGCGAAAATGTTTTCAGACGACGCGGTCGGGTTTGGGTGAAACCCGCTAGGCTCGTTTTCAGACGACGTTGCCGCGGGACGGATGCCTGTGATTTCGTGCAACACTTCGCCTGCGTTGCCGACGCTTTCGGTCAAGTCGGCGCGGGTGTCTGCGAGGGCTTTGTTGAGGGTGTGGAACACGAGTTGGTGCACCTGCTGGCTGTCGCGGAAGCGGATTTCGGTTTTGGTAGGGTGGACGTTGACGTCGACGGCTTCGGGCGGCAGGTCGAGGAAGAGGACGAAGGCGGGGGTAAGGGCGTTGTGCAATACGTCGCGGTATGCCTGTTTGACGGCGTGGAGCATGACTTTGTCGCGCACGAAGCGGTGGTTGACGAAGCAGTATTGTTTGTCAGTTTTACCTTTGGCGAAGGTGGGTTTGGCGATGGCGCCGTAGAGCCGCAGCGCGCCGTTGCCGCTGTCGATTTCTAAGGATGCCGCCTGAAAGTCTTCGCCGACGATGGCGGCTATGCGTTCGTGCAGGCTTTGGGCGGGGAGTTTGAACACTTGTTTGCCGTCGCGTTTGAGCGAGAAGGCGATGTGCGGATGCGCCAGTGCGAGGCGTTCTAGCATGGTGGCGCAGTGGGCGTATTCGGTGTTTTCGGATTTGAGGAACTTGCGCCGCGCGGGGGTGTTGAAGAAAAGTTCGGCAGCTTCGATGGTGGTGCCGACGGGGTGGGCGGCGGCGGTGGGGCTGCTGAGTTTGCCGTCTTCGGCTTTGACTTGGGTCGCGTGCGCGCTGCCGTCTTGGCGGCTGGTCAGGGTCAGGCGGCTGACGGAGGCGATGCTTGCTAAGCCTTCGCCGCGAAAGCCCATGCTGGCGACGTGTTCCAAGTCGTTTAAGGTTTTGATTTTGCTGGTAGCGTGGCGGTGGAGCGCGAGTTTGATGTCGTCGGGGTGGATGCCGAGGCCGTTGTCGCTGACGCGGATAAGACGGATGCCGCCGCCCGCCAGCTCGACTTCAATCGCCGTTGCGCCTGCGTCTATGCTGTTTTCGACGATTTCTTTGAGGGCGTTGGCGGGGCGTTCGACCACTTCGCCGGCGGCGATTTGGTTGACGAGGTGGTCGGGCAGGGCGGCGATTCGGGACATGGGTTTCTTCCGTTTTCAAACTGGCGGGTATTATAGCAAAAGGTCGTCTGAAAACCGGAATCGGGATTTCAGACGACCTTTTGATAAGACGGGCGGTTTATTTGTTTTCTGCTTCTTCAAAGCCGACGACTTCCAAGCCGAAGCCGGTCAGGCCGGTGAAGGCGGAAGGCTGGCCTAACACGCGCAGTTTGCCGACGTTGAGGCCGGCGAGGATTTGCGCGCCGATGCCGTAGCTTTTGCTGTCCCATTTGTAGGCTTGGTTGGCGCCTTTGGGCAGGGTGCGGTCGAGCAGGGTGGCGCCGTCTTCGGTGCGGTGCAGGAGGATGACGACGCCGCTGTCGGCTTGCTGGATGCGTTCAAGGGCTTTGGGCAGCGACCAGGAATGGCGCGGGTTGGCTTGGATGAAGTCCATGACGCTGAAGGGTTCGTGTACGCGGACGAGGGTTTCGGTGTCGGCGGTGGGTTTGCCTTTGACGAGGGCGAGGTGGGTTTCGCCGGAGAGTTTGTCGACGTAAACGTGTTGCTGGAATTCGCCCCACGGGGTTTGTACGGGGGCGTTGCCCATGTCTTCGAGCAAGCTTTCGGTGCGGCTGCGGTATTCGATAAGGTCGGTAATCGTGCCGATTTTGAGGTTGTGTTCTTCGGCGAACTTCATCAGTTCGGGCATACGCGCCATGGTGCCGTCGTCGTTGATGATTTCGCAGATGACGGCGGCGGGGATGAGTCCGTTCATTTGTGCCAAATCGACGCCGGCTTCGGTGTGTCCGGCGCGTACTAGGACACCGCCTTTTTGCGCACGCAGTGGGAAGATGTGGCCGGGTTGGACGATGTCTTCGGGTTTGGCGGTCGGGGAGACGGCGGTTTGGATGGTCAGGGCGCGGTCGGCGGCGGAAATGCCGGTGGTGATGCCTTGCGCCGCTTCGATGGAAACGGTGAAGTTGGTGCCGTATTGCGCGCCGTTTTTCTGGGTCATCATGGGCAGGCCGAGCCGCTCGACCATGCTGCCTTCCATCGGCAGGCAAACCAGTCCGCGCGCGTGTTTGATCATGAAGTTGATGGCTTCGGGGGTGACGAACTGTGCCGCCATCAGCAAATCGCCTTCGTTTTCGCGGTCTTCCGCGTCGGTGATGATAACCATTTTGCCGGCTTTGATGTCGGCAAGGATTTCGGGGATGGAGGAAATGTGGGGCATGGTGCGTCTTTCTTGATGGTCGGGTTGGGCTGTGGCGTGTTCTTGATCCAGCCACATGGCGGGCATTTGCGCCGCCTGTTCGATTTTGCGGGCTTTTTTCTCGCCGAAGGATTTGTTTTTCAGAAGGGCGGACAATTCGCCTTGGTTGATGGCGATGGCTTCGGCCAAACGGGTTTGCTGGCCGCCGTATTTGTCCGCTATCCATTGCCGCAGGTTGCGGCGGCGCAGGTCGGTGGTGTTCATGATGTGTGGTGTGGCTGAAAGGATGTAGGCGATTGTAGTCTTGTCTTTACCAAAAGGCAAACTGTGTTTGAAGGCGGATTTTTATTACTTTTTGGTAATGTTTCGATAGGAGGTCGTCTGAAAAACAAAAATGGCGTTTTCAGACGACCTTTGCTTGAAATCTGAACATTTGAAAGAATATGGGCGTTATAGTGGATTAAAATAAAAATGAGACAAGGCGGCAACGCCCGCCGTGTACGGGTAGTACATAAGGGCGTTGGCAACGCCGTATCATTGCAATTTTAATCCACTATAAGTTTAACGCAACCGAAAAGGGTCTAACCTGATGAAAATGGTTTACCGATTGATTTTAATATCTATTTTTTGCACAGTCGCAGCAGCGGGCGGCTGGTTTTATGCCCAGCACCGCAACGACAACGCCCATGAAGCGATTTCGCGCGAAGGCGTTTTGATGCAGATTAAGCAGATGAACCGCTTGGAAAGCACGGCTTTTTACATCGACACCATCATCCGCACCGAGAAAAAAGGCGACTGGCGCAGATTGTGGCAGGACTCGCAAAGCGGTCTGTTTATCGTGCGCGGCAAAGTGTTGGCGGGCTTGGATTTGGACAAACTTCACGCCGACAACGTCAATATCGTGGACGGAAAAGTCCTCATCAGCCTGCCGCCCGTAGAAATCCTCAGCGTCGATTTGGAAAATATCGAGGTGTACGACATCCAAACCGGCTCGTTCAACCTTTTGCCCGTGGATAAGGCAGTGTTCAAAACCGTGCAGGACGAAGCCAAAAAACAAGTTCTCGCCAGCGCGTGCAAAGCCCAAATTTTGGATCACGCCAACCGCCAGGCGCAAACGCAGCTTGAAAACCTGTTTGCCCTGACGCAGACGCAGGTATCGGTTTATCCGGCGGCAGTGGGGCAGTGCAACTGAACGCTGGATGACGTTTGACAGCATAATATTGCGAGTGGGTAACCAAAAGTGTATTTGGATTTGCATACCTTTTCCCAATAAGGTGTTTCGGTAGGCGAGACTTTTTGAGAAAATACATTGCCTTTTGCAAGGTATTTGAAGAATTCATTTTTTACATAACAAACAAATTTAAAGGAACACTGGTGAAACGTGTCTTTCTGTTTCTCGTAACCAATATCGCGGTTTTAGTCGTCATCCGGATTGTTTTGGCAGTCCTCGGTATCAACAGTACGGACCAAGTCGGCAGCCTGCTGGCGTATTCTGCCGTCGTCGGCTTTACCGGTTCGATTATTTCTTTGCTCATGTCCAAAACCATCGCTAAAAACTCGGTGGGTGCGGAAGTTATCGTTCAACCGCGCAGCGAAGAAGAAGCATGGCTTTTGGCAACTGTTGAAGCGCAGGCCCGTCAATGGAGTCTCAAAACTCCTGAGGTAGCGATTTATCATTCTCCTGAGCCGAATGCTTTTGCAACCGGCGCGACACGCAACAGCTCCTTAGTCGCCGTCAGTACCGGCCTTCTCGATCATATGACCCGGGACGAAGTCGAAGCGGTTTTGGCGCACGAGATGGCGCACGTCGGCAACGGTGATATGGTTACGTTGACGCTGATACAGGGTGTCGTCAATACGTTTGTGGTTTTCTTGGCACGCGTCGTTTCCGGCATGATTGCCCGCAATAACGACGGCAGCACTTCGCAAGGCACATATTTTATGGTGAGCATGGTGTTGCAGATTGTGTTCGGCTTTTTGGCAAGCATCGTCGTCATGTGGTTCAGCCGTCAGCGCGAATACCGTGCGGATGCGGGTGCCGCCAAGTTGGTTGGTGCGCATAAAATGATTGCCGCGCTGCAACGTTTGAAAGGCAGCACGAGTGATTTGCCCGAGCAGATGAATGCGATGGGTATTGCCAGCGATGCCAAAGATTCCCTGCTGAGTACGCACCCTTCGTTGGATAACCGCATTGCGCGCTTGAAAAATCTGTAATGCGAAAAAACAAAAGGTCGTCTGAAACTAAATTTGGTTTCAGACGACCTTTTTCATGAGTGTTTCGGATAGACGGCCGCAGTATGGGGGCGATACAATAGCATCCCTTTTCAGAGAGCTATAACAATGAATATCTTGATTTCCAATGACGACGGGTACTCTTCGCAGGGCATAGCCATTTTGGCGAGGGTAGCGGCGGAGTTTGCCAATGTCCGCATCGTTGCCCCAGAACGCGACCGAAGCGGCGTCAGCAATTCTTTGACGCTCGACCGCCCTTTGCAAATGAAGCAGGCGGCAAACGGGTTTTATTATGTTGACGGTACACCCACCGACTGTATTCATGTGGGTTGCCATGTGCTTTCGGATTTTAAACCCGATTTGGTTCTTTCAGGCATCAATAATGGTGCGAACATGGGAGACGATACGCTTTATTCGGGAACGGTTGCCGCAGCGACCGAAGCCTTCCTGATGGGCATTCCTGCCGTTGCGTTGTCTTTGAACGATACGCGGGGGCGTTATTGGCAGACGGCAGAACAGGCAGCTTGGATGATATTGGAGCGGTTGTTGAAAAATCCTCCTAAAACGCCTGTCCTTTGGAACATCAATATTCCCGCCGTACCGCCGGATGCGGTACAAGGTATCAAAACAACGCGGTTGGGGCGGCGGCATCATGAGCAAAGCGTTATCCCGATGAAGAATCCCCGCGGTGAGTCTATTTATTGGATAGGTCCCGTCGGCGATATTTCTGATCGGGAGCAAGGTACGGATTTCGGGGAGTGTGAGGCGGGCTTTATCACGGTTACACCGCTGCAAATCGATTTGACTTCCTACCGCCATATGGATGCAGTCAGCGGATTTTGGCAGGACGGTAAAGAGGTATAAGCACACAGATTTCTGTTTTTTTGCCGAGTGTTTTCAGACGATCTTTTTGTTCTGAAACAGGCGCGGCAAGCCGATTTTAACAGTCCCTAACCGCCCCGATACTTGAGGGGCGGGCTTATTTTTATTATGATATGCACCAATCAAGACAATAACCCCGATATAAAGGTCATCGATTATGTTGAAAAAAACCGCATTTTATGCCGCTTTCGCCCTGACATTGGGCGCATGTACCAGCCAGCAACCCGCCCCCGTCGTCGTCGGTAATGCCGGTTCCGGTACTTCTTCCAATCCTTATGGTGCGACCCCTTACGGCACAAATGCGCCGGCAGCCAACGATGCCCCTTATACTCCTCCTTCTGCTCCGGCTGCCAACAGCAGCTATACGCCACCTGTTTCCGGCGGTGCCTATATTCCGTCCTATGCGCCGGTTGACATCAATGCGGCGACGCATACTGTTGTCCGTGGCGATACCGTCTACAATATTTCCAAACGCTACCATATTACCCAAGACAATCTGCGTGAATGGAATGGTTTGACTGACAACAACATCAGCATCGGACAAAATCTGCGCGTCAAACCGGCCGGTTATACTGCCCCTGCTTCGACTGCGGCAGCCAAACCGTCATATTCTGCACCTGCACCCGTTGCCAAGCCTGCTCCTGCACCTCTTAATACGCCGACAGTTGCTACCGGCGCAACCCGTACAGTCAGCGGCATTACATGGCAGCGTCCGACCAACGGTAACGTCCTTGCCAACTTTGGCGGCAGCAATAAAGGCGTGGACATCGGCGGTAATGCGGGTCAGCCCGTCGTAGCTGCCGCAGACGGTAAAGTGGTTTATGCAGGCTCGGGTTTGCGCGGTTATGGCAACCTTGTCATCATCCAACACAACTCTTCATTCTTGAGCGCATACGGACACAACCAACGTCTGCTCGTCAATGAAGGACAAAATGTCAAACGCGGACAAACCATTGCACAAATGGGTAATACCGATGCCAACCGTACTCAACTTCACTTCGAAGTCCGTCAGAACGGCAAACCGGTCAATCCTGCCACTTATATTGCATTCTGATGAACAAATTGAAGGCCGCCCGATTATTCGGGCGGCCTTTTAAATTAAATCCGTTAGGTCTCCCTGTTTCAACAATGATTGTACCTGTACTGGTAATTTATCAAAGGGGCTGTTTGAGTAGAACTTTATACCGATATGCTGCCCTAAATATTGGTTTTCAAGAATATATACTGTGAAAACGGCCATATGTATGTTCTTAATTTTTGAAAATGTAAAAATAGAAAAGGAGCGATGATGAAACAATATACCTTAGATCCCAAAGCCTTGTTGGGCGGGGTGATCAGCAGTGATACTGATCAGGAAATCGTCCAGCTTTCTTTGCAGAAAGACAATGAAATTCCGCCCTATGAAGCCGAAGCGATTATTTTGTTGATTGTGTTGAACGGTAGTGCGCAAATCTCGACGTCGTCTGAAACTTTACATACCGAAGGCCTGCAAATCGTCCGGATCGAACCCGGCGAGACACACAGTATCCGTGCGCTTGAAGATTATACGAATATCTTGGTGATTAAGCAGTTGACTTACGTTGCGGGCTTAAACAAAAAATTGCGTTTCGGAAAATGTTGCCTGTGAAAATTTTTGCAGTATGGCGGTACTGTTGCGGTAAGTTTGGTGATTCCCATAAAGAACCAGATAGTAGGCGATGTACTGTACAAAGGTCGTCTGAAGAACAGATAAGGTTTTCAGACGACCTTCATCCATAGCGTTTAAACAGGAATCCCCATGCGTACCCTGAAAAACATTCTGACCCTGATGCTCAAAGAGTTCCGCAGCGTGCTGACTGATCCGGTGCTGATGGTGCTGATTGGGTATATCTTTACAGCCACGATTTATCAGATGGCGCAGGTGGGCGCGGATTTGAAAAATGCCACCGTCGGCATCATCGACCAAGACCGTTCGGTTTTGTCCATGCGTATCCGCGATGCCGTGCAACATCCGTTTTTCAAACTGGTAGAGGACGTGCGGCGCGAGGATTCGGACGAATTGATGGATAAGGGCGAGTTCACCTTTATTTTGGAAGTACCGCCCAATTTTCAGCGCGACATGGCGGCGGGGCGCAATCCTGATTTGCAGCTTTTGGTTGATGCGACGTCGATGACGCAGGCGGGGGTGGGCGCGTCTTATCTTTCGCAAATTATCAACCGCGAAATTCACGAATTCACCGGTGTGACACGGCCGGAGTTAATCAGCCCCGTCATCAATACTTATTACAATCCCAACGGCGAGAGCTCGTGGTTTATGCCGACTTCGCAAATCGGCTCGATGTCTTGTATGTTGCTGATTTTATTGACGGGGGCGGCGGTTATCCGCGAACGCGAACGCGGCACAATCGAGCATTTGCTGGTGATGCCGGTCAATGCGTTCGAACTGATGATGGGCAAAGTGTTGGCAAATGCCGCCGTGATTTGGGTGGCGGCACTGTCGTCGCTGTGGTTTATCGTGCATTTGAGCATAGGCGTGCCGCTCATCGGTTCGGTGCCGCTTTATGCGGTAGGGTTGGCGTTGTTCCTGTTTTCGGTGGCGTCGCTGGGCATCATGATTGCCACGTTCGCATCGACGATGGGGCAGTTCGGTATGCTGATGCTGCCGGTGTATATCGTGATGAACCTGTTTGCCGGCGGCGCATCCCCGCGCAGCAACATGCCGCACGCGGCGCAACTGATCAGCGAATATTGGCCGCTGACGCAGTTTGTGAAATTCTCGCAAGACATCCTGTTCCGCGGCGCGGGGATTGAAATCGTCTGGGGGCATATGTTGATCATGGGCTGTATCGGCGTAGGATTCTTATGGCTGGCATTGTTGCGGTTTCAAGGGATGCTGGAGAGGCAGGGTTGATGAAGTCATCACGCCAACGATCGCTAAAAAGCGAACCTGACAGCACGCTGCCCTCTCCCTAACCCTCTCTCACGGGAGGGAGATTGAGGATGCTGAAACCCAACCGTGTTTTGGATTTCCGGCCAATTTTGTCCCTTCTCCCCGCGGGAGGGGGAGTTGAGGATACCGAACCTCAGCCACTTTGGGATTTCAGCCAATTTTGCCCCCTCTCCCCGTGGGAGTGGGGTGGGGAGAGGGCGGTAAGCCGCAGGCTTACATTTAGGTTTCTAGGTTTCGCAAAAAATCTTCTGAAAGGTCGTCTGAACGGTTGTCCCGTCGAGAGGCTGCGCACTTTGAAAACGAGCGAAGCAAATTTCGCCAACACGGAACGCTAAAACCTTTTCAAAAAGGAAAATACGATGAAATTCAATCAAATCCATTTATTGTGTATTGCCGCAGTTTTAGCTATCGCCGCCTGTAAAAACACAGAAGTTCCGTTAAACAGTCAGGTTCAATTACCCCAGGTGTTTACGCAGGATGCGGCGGCGAAGGGCGATGCGGACATCGGGGCGTGGTGGCAGCAGTGGAACGATCCGGTGTTAAGCGGATTAATCGCGCAGGGTTTGGCGCAGGGGCATGATGTGAAAATCGCCGTCAGCCGTCTGAACGAAGCCCGTGCCGTGGCGGGGGCGGCGCGTGCCGATTTGGGGCCGACCGTCGGACTGAGCGGCAAGGCGGGGGCGAATTACAGCAAAATGGATAGCCCGCTCGACAGTAATGCCAGGGCGTTGCTCTCGCGTTATCCGCAGGCCTCGTCTTTAAACGGCGATACCATCGAGTCCACAGGCACCAGCCTATACGGCGGACTGACTGCTTCGTGGGAGCCGGATATTTTCGGCAAGAAACGCAGCGATGCCGATGCCGCCCGTTATGCCGCACTCGGACAACAAGAGCTGGCGTATGGCGCGCAAATGCTGGTGGCGGGCGATATTGCCGACAATTATTTCAAAGCGCGTGCGGCGCAAGGCCGTCTGAAAACCGCCGATCAAACCGTTGCCACCTTGCGGCGGATGGTGCGTTATATCGAAGGGCGGTTCAAGGCGGGACATGTCAGCGGCTATGAAGTGAACGAGGCGAAAGTGCAACTGACCGCAGCGGAAGCCAAACGCGCCACGATAGGGGCGGAATACGCTGCTTATGTGCGCAGTATCGCCGTTTTGACCGGCAACGTGCCGCAGACGTTTACGTTGCCCGAATCGTCTGTTGATGCGTTGGCACACCAACCCTCCGCACCAAGCGGACAGACGCCGCAAGGCTTGCTGGAACGCCGCCCCGACCTGCGCGCGCAGGCTGCGCAAGTCAATGCCTACGCCGCTAAATTCGCCAGTGCCAAAGCCGATTTGCTGCCGCGCTTCACCATCAGCTTTATGGGGCAGGGCGGACGCATCGGTGTGGATGGCGACCGTTCGCTGACCGGCTGGGCAAGTTTGCTGTCGGTGGGCATACAGACGCCGCTGTTCACCAACGGCCGCATCAAAGCCAATATCCAAGCCACCGACGCGCGCCTTCAGACGGCATTGTTGGAATACGACAAACGGCTCCTGACCGCGCTGGGCGAAGTCGACAGCGCATATCAAGGCGTGGAGTCGCTAAGCCGTCAAACCGAACTACTGCAAACCGCCCATAATCAGGCGGCACGCCACGCGACCGATACGGAAAAAATGTTCCGCAACGGCTACAAAACGCTGGATGTTGTCCTCAAAGCCCATATCGCCGAAGGCCAAATGCAGGAAAACCTGATTGCGGCGCGGCTGGCAAGGGCGCAGATGCTGGTGTCGCTGTATAAGGCATTGGGCGGCGGCTGGTCGAAATAAAAAAGCAAAAAGGTCGTCTGAAAAATTTCAGACGACCTTTTCAAGCTGATGACTATTGTTCTCTATCCGGCAACAGTATATTCAAAATAATGGCCAATATTGCGCACAAGCCCACTCCGGCAAAGCTCAACGTACCGATTTTGATGACCATGCCGCCGATACCTGTCGTCAACACTGAGCTGACGATGACCAGATTTTTAGGCAGCATCAAATCAACTTTCGAATCAATCAGCGTTTTCACACCCAAAGATGCAATCGTACCGAACAAAAGCAGCATAATGCCGCCCATAACAGGCATCGGGATGGAAGCTAAAAACGCATTGAATTTACCGAAAAACGCCATTGCAATGGCAAAAATCGCCGCCCAAGTCATGATGACAGGATTGCTGTTTTTCGTAATCATCACCGCGCCTGTAACCTCACCGTAAGTCGTTACCGGCGGTCCGCCGATCAAACCGGCTACGCATACGCCCAAGCCGTCGCCCGCCAGCGTCTTATCCAAACCCGGATCTTTCGTATAGTTTTGACCGGTAACATTTCCAATAGCCATGATACCGCCGATATGCTCGATGGCAGGTGCAATCGCTACAGGCAGCATAAACAGCGCGGCCTGCCAGTTGACTTGCGGCGTTTCAAAATGAGGCACTGCAAACCAAGGTGCATTGACGATGGCGGCAGTATCTACCAAGCCCATTATCAAAGCCAATGTGTAGCCAGAGGCCACACCGATCAAAATCGGCACCAGTTTCATCATGCGGCTGCCGAAAACCGACACCACGACCGTTACCGCAAAGGTAAAGCCCGACAAAATCAACGAATCTGCATAATCAATTACCTGTTTGCCGTCAGCCTGCCCCATAGCCATACTGCTTGCCGCAGCGGCTACCGACAAACCGATCACCATAATCACCGGCCCGATGACTACCGGCGGAAGCAAGCGGTGAACCGCCGCCAGCCCGCGCCACCTGATTAAACCCGCGAACACAAAATACATAAAGCCGGCCGCAAATAGGCCAAACATCGTTGAAGGCAGACCCCATTCACCAATCGAGTAAATAATCGGTGCGATAAAAGCAAATGAAGAACCCAAAAAAATCGGCACCTTACGCCGAGTAACCAATTGGAACAACAACGTCCCAATCCCCGCGCCCAACAATGCCAGTGCAGGGTTCAACCCCGTCAGAAGCGGCACAAGCACCATCGCACCGAACGCCACAAACAAAATCTGCGTGCCCGAAACCGCCAATTTAAACTGATTCATCCAAAACCTCGTATATTCGATTCAAACGGCGGGAATTATACTGTCTAGGCAGCCGGATGAACATTGATTTAACGCGGACTTGAGATAAAAACAGATTGGCAAATGGAAATATCCGATTTTGCAGTATTATTTTCCACCTAATATATAACCACCCTGCTTATAGTTGATACACGAAAAAATCGATGAACAGCGAGAATGGCTTTAAATCATCAATCCCTGTATGCAATGAAATGGCAGGCTGACGCTTGTCCTGATTATGTATCTATTTCTGTATGTCTTATTAAAATGGAAGCAGAAATCTGTACATCGTCTTAAATGCTATCAACGGTTATCAAATTTACAAAATTTATCAAAATTAGGTTATAGATGGAAGTGGTAAATATCATATAAAAATAAAATTATAATTTAAGTAATAGTTTTATATAAAATTAATAATTATATTTACTCAGCTGAAACAATGTGTTAAAAATTTTTCAAATATAAAAAGGTCGTCTGAAAAATCTTCAGACGATTTTTTTGTTATGTTTACAGTTGTAATGATACGTTTGCTTGAATTAAATACCATTTATCTGAAATAAATTGCTGGTTTATGAGAATATGGTATTTTTACAGGAATCAGAAATTGATAATGGATTGTATTTTAGCTGGCCTGATTAATCAGAAATATGTTACAGGAAGAGTAAAAGTGGGATGTGGAAAAGATAGGGTATTGAAGAATCTATCAGCTCTAATCGCAGTTTTGGGTTCATTCGCTTTGGCAGCTTGTTATCCATCTTCAGAAAATAAGGAGGAAGTGAAAATGGACAATCAGATACCCATAACGGGTTTTGAAAGAAATATTAAAATTGATTTGAATGGGACGTTGCTAAGCGTGCCTTACGGTTATTTGGCAGGTTCGTCCCGAGATTCGGCAACAAGATGGATGTCGGACGAGGAAAAAATCTATAAGGGCGGTAGGCTTGATATTTACGTCCATGCCAAACGCAAAGGAGATTCTTGGATTTTAGAGCCTTTTAATCGGGAGAATAAAGATAAATTTGTTAAGGCATTGAAGGATGGTCTGCCGATGATAGACACTATTTCGATTCAGAAAAACTCTGAATGCCTTTTAGATCCTAAGTATCTTAAAAAAATGATGTTGAGGTACGGTTCAAAAGAAATAACTTCTTCTTCTAAAAACTATAAAGCATATGAAAGATTTAATGAAGAACCATTCTATCATGAATTTAATTATATTAGGGATGATGAAAATCCAGTAAGAATACAAGTAAAGGATGATGGTAGAAAAAATGGAAAAAGACTTAATGAACCGCATTTTTCAATCGCAGTTGACTCATGCATAAATGGTTTATCAGTAGATTATTATCCTAGTATCAGTGCACATGAATATGGAAATTTTTCTAAGCAGCCTTCTCAACAAGAGTTGATTGAATATCATCTAAAAATAGAGAAATTAATTAGAAGTTTTATCAAGTAATTTTATTTTAGGATTCTAACTTATGATTATTTTAAATGAAAGACAGCAGGCTGAATTAAAAGGATATGCTGATAGAGACAATTATTATGGTGAAGACCTTTGCAAAAATAGTATGCTAACGAAATTTTACGCATAAGAATGTACTAAAAAATTTTCAATTGGCTAAAACTTTTCTGATATTGAGGAAAAAAGTAGAAGAAATCAAGGAGGTTCTTCATTTTAAAAATAGTATTGAGCATAAAATTTTAGTAACTCATGTTATTGCAAAGTCTCTATTAGGCTTTCACCCAAACTTTATTTATTACTTTTCATATATAGGGTAAATAATGAAATTTAAATATTATAGTATTTCTTTATTTTTTTCGTTATTTTGCATTCTTCTAGCATTTATTTTTATTGCTCCCTATGGCTTGGATTTTAAAGGTGAGGAGCAATCCTTCAATGAGGCAACAATGCTGATTTCCTCCCCTAATAGAGGAGAAAGAAAGATTAAGCTTGAAACAGGATTAAGATCATACTGGCTATCTTGTTACGGACTTGATGATTTATGTAAAATGGAAAATATAAATAAAAGATTCCCTATAACAAATGCAAAAATATTATTATTAAACCCCAATGAAACAAACTTTTTAAATGGCGTTTTAGTTTCGTATTACAAAAATGATATATTTTATTCAAACAAAAAAATAACGAAGGATGTGAATTTACTTGCAATATTAGCTTCTAACTCAGTATTTTGTTTAAAGTTGGCAGTATTCTTTTTATTACTTTCTCTTTTCTTTTTCATTAAAAGGATTTGATCAAGGCGCGTTATTCAGAAGGTGCGGCATTTGGGTGGTGAGAACAAGACGGCTGATTCCTCGATAAATTCAGCAGTTTCTACAAAATCAGGGGATGGGAATGGCAAAATTTAAGCGTTATTGGCGAATGACATAAATTCCTTTTAGTCTGGGTTGTCTGTCCGGAAAGGACTGTGTGGAGATGTTCTATCCGAGTTTGCTATATAATCGCGCCATCTTTGATGAACAAACATCGTCTGAAAGAACGTCTTAATTTTCAGACGACCTAAAATAAAACCGACATACAAAGGAGCCGAACCATGTTTCACAGCATCAACGCCTATACCGGCGAAACCCTTTGCCGCCGTCCTGCGCAGGGTTATGCAGAGTTTGCACAAGAATTGGCAGCGTTGAAGTTGCGCCAGCAGGCGTTTGCGCGGTTGGGCGTTACCGGGCGGACTGCTTTGCTGCAAGCCTTTGCCGAGCGTTTGGCGCAAAACAAGGAGCGGCTTGCGGAGATGGTTTGCGAAGAAGTCGGACGCTGCCTGCATGAATGCCGTGCCGAACTGGATAAATCGGTCGAGCTCATCCGATATTACGTCCGCCTTGCCCCCGAGTTGCTGGCGCATAAGACCATTGCTACGCAGGCGAGCCTCAGTCAGGTGCGTTTTGAGCCGTTGGGTGTTGTGCTTGCCGTCATGCCGTGGAACTATCCTGTCTGGCAGGTTTTGCGTTTTGCCATTCCTGCCCTGTGCGCGGGAAACGCTTGTGCCGTCAAACCCGCGCCCAGCGTTGCAAGGGTCAGCGCTGCGCTGCTGGAACTGGTTTCAGACGACCTCCCGTTGATTGGCGCATGGTTGAACAACGACGATGCGTTGAAAGCCATTGAAGACACCGATGCGATGGCGTTTACCGGCTCGACGCGGACCGGCCGCCTGCTCGCCGCCCATGCGGGAATGCACCTCAAGAAAACCGTCCTCGAACTCGGTGGCAGTAACCCTTTCATTGTCATGCCTGATGCGGATCTCGAACGCGCCGCCGTCGAAGCCTGTTATTCGCGTTTCCGCGACGCCGGTCAGTCTTGCAACGCAGCCAAACGAATCGTCGTTACCGAAGCCGTCGCAGACCGCTTCATCCCCTTGTTTCTTGCTGAATGCGCCAAATTGCAAACGGGCAATCCCAAAGACCCTGCGACCACACTCGCCCCGCTGCACCGCGAAGACTTGCGCGCAAACGTACACGCTCAGGTACAGGATGCAGTCGCAAACGGCGCAGAGGTTTTGACGGGCGGTTTCATTCCCGAAGGAACGGGCTGGTTTTACCCCGCCACCGTGTTGGACAAAGTGAATCCCGACTGCCGCGTTTGGAATGAAGAGGTTTTCGGGCCGGTTGCCATGATTTTGCGGGCGAAGGACGAGGAACACGCCGTCGCCCTTGCCAACGATACGCCCTACGGATTGGGCGCCAGTATTTATACCGCCGATACCCGCCGCGCTTGGGCGTTTGCCGAAAAAATCCAAGCAGGCTCGGTGTTTATCAACCGCCATACCAGCAGTGACCTGCGCCTTCCCTTTGGCGGCGTCAAAGCCTCAGGTTACGGACGGGAATTGTCTGAATTCGGGTTGTATGAATTTGTGAACGTGAAAACGTATTGGCAGAAATAAGGAAGGATTGAAAAAGGTCGTCTGAAAATGCTGGGATTGTCTATATTGCGTTTTCAGACGACCTTCTTTTTGTTGAAGCGGAAGCTTGTTTTTCTCAATATTCTCAGTAGGAATGGTGTATTTGGAAATTTCCGATTATTAAATAAGGATTTTCATTTGCACCGGAATGACGGAATCTTTTTTATAGTGGATTAACTTTAAACCAGTACGGCGTTGCCTCGCCTCGCCTTGCCGTACTATCTGTACTGTCTGCGGCTTCGTCGCCTTGTCCTGATTTAAATTTAATCCACTATATAAGGTCGTCTGAAAACCTATTTCAGACGACCTTTAAAGTTTCTCCACCCAAATCACCGTATTTCTTTGGCTGCTTCCTGCTCCGCTTTATAACGGCGCAGGTAGGCAAGCGCAGCAGCTTTTTCTTCTTCGTTGCCATATTTGACATCGCGTTGGGCACGGCGCAATTCGGCGCGCTCTTTGGCTTCTTCGATTTGCCGGTTTTTGAATGCTTCACGGTTGTCGGATGCAACCAGCTTGTCTTGTTGGGATTGTGCTTTCGCCATGGCTTTGGCAATCAAATCCATAGGATTGAAAGTAGGTTTGGACGCAGCTTTGGTTTCGGCTTGAATTTGCGCCTGCTTGGCTTTAACAGCGGCTTCGCGCTCGGCAAGCATGGCTTTGCGTTCCGCCTCGTCGCGCGCTTTGCGTTCGGTGTGCCAATCAAAGCGGCTTTGCGCGTATTCGGCGGCGGCGAAACGCGCTTCGGAAGAACGGCTCAGGCTTCGCGCGGCGGGGAGGTATTCCTGTTCGGAAGGTATCATGTCGATACAGTCCACCGGACAAGGCGGGAGGCAGAGTCCGCAGCCTGTGCATTCGTCGCTGATGACAGTGTGCATAAACTTGCTTGCCCCCATAATCGCATCGACAGGGCAAGCGCGGATGCAGGCGGTACAGCCGATACAGGCGGCTTCGTCTATCAAGGCGACGGCTTTGGGCTGCGTTTTGACCGGCGCAACGCGCGGCTTGCCTAATAAGGCAGCAATATCGACCATCACCGCCTCTCCTCCGGGTGCGCACAGATTAACAGGCGCATCCTCGTGCAACAAAGCTTGTGCATAAGGCAGGCAGCCTTGATAGCCGCATTCTCGGCACTGAGTTTGCGGCAGCAGGCGGTTGATGGCTTGAAGGTCGGTCAGCATGGCGGATAGAGTCAAAATCGAAAAGGCGTATTTTATCGGGAAACGAAGTATAGGGGAATAAAGGGTTTGAAAATAAAAGAGATTCTTCTATCGTTTTGCAGCAAATTCAAGTAGGAATGTGAATGATGTTATAAGTATCCTGTATTTGAACCTCATACGGTGTGGCGGGCAGGAACGTGGATATGGAAGGTCGTCTGAAAATCCCGATTTCAGGTTTTCAGACGACCTTTGGCATGGGTACGGTCAAGGCAGTTTGGGTCTGACTTTGACGCTCAAGGGCAAGTGGTCGGAGAGGCGCTGCCAGTTTTTGCCGTTGTGGATTTGGGAGTCTAAGACTTCCAAGTTGCGGGTATAGACGCGGTCGAGGCTGAGGACGGGCAGGCGGGCGGGGAAGGTTTTGGGGCGTTTGCCGTTGCTGTCCACGAATACTTCGTTCAAGTTCAAGGCGTTGCCTAAGGACAGGGCGGATTTTTGCCGCCAGTCGTTGAAATCGCCGGCGAGAATCAGCGGACTTTGCGGGTCGATGTGATGCACGACGTATTCGAAGATGGCGCGGTATTGTTTGGCGCGGTCGGGTTCGCGCAGGTTGAGGTGGGCGCAGAGGCAGACGAGCGGGGTTTCCCAGCCTTCTGGCAGGACTTCGCAATGGAGTACGCCGCGCTGTTCGAGTTTGTTGACGCTGATGTTGAGGTTGTGGCGGGTTTCCAGCGGCAGGCGGCTGAGGATGGCGTTGCCGTGGTGGCGCTGCGGGTAAACGGCGTTTTTGCCGTAGCTGCGGTTGTAGGAGAGGTGGTCGCCGAGGATATCGTAATGCGGTTTTTCGGGAAAATCGGGCAGCCTGCTGCTGCGGGTCAGGTGTTGACCTTGCACTTCCTGCAAAAACAGGACATCCGAGCCTATGCCGCGAAGCTCTTCCGCCATGCTGTCCACTTGGACTTTGCGGTTGAGCGCGGACATGCCTTTGTGCATGTTGTATGAGGTGATGGTAATCGGGCGGGGGGACATGATGTGTAACCGTAGTGTGTGAGTAGTTTGTCGTTGTATTAATAGTATAACACTGCAAGTGTTTGGTTTCAGTAAAGATTTGATGGTTGAACGGCTGCTTGAAGGTAAAACGTCGTCTGAAAGGTTTCAGACGACGTTTGAGGGGGACAAGCGCAAAACGGTTTATTTTATGAACTCGTCCATGCCGTCTTCGCAGCGGATTTTTTGTTCGGACAGCGTGGCTTTGAGCAGGGCGTCGTTTTGCGGCAGGGCGTCGCGTTCGGCTTCGTGGTGCCAGAGGTGGTAGGCGATGCCGGCAAATTTGAGGTTATGGCGTTTCATGCCGTTATGGAAGAGGCGGGCGACGAACTCGCTGTCTTCGCGTCCCCAGCCGACAAAGCGGTTGTCGAAGCCGTTGACGGCCAGCGCATCGCTGCGGAAAAAGCCCATATTGCAGGTTTTGATGCCTTTGTGTTTGCGGCTGCTTTGTCTGCCGATCAGGGCGGACAGGCTGCGGCAGCGCAGGGCGGAGAGGCGTTTTTCTATGCCTTGGCTGAACGCGGACAAATCGGGCAATTCGCCGGAATCTAAAATTTCCTGGGTGCGGCTTTGGGTCAGGATGACGCGCGAACCCTGTATCAGCCTGCCTTTGCGTGCGAGCTTGAGATGGTCGGCGATGAAGGACGGGTCGAGTATCATGTCGCCGTCGATAAGGATGATGTAGTCGCTTTTTGCCTGCGCTAGCGCGCGGTTGCGTGATTCGGCGGCGCGGAAGCCGTCGTCCGGCCGCCAAGAATGTTTGACGGGGATGTCGGTGTGGCTGCGGATGAACTCGACGACTTCGGCGGTGTCTTGGCGCGAACCGTCGTCCGCGACGATGATTTCGTCGGGCAGGCGGGTTTGAGCGAGTGCGGATTTTAAAACCAGCTCCAGCGCGTCGGGACGGTTGTAGGTGGTTACAATCAGGGCGACGCTGATATTGCGGTTGCGCTCGTAAAGTTTGACATATTTGTAGTACGAACCTTGGGCATTGGCGATGGAAATGGTCAAGCCGTCCGCGCCGTAGGCGAAACCGCGTTTGAGCAGGTAGTTTTTGACAAACGATACGCTGCCGTGCAACAGGGCTTTGAAGGGCGAGCTGTCTTTTTTGTAGCGGTTTTCTTCGGCGTAGAGCGAGCTGTATTGCTGCATTTTTTGAATCAGCCCTTCGGCGTTTTCGAAGGAATAGTGTTTCAGACGACCTTCGAGCGGACGGACGTTTGCATCGGGCGGCAAAATCAGCGATTCATGTACCTGACGGTCGGAAAAACGGGTAAAACGGCGGTGGTAAAGGCGCGGGATAATGTCGGGATACCAGCCGCAGGCTTTGATCAGGCGGCCGTTGTAGTGGTTTAGGCGCGAGAGCGAGAAGATGTTTTGTTCTTTGTTTTCCGCCACGGCTTTGCGGATGGCGGCAATCAGTTCGCTATCTGCCACTTCGTCGCTGTCTATGCTGAATATCCAATTGTTTTGCGCGAGGCGGGCGGCAAGGTTTTTCATTGGGCCGAAGCCGATGAAGTCGTATTTGTAATAACTGACGTTGGTGAAGCGTTCGGCGATTTCAAAGGTACGGTCGGTCGAGCCGTTGTCGAGCAGCAATACTTCGTCGAAGTCTTGAAGCGCGGTCAAAACTTCGTGCAGATAGCGTTCCGAGTTTTTGACCAACATGGCTGCTGTGGCGGGAATTTTCGGGTTCATGATGAGGTCGTCTGAAAAGGGGCGTCTGAAAAATCAAAATCGGGAAATCAAGGCAGTTCGGCAATGGCGGCGGTCAGTTCTTCAAACATACGGTCGGCATCGACTTCGGTTATCCAAAGCGCATTGGGCGCTTTGCCGGTCGTGCCGTGCCAATCGACGGCGCACGCGCCGGTGGACAGTCCGCTTTGCGTCTCCACATCCACACGGCACATCCTGCCTGAAAACAATTCGGGGAACACGGCGCAGATGACGGCGCAAGGGTCGTGCAGCGGGCCGCCTTCCAAGCCAAACTGCTGAATGTCGAAACGTTCGTAACTTTGCAAAATATCCGCCAAACGGCTGCCGTTGGAGTTTTTCAGACGACGTAAGCGGTTCATGCGTTCGGAAGTGATTTGCGCCTTGTGGGTAACGTCCAGCGGCAAAACCGTAATCGGTGCACCGCTTTGCAGCACGATTTGCGCCGCGTGCGGGTCGGTGAAGAAATTGAATTCGGCGGCAGGCGTCATGTTGCCCGCTTCAAAATAATTGCCGCCCATCAAGACAATGCGTTTGATGGCGCGGACGGCTTCCGGCGCGATGCTCAACGCCAGCGCGATATTGGTCAGCGGACCTATCGGGCACAAAGTCATCGAAGCGTCTTCGGCGCGGCTCAAAGTTTCCACCAAATATGCAACCGCGTGCTGCTTTTGCAAAGGACAGCGCGGCTCGTGCAACGCCGTACCGTCCAAGCCCGTTTTGCCGTGTACCGCTTCCGCCGTCTCCAGCTCGCGCAATAAAGGTTTGACTGCACCGGCGTAAACGGGGAAATCTTTCTCGCCCGCCCAATCGCAGACGATGCGCGCGTTTTTTGCCGCTAAATCTATGCCGACATTGCCGGCGACGACGGTCATGCCCAAAAAATCGACCAAGCCGCGCCGTGCCAGACCGTGTGCCGCCAAAATGGCCGCAGCATCGTCCTGACCGGGGTCGGTATCGATAATCAAACGGATTTTTTCGTTCATCGCCATCGCTTGCGCCGTCTATGTGGAAAGCGTGTATTTTAACCGATATACCGCTACAATACGCATTTCCTTTTTTCAGACGACCTCCTCCGATATGCAGCTTATCCTTGCGCCCATGCAGGGGCTGGTGGACGATGTGATGCGCGATTTGCTGACCCGTATCGGCGGCTACGACGAATGCGTCAGCGAGTTCGTCCGCATTACCCACACTGTCCATTCCCGTTCCACCTGGCTCAAATACGCCCCCGAAATCGCCAACGGCAACAAGACCCCCGCCGGCACGCCCTGTACCGTCCAGCTTTTGGGCAGCGATGCCGACAATATGGCAGTCAACGCCTTGGAAGCCGTCCGCTTCGGCGCGGACAAAATCGACCTCAATTTCGGCTGTCCCGCCCCCACGGTCAACAAACACAAAGGCGGCGCCGTCCTGCTCAAAGAGCCCGACCTCATCCACCATATCGTCAAAACCTTGCGCCAACGCCTGCCCGAACACATCCCGCTTACCGGCAAAATGCGGCTCGGTTACGAAGACAAAAGCCTCGCGCTCGAATGTGCCGCCGCCATCGCCGAAGGCGGGGCCTGCGCCCTGACCGTACACGCGCGCACCAAAGTCGAAGGCTACGAACCACCCGCGCATTGGGAATGGATACGCAAAATCCGCGAACACGTCGCCATCCCCGTAACCGCCAACGGCGACGTGTTCAGCCTCAAAGACTATATCGGTATTAAAGAGATGACGGGCTGCAACAGCGTCATGCTCGGCCGCGGCGCCGTCATCCGCCCCGATTTGGCGCGCCAAATTAAACAATACGAAAACGGCGAAACCGTCCGCGATACCGATTTCGCCGAAGTTTCGGTGTGGATAAACCAATTTTTCCATTTGTGTCTCGCCAAAGAAGCGAACAACAAATACCCCGTCGCCCGCCTGAAACAATGGCTGGGCATGATGAAGAAAGAATTTGGAGAAGCGCAGGAATTGTTTGACGCGGTAAGGGCGGTCAAAGACGCGGAAGAAGTCGTGCGGATTTTGGCGGCGTTTGAAGACAAGATGAATGCCTGATAATGATGAGGTCGTCTGAAAGTTTTCAGACGACCTTTAAACCCATCGCCTAAGGCGGAATAAAATAAAAACAGGACGTTTCTAAGCCGTTATAGTGGATTAAATTTAAATCAGGACAAGGCGACGAAGCCGCAGACAGTACAGGTAGTACGGCAAGGCGAGGCAACGCCGTACTGGTTTAAATTTAATCCACTATATTTCTCTTCCTGCACAGGCGGGAGCACAAAGGACGGTATGAATCGGTTTATTTGAATTTACTACATTTTCAGAAAGGACAATGATGCCTTACGTCAATATCAAGGTAACGGGCGGCAGCGAGGCTCCGAGTGCCGAACAGAAAGCCGAGCTTATCCGCGGTGTTACCGAGCTGCTTGCCCGTGTGTTGAATAAAAATCCGCAGACCACGGTCGTCGTCATTGATGAAGTGGACATGGATAACTGGGGTATCGGGGGTGAAAGCATTACCGTGCGCCGCGCCAAAGCGCAAAAATCGGGATAAGCGCGCCTTATCGGGAATAGATGCCGTCATATCAGCTTGCGTCTGCGCGAAAAAGGAAATGACAGCGATACAAAAAGCCGGTTTGGGATACTTGTCCGCAATGTTCGGATATGACTTTTTTCCTGTTCATCGAAACTCAAAAGGTCGTCTGAAACCGGATTTCAGACGACCTTTTTGTGTTTCTGCACAGCGGCTTATTCTTCCGGAGCGCGGAAGGTGTCGTGGCAGGATTTGCAGCTTGCGCCGGTTTCGCCGTAAGCGGCTTTGATTTCTTCCAGCTTGCCGGTTTGCGCGGTGGCGTTCAGTTTTTCAACGGCTGCGGCGAATTTGTCTTCTTCGGCTTTGAATTTGGCCGCATCAGACCAAACCGCAGGCAGGGCGCGGCCGTTGCCTTTGTCGTCAGATTGGAAGAAGGTGAAAGGTTTTTTGCTGCTTTCGGCAAAAGTTGCCGCAGCCTGCTTGAATTTCTCTACGTCGTAAGGCTCTTCGCCTTTTACCATTTTGCCCATGCTGGAGAATTCGGGCATCATGGCTTTGAACGCAGTGGTACGGTCTTCGGAGATCGGGCCTTTGGGTTGCGCGGGTGCGCCGCCACCGCAGGCGGCAAGGGTCAGGGCAGCGAGCAGGGCTGCTGAGAAGAGTTTGGTATTCATGGCTTTTGTGTCCTGTGATAGTATTTTGTTATTCATATTTTTCAGACGACGTCCGAAGAGGTCGTCTGAAAAGTCGTAATCATACCTGAAATGGGTTTACAAAACGAGAAAAGAAAGGAAATAGTTATGGCGATTTTGGTTACCGGCGCGTCGGCAGGTTTCGGTGAGGCGATGTGCCGCACGTTTGTACAGGCCGGTTATTCCGTTATCGGCGCGGCGCGGCGCGGCGAGAAACTGCAGGCATTGGCGGCCGAATTGGGCGAGCGGTTTTATCCTTTGGAAATGGACGTTTCGCGTACCGAGTCGATACGCAACGCGCTCGACAGCCTGCCTGAAAATTTTGCCGAAATCGATTGCCTGATCAACAACGCCGGATTAGCGTTGGGTTTGGAAACGGCGGACAAAGCAGATTTCGGCGATTGGGAAACCATGATTCAAACGAACATTATCGGTCTGACTTTCCTAACGCGCCAAATCCTGCCACAAATGGCGGAGCGCAAACAAGGCTATATCATGAATCTGGGTTCGATTGCCGGCAGCTATGCCTACGAGGGCAGCAACGTGTACGGCGCGACCAAGGCGTTTGTGCGCCAGTTCAGCATGAACCTGCGCGCGGAATTGGCGGATAAAAACATCCGTGTCACCAACATCGAGCCGGGTTTGTGCGGCGGTACCGAGTTTTCCAACGTCCGATTTAAGGGCGATGACGAGCGGGCGGAAAAGGTTTATGAGAACGTCGAGTCCATCCAGCCGCAAGACATTGCGGATACGGCTTTGTGGCTTTATCAGCGTCCGGCGCACATGAACGTCAATTCCATCGAAATCATGCCCGTCGCCCAAACGTTTGCCGGTATGAAAGTCATCCGCAATACGCTGCCCGTGCCCGCACAGGCGGAGAATTTTGAGAAACAGAGTATGTCTTTGTTTGCACGGATTAAGTCGTGGTTCAAATAGGGTTTTGAAAGAAGAAAGGTCGTCTGAAAATGGTTTCAGACGACCTTTTTAGTTAGGGATTTCAGGGTTTGACAGGTTTGCCGTTGATGCTGACGGAAGTCAGTTTCAAATCGTAGGTTTTGCCGTCGTCGGTATAGCTGATTTGGGCGGGGATGTTGCCCAAGGAGGTGGCGAAGGAATAGGTTACAGTGTCGTCGCCGCGTTGTACGCGGTATTTTTCGACGGGTATGGCTTTGCCGTTCAGGGTATAGCTGCCGCTGCCGATTTTGCTCATACCGCTGACGGGATAGATTTTTTTGCCGTTGGTGATGCTCAGGCGGGCGGGCAGTTTCGCATCGTTGGCGGCAAGCTGCCATGCCAGCGTGAATAAATCGCTGATGTTGCCGCCGACGGTTTCGGTTTGCAGCTCGCCTGTTTTACCGTAGGTAACCTGATTGCCTCGGAATTTGGCTTCGGCATAGGTTTTGCCGTCGCGGACATCTTTATAGTAACTCGGGCGGATGGTGTTGCCGCTGATGCTGCCGCCGGATTCGAAACGGATGTGGTAGAGCGGGACTTTGATTCTGGAAACGATGGTGTATTGGTTGCCGCTGCGTGTGAAGGTCATGCTGGCGGGTATGCCGTAGCTGCCGGAGTATTTCAGGGTGGCTGATTGGGGTAGTCCTGCGGCATAGGCGTTTGCGGCGCTTAGGGAGAGGGCGGCGGCGATTAGCAGGGTGGGTGTTTTCATGATATTTCCTCCTGTTTTGGGTCGTCTGAAAGGGTTTCAGACGAGCTTGGTTGTAGAAAATTGTCGCGTTGTTTACACAACAGGTTGAGAAAAATAAGCCTGTAAGACCTCAAACGGCGTATCGCCGTTCAAACTGCGGTGTGGCTTCACAGTGTTATAAAAATTAACAAAGCGGCACAACTCCTTTTGCCGATGTTCCGGACTCTCAAACGACTGTTTCTCATGCCACATCTCCATCAGGGTACGGATAACCCGCTCCGCCTTACCGTTGGTCTGCGGACGGGCAACCCAGGTAAACTTTTGACCAATCCCGTTCTCGTAACAGGCTACACCGAAAGCATGGTTGGCCGAGCCTTTGTATTCCGTACCGTTGTCGGAGTAAACGCACTCAATCAGGTATGGGCAGGGATCAATCAGGTGTTCGGTCAGAAACTTGGCGGCGCTGTCTGCGGTTTTGTCCGGCAAAATGGCGGCGTATAGCTCCCTTGAGAAATCGTCGATGGCGACAAACAGGTAATCCCGCTTATCGGTGGCTTTCTGCCCTTTGAGCAGCGGCAGCCGTTTGGTGTCGAGATGCACCAGCTCTCCGGGGTAGGATTTATTGTAGCGTTTGGCCTGCTTTTTGAGTTTTTCCTGAATGCTGCGTTCTACCTTGGCCAGGCGTTTCATTCCGTACTTTGCCTGTTTGAAACGGTTGTTGGTACTGGTTTGCGGTTTGAGCAGTCTGCCTCTTGCGGCTTTAAGTGCGCGGTAAATGGTGACGCGGCTGACTTGGTAGCGGCGTGCCAGGGAGGTGACGCTTTCCTTCCCCTGCGTGTAGGCCAGCCAAATGGCTTGTCGGTGGTGCGGGGTGAGGCGGGTGTTTTTGTGCATGTTCATGTTTCAGTATTCTCCTGGAAATACTGTAAACAACGCTACTGGTTTCTACAGCTTGGTTTATTGGAGATTGCCCGAACCGAACATAAATTCTATCTGGCTTTGGTAATGGCTGTTGCCGTTGCGTTTGTCGAAGTCGGCGGCAAGCTCGCGGGCATGTTGCGCCGCATCTTCGTCAAAGGGGTAGAGTGCGATGAGGTAGTCCAAATAGAGCATATTGTCGTTTTGGGCATGTTGAATAATGGCGTTGCCGTGCCGGTTCATCAAGTCGAGGGCGCGTTGCGACTGTCCGAGTTTGTAAGACAGTTGGGAGAAGAGGGGAATAAGGCGGACGAAAATTTCGTCTTCTTCGGCGTTGATTTTGTCTATGGCTTCATCCAAAAGACGCTCTGCTTCGGGATATTTGCCCAGCCGTATCATGCTGTCGATGGCGGGATGGTAGGTAATATGCGGCACTTCGGCACAGGTCATTTCGCCCGTTAAGATGGGTTGGGCGGCGTCGATGGCTTTTTGATACTGTCCGATGAAATGGTAGAAGTTGACTTGTTCGGTCTGTTCGCACGCGGGACAGTCGGAAAATTCGTCTGTCGCGGTTTGCTGCCATTTTTGGAAATTTTCTTTGGCGGCGGTGTGGTCTCCGGTCAGGATGTTTTGCAGCATCAGGGTTTTATAAAATGATGAAAGACTAAACCGCATGTTTTCATAGTGGTAGCGCATTGTTTCGTTCGCTTCCTCGATTTCCTTTTTGTCGAGAAAGAGGTCGCGGGCAAGAGTGGGAATGATCCATTTGAATTTCCACTGGCAATCGATTAAATCGTAGAAGCCTTCGGGAAAGCCGTCGTCTTCAGGATGCTGCTCGTAGCTTTCGTCACAGCGGTCCAAGTGATGGTCGATCAGCCAGTTTAGGCAGTGCAGCTTGAAACCGGGAGAAAAGGATTGGTTGCTGAGTACGTCGCCGACAACAAAATTGCACAATGCCAACGTTGTTTCGGGGTCGTTTTTGAGGCTTTGGTTGAATAAATCGATGGCTTTGCTTTGGCGTTGACGGTAGTCGGATTCGGAAATGATATCCAAAAGGGTCAACTGGTTTTGGCTCATGGTTTTTCCTTATGTGGTACTGCTGCTTAGGCGGGGATTACGCGAGCAGGGTTTGTCCTTCGGCGTTGCGTTCTGAATTGAACACGCGGTTGCCTTCGATTTTCAGACGACCTGCGACGAAATCGGCAACGGCTTGCGGGAATAGGCGGTGTTCGACGGTAAGGACGCGGGCGGCAACGTCGTCGGGCGTGTCGCCATCAAGTATCGGCACGATGCCTTGCGAGATAATCGGACCGCAGTCCAGCTCGGGGGTCACGAAGTGGATGGTACAGCCGGCAACGCGACAGCCTGCTTCGAGGGCGCGTTCGTGGGTGTGCAGGCCGGTGAATGCGGGGAGGATGGAAGGGTGGATGTTGATTAAGCGGTTTTGGTAATGGGCGCAGAATTCGGGTGTGAGGATGCGCATAAAGCCTGCAAGGACCACCAAATCGGGTTGGTAGGCATCGATTCTCTCCATCATGGCTTGGTCAAAAGCGAGGCGGCTGGGGAAATCTTTGTGGTTGAGGCTGTCGGTGGCGATGCCGCGCTCGACTGCCCAAGCCAGTCCGGCGGCAGTTGCGCTGTTGCTGAGGACGGCGGCGATGCGGGCGTCTGGAATGGTGGCATTGACGATGGCCTGCATATTGCTGCCGCGGCCGGAGATGAGGATAACGATGTTTTTCATGGTGTCGGGCTTTCGATTTTTTTCAGGCAGTCATTGTATAGCAAAATAAAATCGGAATGCTATGCGTGATACGGATGGGAATCGGATTTGCAAAGGTCGTCTGAAACGGATAAACCGTACCATTGCTGCCTGAAAACAGATAACGGCAGTTGGGAGTTGGGGGGGATTTGTAATGAAAAATGCCCGAAACGGATTAGGTTCGGGCATTGGGTTAAAGCGCGGGCTTATTGGACTTTTTTGATATCAACTTGACCGGGGGCAGGCTGGAAGTCTTCGGGTTTGCCGATTTTAACCAGCTTCACGTCGAATACCAAAGTGGAATTCGGACCGATTTTACCACCGGGAACTGCCTGATCGCGGTAGGCAAGTTTGGACGGGATATAGAATGTGGCTTCGCCGCCTTCTTTCAGGAGCTGGATGCCTTCAGTCCAGCCGGGGATGACTTGGCTGACGGGGAAGGTGGCAGGGCTGCCGCTGGCTTTGCTGCTGTCGAAGACGGTACCGTCAATCAGGCGGCCTTCGTATTCGACAACGACGATGTCGTCTTTGGTAGGCTGTTTGCCTTCACCTTCTTTGGTGATTTTGTATTGCAGGCCGGAGGCGGTGGTTTTCACGCCTTCTTTAGTTGCATTTTCTTTAAGGAACGCTTCGCCTTTCTCCAAGTTGGCTTTGGCGTCAGCTTGAAGTTTTTCTGCGGCTTTGGTTTGTTGTTCGGTCAGGAATTTCATCATGACTTCCTGCGCCTGGGCTTCGGTCATTTTGTTTTCTTTGCCTTCATAAGAAGCCTGCATGGCTTCGATGAAGACTTTCATATCAATTTCCGCACCTTGATCTTTCATTTGTTTTAAAGATCTGCCGATGTCCATACCCATTGCGTAGCTGGCTTGTTGGGCTGGTGTGCCGATAGAAGATGCGTCTGTTGCGGCAGAAGCTGCGGATGCGGGAGCAGAGGCAGCCGCAGGTGTATTAGTGTCTTTTTTGTCGCAGGCGGTCAGTGCCAATGCGGCGGTGATTGCCAATGCGCTGAATTTGAAAGTTTTGTTCATGGTGTTTTCGTCTTTTAAAGGTCAGTAAAAGAAAGTCGGGATTATAGCCCAGTTTGATTCAAAAGGAATCAAAGCTGTTTAAATTTTTGGCTTGGATTGTAAAGCTGTTTTCAGACGACCTTCGCTTTCAGGCTTTTCCGGTCATATTGTGGTGTTCGATGGTAAAGCCGCTTTTTCTGTATGCGCTGAAGCGTTCGCGTGCGTCGGCGAGTTCTTCTAAACTGCTGCCTACGATTTCGAGTACGCGGGCGGGGATGACAGGGGCTTCGTTCCAAAAGTCGGGCGAGAGGTTGAGGACGGTGGCGTTTTCAAGTACGGTGGGCAAAGTATCGCCGAACGCGAGCCATACGGGTGTTTCAGACGACATGGGTTGGTCGGGTTGCCAAATTTCGTGCGGAATGAAACTTTCAGGGATTTGCTGCCAAAGGTCGCGGTCAAGGCGGCGGATGGTCTCGGCAGAATCTGACCACACCAATATCTGTCCGCCGTCGCGTATGGCGCGCGCAATCAGGCGGCAGGCGAAGGCGGCGGGGTCGGCGGCGTGGGTGTAGAAAGTAGCTTTAGGCATGGCGAGGGAGTGGGGTGGGGAAATGGGGATTATAGTGAAAACGGGTTGAAAGGGCTATTGGGCTTCCTGAATTGGATTTCAAACCTTTTGTCTTTGTTTTTTCAGACGACCTTTTTTGCGGCAGTCAGCCCTGTTCCAACACCTTCCGCGCCGCTTCCGCGCCCCAATACAAAGCTTCTTCGAATACCGAATAGCCGCTCAAATCGCTGTGGGCAAACAGCAGGCCTGACGCTCGGTTTCTGATTTTTAACAAAGATTCATCGTTCAGATAACCGACTTTCGGCACACTCATGCCGTGTCCGCGCACCGTAACATCGACGTGTGAAACGTGTTGCCAGAAGCCCTCTCCGTAGGCGGCGATCAAGTCTTTGGCGGCCAAGTCGCGCAGTTCTTCGTCGGAGGCTTCGAGCAGTTGGCGGCGGACGGTTTGCGGGGTGTCGTGGTTTAACGCGGCATAGGCGGTGAAGATTGTGCGCTCGGGGCGGGCGACGCGGATGAGCTGGTTGGTGGCGACGACATAGCCGAGCCCCTGGCTGCCGTAGATGACGTTATCCCACGCAGTTTCGCTGTTGTTTTTTTCTTTAGGGAAACTGTGCAGCTCGAAATTGGCGACCAACCACGGGGCGTATTCGGGAATGTTCAAACCGTATTGTGCGGGATTTTTGATGATGCGGGCGGCGACCATCAGCGGCATGGCGGAGATAACGTGTTGCGCGGTCAGGGCGACGGTTTCGCCGCTTGAATTGTCGCGCAGCCAAACTTCGATACGGTCGTCTGAAAGCGGTTTGATTTTGACGGCGGATGCGTTGACAGAAGCGGATTTTTCGAGGCGGATGCGGTTTTCAGACGACCATTGCCAACCTTCCTGCAAACCGGCATGGCGGCGCAGGTTTTCGGAAAGGCGCGCCAAACCTTCGGGCCAAGTGAGGACGGTTTCCGCGCTGTTGCGGGCGGCGAAGTAATGCAGTCCGGCAAAGGCGGATACTTGCGCTATGCCCTGCCCGTAATCGTCGCGGCAGCAGTAATCGAGATACCACAAAAGTTCGGGCGAGGTGTAGCCCTCTCGCACAAGCCATTGTTTGAACGTCAACTTATCAAGTTTGCGCCACGTTTCGTCTGCCGATGACAGGGCTATCGGAATGGCGAAAATCTTTTTGCCGTCGCTGCCGTAAGCCTGTTTCAGACGACCGATTAAATCAAAAAAACGTTTGGAATCCGCATCTTCCTTCGGCAACAGGTGTTCATGCCATTTATCCTGATACAAAAGGCGCGACTCGGGCGCGTAAACCAAATCGGTTTCCCTGAAACTGCCGTCCGATTGCAAGATACCAAAATCCGCCAGCATCTCGCGCACATACGCGCTCTCTTTTGACGGTAAGGCAAGATAATGCGCGCCGCTCGGTGCTTTCAGGCCGTCTGAAGCGGCGTAGGCGGCATTGTTGCCGTTGCGCTCGAACCCTTCCGCCAACAATACATCACGATGACCGTGTTTTGCCAAATACCACAACGCCCCCAACCCCGCCGCACCGCCGCCGAGTATCAGCGTATTGCATTCGTAACGGCGGCTCGGCGGGCTGAGCAATTTCCCGTCGCGCAACAAATGCCCCAACGGCAGCCCGACGCGGTTGACGGAAACCGGCGGTTTGCGGTTGAGGCGGTTATAAGTCAGCCAAGAAAAAGATGACGCGGCGGCAAGCGCGGCGGTGTAACTGAGGAATTGACGGCGTGTCGGCATGGGGTTGGATGTTGGTTTAGGGTTCTGATAGGTCGTCTGAAAAAATTAAGACGGTTTCAGACGACCATTACAGGTTTTATTATTCTATTGGCGGCTCTATATCGTCCAATATTCCTTCGCCACGTTGCGCAATCGTCCAAACGGCCTGTTCCGCCGCCAATTCCCTGCACAATATTTCCTTCACTCTTTCCAACTTCATGCCGCCGCAGATAAATGCGTCTATGGCGGCGAAGCGGTGTTCCGGCCAAGTGTGGATGCTGATGTGGGATTCGGCGAGCAGTAAGATGCCGGTAATGCCGCCTGCGCCGCCGAAGGTGTGGAAACGTTCGGCGAGAACGGTGGCTTCTGCGGCTTGGGCGGCGGTTTTGAGGGCGTTTTTCAGACGACCTTCGTCTTTCAAGACAGCTTCATCACAGCCATATAAATCTAAAAGACCGTGGTTGCCGGGGATATGGGTCATTTATGGCCTCCGGAATAACCGCTACCGCCGTAATAACCGCCGCCGTAATAGCCGCCGGAGTGCATACGCGAACCGTCGGAATCGGAAGAACCGTAGCTGATGATCATGGAGATGACGATGATGATGGTGCTGAAAATGATGTAAGTGGTTCTCGACATGGTTTAATCCTCGTCCTCGTCTTTTTTGCCCATAGTCCACATTAACCAGGCTCCTATGAAGATGATGGAGGGGGTGGCAGGATTGTCGCTGATTATCAGAGCAGGGAGGTTGACGACAACCAAAATGGCGGTCATTACGATTCTCAGTGATTTATCAATACCGTCTGCCGCCATTTTTGCGGTGTAATGCGGTGCGCGGCTGCTCAGGCTAAATGCCTCGGCAACTTCGCTGTAATCAATTGGCACGCTTTTGCTCCATGCTATTTCGTGCGTGTTCAATTCGGCAGAAAGTTTGCGGTTTTGTCCGTCGCGGTAGTCGCTGTAATAGTTCAAATCGCCCCTTCGGATGCGCCAGTAGAACGCGCCGGCCGCGACTTCGACCCTGCCGCCGTAGTCGTAAAGTTTGCCGCAGCCTTGCGGTTGGCGGTTGCGGTCGAGGCGCGGCCATGTATTTTGGGTTTGGGAAAGGCTCCAGCCGTCATCGGATTCGACCAGCCACAGGAAACCTTGCGTCGGGTTGTAAAGCAGATATTCCGACCATTGGCCTTCGGGCGTGAGCACGCGGTTGGCGCCGTTAAACAGGTTGTCGAATGTTTCCTGTGCGTCGGTTTCGGCGTATCTGACTGCGCCCATAACGTAAAATTCGCGGTTTTTCAGACGACCTTGTCTGCCGACGGGCAGGGTAAACAGGTTTTGCTGCGCCGTGCGCATGGCGTTGGCGGTAATGAGTTCGGCTTTGTCTTTGCCGATTGCCAATTCGCTGCCGCAGCTTGGGCAGTTGAGATGGGAGGTGATGCCGCTGACCCAGTGGACGGACGAGCCGCAGTTGGGGCAGTTCTCAGAGGCGATGCTGCCTTTCAGACGACCTGCGCTTTCTTTGATTTCGTCTTCGCTGCGGGTGTTTTCCAGCTTCAAATCATCTAAATTCACCATGCGGCCGAAGAAGGTTTCGGGGGTGTCGTCGCTGTAATCGAGCGTGATGAAAAGGTCTTCGCAACGCCAGTCGGCGACTTTGTTTTGACGGTCTTCGTCCAAAACAAACGGCAGCTCGCCCTGTGCGGCAGCGCGTTTCAAGCTGATGTGGCGCACGTCTGAGGCGACATAGCGTTTGTTTTGGAAAGTCAGTTCGCTAAATCCCGCCCGAATGTCCTCAAAGCGCGGCGGGTTGTCAGTTTCGACGGGCATGGTCATCACATACAAATCGCCTGCTTCCGAAAGCCAGCCCGTCCTACCGTCGTCAAACAGCGCGTACCATTCGTTCCATGCGCCGTCGTCGTATTGCACCTGAAGCCGTCCGACTAGGGTGAAGCGTTGCGTAAGGAATGTGCCGGCTGTGCCGATTTGCAGCGGGCTGAAATCTTCCAGCAATGCGGAATCGCGGCCGGAATCGACGATGCCGTCATCCTGCCGCACCAGCATGCTGTTGCAGTAGCCGCACACCAGCGTAACGGCTGAAGCGGAATGCGCTTCGACAGGCGCGCCACAGCTCGGGCAGTCGGTTTTGAAGAAGGGGGTGTTTGACATGTTTGCTTTTTCGAGTGGAGAGGAAGGCTTCAGACGACCTTTTTACAGCGCGGATTTGAATAAAAACTTACCGTGTCGTCATTCCCGCACAGGTAGGAATCCATTTTGGAGATTCAGAAACGGTTTTTCAAATCAGGGTTTCTTAAGTTTGACGATGGATTCCCACCTGCGCGGGAATGACGACACTGAGTTTTGATGTAAAAACGAATTTTCAAAACCACCAACAGGTCGTCTGAAAACCCGCAATCTGTTTTCAGACGACCTTCTTAATATCAGCCGATCAACTGCTTCAACACTTCCGCTTTGGCTTTATCGTAATCCTCTTGAGAAATCAAACCGCCGTCCAGCAAAGATTTGAGTTTCGCCAATTTTGCCTGCGGGTCTTCGGAGGTCGTCTGAACGCTTTGCGCGGGTTGGGCTGCCGGTTGCGCCGCGGGCTGCATCATGCCCGCCATCGCGCCTGCCATTGCCTGACCGACGCCTGCTCCCACGCCCAAGCCTGCGCCGATTCCGGCAAGCCCACCTTCGTTTTGCGCGGCGAGCGGGATGGCTTCGGAGGTTTGGTATTGGGTGTAGCGTCCCAAATCACCGATGACGCCCATGGAAATTTTCTTATCCAAGGCTTCTTGGATGGCGGCAGGCAGAGTGATGCTTTCGACGGTGAAGTTTTCCAGCGTCAAGCCGAGTTTGGCAAATTCCGCGCCGAGCAATTCGCCGATCTTTTGCGACAGCAAAACTTGGTTTGCCGCCATGTCCAAAAACGGAATGCCTGAGCTGCCGAACGCCGCCGCGAGTTGGGTTACGGCGATATTGCGCAACTGGGCTTCCAACTCCGCGCCGCTGTATTCTGCCGCTACGCCGCTGACTTCTTTAAAGAATTTTGCCGGATCGCTGATGCGGTAGGCGTACATGCCGAACGAGCGCAACTGCACCGCGCCGAACTCGGCATCGCGCACGGTAACGGGTTGCGACGTACCCCATTTCCGAGCAAGCTGTTGTTTGGTATTGAAAAAGTAAACATCGGATTTAAACGGGGATTCAAAGAGTTTGTCCCAGTTTTTCAGGTTGGTCAGCAGCGGCAGCGTTTGCGTGTTGAGCGTGTAACGCCCCGGTCCGAACACGTCGGCGGTTACGCCTTCGTCGACAAACATCGCCATCTGCGCCTCGCGCACGGTTAGGCTCGCGCCGTTTTGGATTTCTTCATCGGCAATCGGGAAACGCCACATCAACAGGCTGTCGTCGGGATTCGGCCATTGGATGACGTCAATAAACTGTTTCTTGATAAAGTTGAACATTGCAGTTCCTTATTTTGAAGAATGGGATAACACGGAGCGGGGCGGAAATGCGGCCAGCCGTATATTTTGCAAACTGTTTATATAAATCAGGTCAAACAAGCGGCATTCAAGATACCGATGGACACGGACACCGCGCCATAGAGTGCGCCGACGGCGACGTTGTTGCCGATAAGTTCTTCCGTTGCGCCTTTAATCATCATCGTGGCGGCAAAATACACCAAAATCTGAATCACTGCTGCGGCAAGGCCCCACAGGATAAAATCGATGAAACTGACACTGTGGGCAATGCTGGATGCGAGCGTCAGACAAAATCCGACCAGCGCGCCGCCGAACGACAAGGCGCAGGCAAGGTTGCCGTTTTTAATCAGCCGCAACTCTTCCGCAGGCGTAATACGCAGATACACCGCGCCGAAAACGGCAGTCATCGCTACACCCGCAAGCATATATTGCAGGTAAAGCAGGTATTGGGGCAGGGAAATACTCACGATAGGGATTCCTTGTCAGATAATTTTGATGTTTTTGATTATGCCATATTTCAATAGCAAAGGTCGTCTGAAAAGGGTTTCAGACGACCTTTTACTGTTTTTTGCTTTGTTTTGGGTTATCAGGCTGGCGGAGGCAGAAGAGGGAATGAGACTATAGTGGATTAACTTTAAACCAGTACGGCGTTGCCTCACCTTGCCGTACTATCTGTACTGTCTGCGGCTTCGTCGCCTTGTCCTGATTTAAATTTAATCCACTATATAACCTGTCCCGCACTATTCTCGATAAGGCCTCAAAAAGCTATAAAAATCGTCTGAAAAAAATGCGCGGAGTTTTCCGCGCATTTTGCTTAAAACGTACTTTCGTTTTCAGACGGCCTTTTACAAGGCGGCGAGTACTGCGTCGCCCATTTCGGAGCAGGAAACGAGTTTTGTGCCTTCTTCGTAAATATCACCGGTGCGCAAGCCTTGTTGCAGCACTTTTTGGACGGCGCTTTCAACTTGTTGCGCGCGGGCTTCGTCGTTCAGGCTGTAACGCAGCAGCATGGCGAGCGAGAGGATGGTGGCAAGTGGGTTGGCTTTGTTTTGTCCGGCGATGTCGGGAGCGGAGCCGTGTGACGGTTCGTACAGGCCTTTGCCGTTTTCGTCCAGCGAGGCGGAGGGCAGCATGCCGATGGAGCCAGTCAGCATGGAGGCTTCGTCGGAGAGGATGTCGCCGAAGATGTTGCCGGTGGCGATGACGTCGAATTGTTTGGGCGCGCGTACGAGCTGCATGGCGGCGTTGTCCACATACATGTGGGAGAGTTCGACGTCGGGGTATTCTTTGCCGATTTCTTCAAAGATTTCACGCCACAGTTCGGTGGTTTCCAAGACGTTGGCTTTGCCGACGGAACAGACTTTTTTGCTGCGTTTTTGGGCGGATTGGAAGGCGACGTGGGCGATGCGGCGGATTTCGCTTTCGCTGTATTTCATGGTGTTGTAGCCTTCGCGTTCGCCGTTTTCCAGAACACGGATGCCGCGCGGTTCGCCGAAGTAGATGTCGCCGGTGAGTTCGCGCACGATGAGGATGTCGAGGCCTGCGACGATTTCGGGTTTGAGCGTGGAGGCATTGGCAAGCTCGGGGTAGAGGATGGCGGGGCGCAGGTTGGCAAACAGGTTCAGGTCTTTGCGGATTGCCAATAGGCCGCGTTCAGGACGCAGCGGGCGGTCGAGGTTGTCGTATTGCGGGCTGCCGACCGCGCCGAGCAGGACGGCATCGGCTTTGCGGCAGAGGTTTTGCGTGAATTCGGGATAGGGATGGCCGTATTCGTCGTAGGCTTCGCCGCCCAATGGGGCGTATTCGTAGCTGGCGTCCAAGCCTTGGGCGATGAGTTTGTCGAGTACGCGGACGGTTTCGGCGACGATTTCGGGGCCGATGCCGTCGCCTCGGAGGATGGCGATATGTTTGGTCATGACAAAATCCTTATGAGGGTTTGGAAAAGGGGAAGTCGTCTGAAAACGGCAAAGCGTTTTCCATTTGTAAGGATGGTGTTTTCAGACGACCTTTTGTGTCTGTTTGCAGGTCGGTTTGCTTGAACGAGGCTGATTGTACCATTGCGGCATCGAGAAAGCTGCGTGGAAATCATGCAGGCGGATTCGTCGGGAATGCGATGGGCAGCCAAGTTTTACATTAGTTGCGAAGGATTGAAGGAAATCAGTAGCGTTCTGCTTCGATACGGATTTTAAAAACGGCTTTGCGTATGTTTGGCCTGTCGCCGACCAGCGGAGCATGTGCGTCGTTGGGAAAGAAGAGGGCAAACTCGCCCGGTTGGAGCGTGAGCCAGGTTTCCGGTTCGCAGTCGAAAAATTCGATGTCGCGCTTTTCGTCGTAGCCCAAACCGTTTTTCAGACGACCCCTGTCTATCCAGCCGTAGGTTTCTTCCCCGCTGATGGGGACTTGGATGTCGATGTGTTTCAAATGCGCTTCAGGCTTGGCTTCGGCTTTACTCCTCATCGGTTCGCTGCCGACAAAGAGGCGGATATTGGGGTTTGCGCACGGCACTTGTCCGTCGGGCAGGGCGGCGAAATCCAGCGTTTGCAGCAGGCGGACGGCGTCGGCGAAGTCGGGGTGCAGTGCGGCGTAGCGGGTGGCGTTGGTGATGATGTCGGTAATCATGTTTTGCAGAAAGAGATGAAAAGGCCGTCTGAAAATTAAACCTCAGGGTGTAGCGAAGCCAATACGTTCTTCAAGATGCCTTGCCGGAAGACAAATAAGACTTCGGTATAGGCGGCACCATCTCCGATGACGGTCGTTAAGAAAAGGGTGTCGTCTTTAGCGCGGTAGTAACAGTGGCTCAGTTGCGTATTATCGCCTGCCTTTTCAAAATATGGGTCGAACAGGTGGTCATATTGGGCTCGGGGGGCGATTTGTGTTTTACCGTTGCGGAAAAAGGCAATTTCACGATAGTGGCTGAATGGAATTGTACCGTCAGTGCCGAACATTTCTTTTCCGCGATAATGGGAGAGTCCGTATTGATCGTGTGTAAACAGATGTTTTTCTTTCTTATAGTTGAAACGTTCCGATTTAATGCGCACGCCCATGCCGTTTTTTTGACAGGTAAAACCGTCGGCAGTAGCCGTAACGGGGATGCTTTCATAACGCGACAACGGAATCAGTCGCGAAGTATGCACCCAGCCATCCAGGCTTTTTTTGCCGCGCAAATCGTAGGTCATCTGCCAACCGTGTTCTAAATGAAGCTTTCCCTCCATCTCGGGGGTATAAACATGAGTGCCGTTTGGAATTTTGGTCAGGATTCGGCTTTGGGTGTTCGGTTGTTCGCGTAAGTTACTGTATCCGTCAGGATCTTGAATTTCTGAGAATTCCGCATGTGCGGCGAGGCTGATAAAAAGTATAGGGAGCAGGATAATTTTTTTCATGGTGTTGTGTGTGTGAAATTGTTGGGTATGTTTTTCAAATATGATGGTAAAGAGTAACGATCTGATTGTGTGTTAATAAAAGAGGTCGTCTGAAAATTCGCTATACTCGTTTTCAGACGACCTCATCGTTTATCAACTGTTAAACAGCCAAGGCTGGCTTTGGCGGCGTTTTTCTTCGAAATCGCGGATTTCGTCGGCGTGTTGCAGGGTCAGGCCGATTTCATCCAAACCGTTTAAGAGGCAGTGTTTGCGGTGTTCGGTAATGTCGAATTTGAACGTTTCGCCGCTTGGTGTGGTCAGGGTTTGTTCGGCAAGGTCGATGGAGAGCTGATAGCCTTCGTTGGCTTCAACTTCTTTGAAAAGCTGGTCAACTTGTTCTTCAGTCAACACAATGGGCAGGAGGCCGTTTTTGTAGCAGTTGTTGAAGAAGATGTCGGCGAAGCTGGGGGCGATAACGGCACGGAAGCCGTAGTCGTCCAATGCCCAAGGGGCGTGTTCGCGCGAGGAGCCGCAGCCGAAGTTTTTGCGCGTCAGTAGGATTTGCGCGCCTTGGTAACGCGGCTGGTTCAGCGAGAAATCGGGGTTCAGCGGACGTTTGCTGTTGTCCATGCCCGGTTCGCCGTGGTCGAGGTAACGCCATTCGTCAAAGGCATTGGGACCGAAGCCGCTTCGTTTGATGGATTTTAAAAATTGTTTGGGGATGATGGCGTCGGTATCGACGTTGCTGCGGTCGAGCGGGGCGACGATGGCGGTGATTTTGGTAAAGGCTTTCATGTTCTGTACTTTTTCGTTTGTCGAGGATTATAAAATGCCCCGATTTCCGGGGCATTTACGTTTAAATTTTGTTTAGTCAGTAGGTTTTGACATTTTCAGCGGTATTGCTGACAGCAGTACCGGCGGCGCTGACGTCTTTAGCTACGCCTGAAATAGTGTTGCAGGCAGAGAGCAAGGTCATCGCGGTCAGTGCGATTAGGGCAAATTTCTTCATGTATGGATTCCTGCGTGAAATTGGATTTTGGATTAGTAATTTTTTACAGACTCAGCGGAACCGCTGACTGCGTTACCGGCGGCGCTGACATCTTTGCCCATGCCGGAAATGGTATTGCAGGCAGACAGCAAGGTCATAGCGGTCAAAGCAATGAGGGCGAATTTTTTCATTTGAAGCTCCTAATAGTTTGAAAAGTACAGTCTGTGTTACTGTATTACTAATAATATTCGGCATCTTCACAAAAGGCAATAGTTGGTATAAATGAAAAAATGCGGAGTTACATGAATATAAACGAATATAAACGGTGGTTTGAGTAAAGGTTTTTATAACTCTTATTGTTTGCGTAGTAGGCTGCCTGAAAATATATTTTAGGCAGCCTTGTGTAAAGATAGCAGTTTATTCAGTAGCTTCTTCAATTTTTTCGCCGACATGGGTCATGCCGCGGCCAACGACATTACCACCTTTTTTCACGGCAGCTTTGGTTTTGTCCCAGCCGCGCTCGGCAGCGTTTTCTGTTTTATCCCAGTTGCGGCTGGCGTCATCTTTCGCTCCGGACCAAGTGCTGGAGCAGGCAGCCAGGGTAAGGGCAGCAAGGGTGGTTATCAACAGTTTGTTCATCATTGGATTCCTTGATTTAAGAGTTGGAGAATCTCCTTTGCGCGGAGATAGTGGTTACAGCCGGCCTTTGGTGGTTATGCAAGGTCGTCTGAAAGATTATGCCATGGTACGGATGTCGGTAAAGCGTCCGTTGACTGCCGCGGCAGCAGCCATAGCGGGGCTGACCAAGTGCGTGCGCCCGCCGTTGCCTTGGCGACCTTCGAAGTTGCGGTTGGAAGTGGAGGCGCAGCGTTGGCCCGGAGTCAGGCGGTCGGCGTTCATGGCGAGGCACATCGAGCAGCCCGGTTCGCGCCATTCGAAACCGGCATCAATGAAGATTTTGTCCAAGCCTTCCTGTTCCGCCTGCCGTTTAACCAAGCCGGAGCCGGGAACGATTAACACGCGCTGTACGTTGTCGGCTTTTTTACGGCCTTTGGCGACGGCGGCGGCTTCGCGCAAATCTTCGATGCGGCTGTTGGTGCAGGAGCCGATGAATACGATGTCGACGGGGATTTCGTTCAGCGGCGTACCCGCTTCCAAGCCCATGTATTCGAGGGCGCGTTCCATGCCGCTGCGTTTGACGGGATCGGTTTCTTCGGCAGGATTCGGTACTTTGCCGCTGATGTCCAAAACCATTTCGGGCGATGTGCCCCATGTTACCTGTGGTTCGATGTCCTCGGCTTTGAAACGGTATTCTTTGTCGAATACCGCGCCTTCGTCGGAAACCAGCGTGCGCCAGTATTCGACGGCTTTGTCCCATGCTTCGCCTTTGGGTGCGAAGGGTTTGTCTTTGACATAGTCGATGGTGGTTTGATCGACGGCAACCATGCCGGAGCGCGCACCTGCTTCAATCGCCATGTTGCACAGGGTCATGCGGCCTTCCATAGAGAGACTGCGGATGGCTTCACCGCCGAACTCGATGGCGTAACCCGTGCCGCCTGCCGTGCCGATTTGTCCGATGATGTAGAGGGCAACGTCTTTGGCGGTAACGCCCGGTTTCAGACGACCTTCAACGGCAATCAGCATGGATTTGGATTTTTTCGCGGTAATGCACTGGGTCGCCATAGTGTGTTCGACTTCGGAAGTGCCGATACCGTGTGCCAGTGCGCCGAATGCGCCGTGGGTAGAGGTGTGCGAGTCGCCGCAGACAACGGTCATGCCGGGCAGGGTCGCGCCTTGTTCCGGTCCCATGACATGAACGATGCCCTGACCTTCATCCATGAACGGGAAGTAGGCGAGTGCGCCGAACTCTTTGATATTTTTGTCCAAAGTATCGACTTGCAGCTTGGAAATCGGGTCTTGGATGCCTTTGTCCCAATCGCCGGTCGGGGTGTTGTGGTCGGCGGTGGAGACAACGCTGTCGATACGCCACAGCTTGCGCCCCGCCATTTTTAGACCTTCAAATGCCTGCGGGCTGGTGACTTCGTGCACTAAATGGCGGTCGATGTAGAGTAGGACAGTGCCGTCTTCTTCTTCGCGGACGACGTGGCTGTTCCAAAGTTTGTCGTAGAGGGTTTGTGCGCTCATGATGGGTTATCTTTACTTATTAATAATAGGAGTAGATGGTTTGTTTTGATGGGCGGATTTTAGGCTTTTTGCAGGGGTAGCGCAATAGAAATTTGTCTAATTTCTACTTTTTCACATAAAAATCTAAAAATAACTTTCAAAAATTAGACAAATTGTAGAATTGTTGACAAAAAGAGGTATTTTATTTGAAACAATGCTTGTCGTACCGCCTAAAAAAGCACTATCATTTCCATCCGTATCCCACATCCGACAACAGAGGTATAGAGAATGAAATTACCGGTTATGGCTGCCGAACATCTGTCACAACTTCAGGCATTTGAAGCGAAAATCCTGTGCAACCACGCCAAAATCGAAGCATGGTTCCGTTCGCAATGGAACGCGCACCGCCCGCCGTTTTACGGTTCGGTCGACATCCGCAATGCCGGTTACAAAATTTCATCTATTGATATGAACTTGTTTCCCGGCGGTTTCAACAACCTGAATCCGAATTTCATCCCGCTGGCGGCAGTGGCGGCGCAAGACGCGGTGCAACGCGCCTGCGAAACGGCAAAATCCGTATTGATTATTCCCGAAAACCATACCCGCAACACGTTCTACCTGCAAAACGTTTACGCACTCAGCGAGATTTTGCGCTCGGCAGGGTATGAAGTCCGTTTGGGCAGCCTGAATCCGGAAGTTACCGAGCCGACCGAGTTTGAAACCGCACTGGGCGACAAAATCCTGCTGGAACCTTTATTGCGTACCCGCGAGCGCGTCCATCTTGCCGACGGCTTCTCGCCTTGCGTCGTCTTGTTGAACAACGACTTGTCCGCGGGCGTTCCCGACATTCTCAAAGGCATCAGCCAAACCGTATTGCCTCCGCTGCACGGCGGTTGGACGACGCGCCGTAAAACAGAACATTTCAGCGCATACAACCAAGTCGCCGCCGAATTTGCCAAGCTGATTGACATCGACGAATGGCAGATTAACCCGTATTTCGAAAAAATCGGCGGGTTGGACTTCCAAGAGCGCGAAGGCGAAGACGCGTTGGCGGAAGCGGTAGAACGCGTGCTGGCAAAAATTCAAGCCAAATACGACGAATTGGGCATTGCCGACCAGCCTTTCGTTATCGTCAAAGCCGACGCAGGTACTTACGGCATGGGCGTGATGAGCGTCAAATCCGCTGACGAAGTGCGCGGGTTGAACCGCAAAAACCGCAACAAAATGGCGAAAGTCAAAGAAGGCTTGGAAGTCAGCGAAGTGATTGTCCAAGAAGGCATTTATACCTATGAAACCATGAACGGCGCCGTGTGCGAACCCGTCGTTTATATGATGGACCGTTTCGTTATCGGCGGCTTCTTCCGCGTACACGAAGGACGCGGAGCGGACGAAAACCTCAACGCCGGCGGCATGGTGTTCGTCCCGCTGTCCAACAGCATTCCCACCGGCAGCGGCGACAACTCCCAAGAAGCCCCCGAAGCCTGCAAGCGCGTATTCGAACAATGGGACTCGCTCGGTATGCCGCGTTCCGAAAAAGACTGCGACGTGGACAACGAACACAACCGCCTCTACGTTTACGGCGTAATGGCGCGCCTGTCACTGCTTGCCGCCGCGCTTGAGTTGGAGCAAACCACTCCGTAAAGGATTAATTAAAATAGTGAAAGGTCGTCTGAAAACTTGAGATTCAGGTTTTCAGACGACCTTTTTCATGACGTTTGCAGGAAATTCAATTATTATCCCCACCTGATTTCAAAACTAATAATAAAAAGGGAAACAGTTTTGCTGAAATATTATGGATTGCCGTTTTGGGCAGTCGGCGTCATCGCCTCGTTCGCTTTGCCGTCCATACCGCATTGGGCTGCGTGGCTGGCGGCGGCATTGGTTTTGCTGGCGGCTTCGCGGCGGTTTGCAGCGGCGGGAATGATGCTGTGCGTCCTGCTTGGCGCGGCTTACGGCGTGTTTCGGACGGAAGCGGCTTTGTCGGCGCAATGGCCGCTGAACGGGTCTTCGGAGTCGGTGTTGACGGTTGAAGTCGCAGATATGCCGCGCGGCGACGGGCGGCGGGTGCAGTTTGCGGCGAAGGCGTGGACGGAGGACGGGCGGCAGTTTGATTTATTGCTGTCGGATTATCAGAAACGCAATTGGGCGGTGGGCAGCCGCTGGAAGGTGTCGGCACGGCTCAAGCCGGTTATCGGCGAAGTGAACCTGCGCGGGCTGAACCGCGAGGCTTGGGCGTTGGCAAACGGTTTGGATGGCGCGGGCACGCTGGGCAAAGGCAGGAGCTTGGTTCGCGAGGGCGGCGGTGTCGGCTTGGCGGTGTGGCGCGATGCGGTCAGCCGCCGTTGGCAGGCTGTCGGGGCGAGAAGTCCGGATTTTTCGGACGGTATCGGTCTGATGCGGGCTTTGAGCATAGGCGAACAATCAGCGTTGAGGCCCGAACTGTGGCAGGCATTCCGACCTTTGGGTTTGACGCACTTGGTCAGTATTTCGGGGCTGCACGTTACGATGGTGGCGGTGTTGGCGGGTTGGCTGGTCAAACTGATTTTCAGACGACTGCCTTGGATACCGGCAAAACCGCGCGTGTGGATTTTGGCGGGCGGCGCGGCAGGGGCTTTGTTTTATGCGCTGCTGGCGGGCTTTTCCGTGCCGACGCAGCGCAGCGTTTTGATGTTGGCGGCGTTTGCCTGGGCTTGGTGGCGCGGCAGTCTGTCTTCGGGTTGGGCGGCGTGGTGGCAGGCTTTGGAGTTGGTGTTGCTGCTTGATCCATTGGCGGTTTTGGGTGTCGGCACTTGGCTGTCGTTCGGCTTGGTTGCCGCCTTGATTTGGGCTTCGGCAGGTCGTCTGAAAGAACGCGGCTGGCGTTTGGCTGTACGCGGACAATGGGCGGCGACGGTGTTGTCGGTGGTATTGTTGGGCTATATTTTTGCGTCCTTGCCCATCATCAGCCCTTTGGTCAATGCGGCGATGATTCCTTGGTTTTCTTGGGTATTAACGCCTTTGGCGTTGCTGGGGTCGGTGTTGCCGTTCGCACCTTTGCAATGGGTAGCGGCAGGTTTGGCGGAATACACTTTGCGCGGCTTGGTTTGGTTGGCGGAGGTGTCGCCTGAATTTGCCGTAGCCGCCGCGCCTGTGCCTTTGTTGATTTTGGCTTTTGCAGCGGCTTTGCTGTGGCTGTTGCCGCGCGGTCTGGGTTTGCGACCGTGGGCGTGTTTGGTGTTGGCAGGATTTGTGTTTTACCGCCCCGACCGTTTGGACGACGGCTTGGCGCGGATTACTGTGATGGACGCTGGACAGGGTTTGTCGGTATTGGTGCAGACGCGCGACCGCAACCTGCTGTTTGACACGGGTACGGCGCAGGCGGCGCAAACGGGTATCGTGCCAAGCCTGAACGCCATGGGCGTGCGCCGTTTGGACACGCTGATTCTGTCGCATCACGACAGCGACCACGACGGCGGTTTGGACGCCGTTTCCGATATTGAAATCGGCAAAACGCTGGCGGGACAGCCTGAGTTTTATCCGAACGCAAAATTTTGCGCCGAAGCGCAATGGCAATGGGACGGCGTGGATTTCGAGTTATTGAGGTCGTCTGAAAATTCGGGCGGCGAAGACAATGACCGAAGCTGCGTCTTGCGCGTCGTTTCCGACGGGCAGGCATTGTTGGTTACGGGCGATTTGGGCGTCAAAGGCGAAGCAGGGCTGGTAGAACGCTACGGCAGCTCGCTGTACAGCCAGGTTTTGATATTGGGACACCACGGCAGCAATACGGCTTCATCCGGCGGCTTCCTCAACACAGTCGCGCCCAAATACGCCGTTGCCTCCAGCGGCTACGCCAACGCTTACAAACACCCCACTCCCGCCGTCCAAACCCGAGTCCGCGCACACGGCGCGACTTTGTTGCGAACGGATTTGTCGGGTGCATTGGTATTTGAGCTGGGCGGCGATGAAGTCTTTAAAGGTCGTCTGAAAAAGGATAAGTTTTATTGGCAGAAAAAGCCGTTTGAGTAAATGAAACGGGTTTTCAGACGACTTTCTTCAGCTTTATCGGCAAGGCAGGGGATAACGTTTCTGTTGGTTTTTTTATAGTCGAAATATTGGTGGTCATCAGCCCAGATATGGGTTTGTTCGGAGGGATTTGGGGGAGGGAAGGCTGTATCCGACAGGTGGGGGGGGAGCCGTATTTATTTTCTGTTGGCCAGTTTACAGTTGTTCAAAGAAATTGAATGAAACGGCGTAGTAAAAAGTATGAATCTAAAAATAGTGTGTTGATAAAGGGGTTTTATAATAAAGCAAAGGTCGTCTGAAATCTTCAAATAGTTTTCAGACGACCTTTTATTCTGTCAAAAATATTTTTAAGCCTGCAAAGAAGCGCGATTTTCCAAAACTTGGTCAATCAAACCGTATTCTTTGGCTTCTTCGGCAGACATGAAGTTGTCGCGGTCGGTGTCGCGCTCCAAATCTGCCAAGTCGCGGCCGCAGTGTTTCGCCATCAGGCGGTTAAGTTTCTCTTTGATTTTCAACAGCTCGCGGGCATGGATTTCAATGTCGGATGCCTGACCGCCCAAGCCGCCGCTGATTAAAGGCTGGTGGATCATGATACGGCTGTTGGGTAGGGCGAAACGTTTGCCTTTCTCTCCTGCCGAGAGCAGGAATGCGCCCATGCTTGCCGCTTGTCCCAAGCACAAGGTGGAGACATTGGGCTTGATGAAATTCATGGTGTCGTAAATCGACATGCCTGCCGTTACCGAGCCGCCGGGAGAATTGATATAGAAGAAAATATCTTTGTCCGGATTTTCACTTTCCAAAAACAACAGCTGAGCAACCACCAAATTGGCGGACTCGTCGGTTACCGGACCGACCAAAAATACGATGCGCTCTTTCAAAAGGCGCGAGTAAATATCAAATGCACGCTCGCCGCGGCCGCTTTGTTCGATAACGGTAGGAACGAGGTAATTATTGAAATCGAAGGACATTTTTGTCTCCTGTCAATGTTGCGAAAGCACCAAAGGGGTGCTTTGGTGCTTTCAAGTTGTCTGTTTCAGACGACCTTTTGAAGATGATTAGGCTTGTGCGCCCATCACTTCGTCAAAAGACAAAGCTTTTTCGGTTACTTTGGCTTTGCCCAAAACGAAATCAACGACGTTGCTTTCTACTGCCAAAGAAGTCGGACCTTGCAGGCGGGAAGGCTCTGCGTAGTACCAGTCGATCACTTCTTGAGGATCTTCGTAGCTTTCTGCGAAGTTGGCAACAACGGCTTTAATTTGCTCTTCAGTCGGTTCCAGTTTGTTTTCTTCAACCAGTTTAGCCAAAATCAGACCCAAAGATACGCGGCGTTCGGCTTGCTCTTTGAACATGTCCAAAGGCAGATCCAAGTTGGCAGCGTCAGCCATGCCTTGGTTGACGAAGTTTTGTTTCATTTCGTTTGCCAAACGGGCGGCTTCTTCATTTACCAAAGCAACAGGCGCTTTCAGCTCTACGGCTTTGAGCAGCGCGTTCATTACAGATTCTTTGGTTTGTTCGTTTACGCGGCGTTCAACTTCGCGGCCTACGTTTTTCTTCACTTCTTCGCGCATTTTGGCAACGTCGCCGTCGGCGATACCCAATGCTTTGGCGAAGTCGGCGTCAACTTCAGGCAGGGTGGGTTCGGATACGTTGTTCAATGTGATAGTGAAGACGGCAGATTTACCGGCAACGTCTTTACCGTGGTAGTCTTCAGGGAAGTTGACGGTAACGTCTTTGCTTTCGCCTGCCTTCATGCCGACTACGCCGGCTTCAAATTCAGGCAACATTTGACCTGCGCCCAATACGAAGGCGTAGTTTTTGGATGCGCCGCCGGCGAAAGGTTCGCCGTCGATTTTGCCTTCGAAGTCGATGATGACGCGGTCGCCGTTTTGGGCTTCGCGTTCAACATGGTTGAAGCGGGTGCGTTGTTTGCGCAGGATTTCTACGGTTTGGTCCACTTCGGCATCGCCGACGGAAGCGGTTACTTTTTCGACTTCTTGTGCAGACAAATCGCTGATAACGACTTCAGGGAACACTTCGAAAATCGCAGCGATTTTCAGGGATTCTTTATCGTCTTGTTCTTCAACGCCTTCGAAACGCGGATAGCCGGCAACTTTCAATTCTTGGGCAACGGCAACATCGTAGAAGCGGCGTTGGACCATTTCATTGATGACATCATTTTGAGCGCTTGCACCGTACATTTGTGCAATCATTTTTAAAGGTGCTTTACCCGGACGGAAACCGTCGATTCTTGCACGGCGTTGGGTTTGTTTCAGTTTTTTATCGGTTTCTGCGTTGATTTCGGACCAAGGCAGAGACAACACTACTTTGCGTTCCAGATTTTCTAAAGTTTCAACAGTTACGCTCATCGTAAGACCTTAATTTGTTGTGTTAAATAAAAAATGGGAATCCTTTTGCCAATGATGACTGCAAAAGCGGCTCCGACCCATCGGGGCTTTTATCGTCCGTTGCTTGCAAAAGGCAGGAAAATTAGCTGGCTAGTATATCACAATGTTTGATTGACTGGATAATATAGTGAAATCATTGCAAAACGGTTGCCACATCTGTCCGCTCCGGCTTGGAAAAAGTAGTTGGATGGGAGATAGATGGCGGCATTCCGATAAACTTATGCGGAGCTACAAAGGTCGTCTGAAAGTCGGAAGAGAGTATTCAGACGACCTTTTGAAGTTTGAGGATGTTAATTGGGCAAGTATGGCATAGGATTGACGGCTTTGCCGTTCAGACGGACTTCGAAATGCAGCTTTACGCTGTCGGTGTCTGTGCTGCCCATCGTTGCAATCTGCTGACCGGCTGCAACCTGCTGGTCTTTTTGTACCAGTAAGGCATCATTATGTGCATAAGCTGTAATCGCATAATCATTGTGGCTAATTAAAATCAGTTTGCCGTAACCCCGTACTTCTTCTCCGACATACAATACTTTCCCCGCAGCTGCAGATTTTACAGGCTCTCCGGATGTACCTGCTATATCGATGCCTTTGTTGGTTGTTCCGTTGTACTGCTTGATAACGGAGTTGCGTCCGTTTTCGACAGGCCATAGTAAGTTCAGGCGGTTGATCGGTGCGACAGCCTGAGTTGCTTGGTTTGATTGGGAAATAGGGCGCGTATTGCGTCGGATACGTAATACTTGACCTACTTCGATTTTAGAAGTGTCTTGCAAGTTGTTCCAAGATGCCAAGGTATGGATGCTTTGGCCGTGGCGTTTAGCAATCTGGGATAGCGTATCGCCAGGCTTGACTCTGTAATAGCCATCGGGAACCGCACCCGTCGGTGAACCACTTTCGGCGCAGGCAGCCAGAAAAAGTGTCAGACAGAAAGGGCTTAATCGTTTGAAGGTCGTCTGAAAAAAGGGAATGGTATTCATCATATGTCTATTTAATAAAAATCAGCGAATGAATTGTCTTCAGACGCTTTATCTGGGTGAAGGTTCATCGGCTTTCGAGATGTTTTATGTGCGCTAAATGGCGGCGGAATTTTATCTTTTTGATTAGAAGCATATTTTACTCAGCGTAAAATATAGTGGATTAACTTTAAACCAGTACGGCGTTGCCTCGCCTTGCCGTACTATCTGTACTGTCTGCGACTTCGTCGCCTTGTCCTGATTTAAATTTAATCCACTATAAAGTCAAATTATATCTGCCGTTAGATGGCTAAAACAAATCCCCCGTCCGCTTTAGGGATGGGGGATTTTTAGATTTTATAAAAAATCTTATTTATTCAACTCATTAGCCAAATACAGCCAAGTTTCGATGACGGTATCCGGATTCAGGGAAACGCTTTCGATGCCTTCTTGAACCAGCCATTTGGCGAAGTCCGGATGGTCTGACGGGCCTTGACCGCAGATACCGACGTATTTGTTTTGTTTGCGGCAGGCAGAGATTGCCAAATGCAGCATCACTTTGACGGCAGGGTTGCGTTCGTCAAACGATTCGGACACCAAGCCGCTGTCGCGGTCGAGGCCGAGGGTCAGCTGGGTCATGTCGTTGGAACCGATAGAGAAGCCGTCGAAGTATTGCAGGAATTGTTCTGCCAATACCGCGTTGCTCGGCAGTTCGCACATCATGATCAGGCGCAGGCCGTTTTTGCCGCGTTCTAAACCGTTTTCTTTCAAGGCTTTGACGACGGCTTCGGCTTCGCCCAACGTGCGGACGAACGGAATCATGATTTCGACGTTGGTCAGACCCATTTCGTCTCGGACGCGTTTAAGGGCTTTGCATTCGAGCGCGAAGCAGTCTTTGAAGCTTTCGGCAACGTAACGCGCTGCACCGCGGAAGCCTAGCATCGGGTTTTCTTCGTGCGGTTCGTAAATGCTGCCGCCGACCAAGTTGGCGTATTCGTTGGATTTGAAATCGGACATACGGACGATGGTTTTACGCGGATAAACCGATGCGGCCAATGTTGCCACGCCTTCGGCGATTTTATCGACGTAGAAGTCGACAGGGGAGGCGTAGCCGGCGATGCGGCGGGTAATTTCCGCTTTCAATTCATCGTCTTGTTTGTCAAATTCCAACAAGGCTTTCGGGTGGATGCCGATTTGGCGGTTGATGATGAATTCCATGCGTGCCAAGCCGATGCCTTCGCTCGGCAGGTTGGCGAAGCTGAATGCCAGTTCGGGGTTGCCGACATTCATCATCACTTTAACCGGCGCTTTGGGCATATTGTCCAAGGCAACGTCGGTGATTTGTACGTCCAGCAGGTCGGAGTAGATAAAGCCTGTATCGCCTTCGGCACAGGATACGGTAACTTCTTGACCGTTGCTCAGCAATTCGGTTGCGTCGCCGCAGCCGACTACGGCAGGAATACCCAGTTCGCGCGCGATGATGGCGGCGTGGCAGGTGCGGCCGCCGCGGTTGGTAACGATGGCGGAAGCGCGTTTCATTACCGGCTCCCAATCCGGGTCGGTCATGTCGGTAACGAGTACGTCGCCTGCTTCAACGGAATCCATTTCGGAGGCGTCTTTCACCAAACGGACTTTGCCTTGACCGACTTTTTGACCGATGGCGCGGCCTTCACACAAGACGTTTTTGTCGCCGTTGATGTCGAAGCGGCGCAGGTTGCGGCTGCTTTCTTCTTGGGATTTCACGGTCTCGGGGCGGGCTTGCAGGATGTAGAGTTTGCCGTCCAAGCCGTCACGGCCCCACTCGATATCCATCGGGCGGCCGTAGTGTTTTTCGATTGTTAGCGCGTAGTGTGCCAACTCGGTGATTTCTTCGTCGGTAATGGAGAAGCGGTTGCGGTCTTCTTCAGGAACATCGACGTTCATCACGGATTTACCGGCTTCTGCTTTGTCGGTAAAGATCATTTTGATTTGTTTCGAACCCATGGTTTTGCGTAGGATGGCAGGTTTGCCTGCTTTCAGCGTGGGTTTGAATACATAGAATTCGTCGGGGTTGACCGCGCCCTGCACGACGTTTTCGCCCAGACCGTAAGATGAAGTCACGAAAACGACTTGGTCGAAGCCAGATTCGGTGTCGAGGGTGAACATGACGCCGGACGCGCCGCTGTCGGAACGCACCATGCGTTGCACGCCTGCGGAGAGGGCGACGATGTCGTGTTCGAAGCCTTTATGTACGCGGTAGGAGATGGCACGGTCGTTGTACAAAGAAGCGAATACATGGCGCATGGCTTCTTTGACGTTTTCCAAGCCGTTGATATTCAAGAAGGTTTCTTGTTGACCTGCAAACGATGCGTCGGGCAGGTCTTCGGCGGTTGCAGAAGAACGGACGGCAACGGAAATATCCGCGCCGCCTGCGTCTGCAACCATTTTGTTCCATGCCGTTTCGATTTCGGCATCCAGTTGTTCGGGGAAGGGCGTATCCAAAATCCATTGGCGGATTTCTTTACCGACGCGCGCCAGTTCGGCGACATCTTCCACATCCAGTTGTGCCAGTGCGGCGGAAATACGCTCGCTCAGTCCGTTGTGCGCCAAAAATGCGCGGTAGGCTTCGGCAGTAGTGGCAAAGCCGCCGGGGACGCGGACGCCTTTTTCAGTCAGCTGACTGATCATTTCACCCAGGGAGGCGTTTTTGCCGCCCACGCTTTCAACATCAGTCATACGCAGGTTTTCAAACCAAATTACGTAGTTGTCAGCCATTTGTGTGTCCAATCCAAGATATGTTAAAAAAGAAACGAATACGCTTTGTTATTTTAAGCGATTCAAACGACCGCTGTCATGCTTTTTCTGTCTCGATTTATTTGCGGGTCGTCTGAAAAATTGCGGGCTTCAGGCGTGTAGTCAAATGAAATCTGATGGGGAAGCCATTATTCCCATTGTCTATTTCTTTGTAAAACATAAGGTTTGAAATAGATTAATGACTGATTGGTAGAGTTTGGAAAGGTTTTGGATGGGTATAAAATTTTAAGATAATTTAATTATTGGAATAAAAATGCGTTTATAAAGTAGTTTGATTTTGGCGTAGTTGGGTGTAATTTAAGCGTATTCCCTTTATTTAGAAGGTTTCAGCTGCTATGATGACTGCCTGCAACCATTTAAAATTTTAGAGGATAACCGAATGACCGCCCCGCGCCATGTGTTTTATATTTCCGACCGTACCGGCCTGACTGCTGAAAATATCGGTGAGGCACTGCTGAATCAGTTTGGCAGAATCGAATTCAAACGCCACACCTATCCTTTCATTGATACGCCTGAAAAAGCGCGTACCGTCGTCGAAATAGTCAACCGCAACGCTCAGGAAAACGGTTTGCGCCCGATTGCCTTCGTCAGCGTCGTTAATGACGAAATCCGTGAAATCATCAAAAAAGCGGGCGCTTTCCATATCAATTTTTTCGAAACCTTCCTCGGGCTTTTGGAAAAAGAACTCAACACCGAGGCGGTTGCCGCCGAGCAGGGGCACCACAGTATCGGCAATACGCAACGCTACGATGCGCGTATGGAGGCGGTCAATTTCTCGCTCAACCACGACGACGGCGTCAGCGATAAAAACCTGAAAGAAGCCGATGTGATCCTGATGGGCGTATCGCGTTCGGGCAAAACGCCGACCTGTCTTTACCTTGCTCTGCAATACGGCATCCGCGCCGCCAATTACCCGCTGATTCCCGACGATTTGGAATCCACCGACCTGCCGCGCATGGTCAAACCTTACAAAGACAAACTGTTCGGCCTGACCATTCAACCCGAACGCCTGCAGGCCATCCGTCAAGAGCGCCGTCCGAATTCGACTTATGCCAAAATCGATACCTGCCGCAGTGAAATTGCCGATGCGCAAAATATGTTCAAACGCCACGGCATCCCGTTCACTAATACGACGGATAAATCGGTGGAAGAACTTGCCGTCCATATCCTTCAAGCCTGCAAATTGAAGCGGCGTTTTTGATTTTCTTAAAGTATGAGCAAGAGGTCGTCTGAAAAGCAATTTGGTGTTTCAGACGACCTTGGATTCGGATTTCAAGTGCAACACTAGTGTATCAGTGGTTTGAACAGATTCAAGAATAAAACACTTGGCGTTTCGTAGCCAAGTGTTTTTCTTGGCCGGTGGTTCAACTCATCTTGAACCCTGCGTATCTCCCGATCGCTGATGTTTCGGAAATCGGTTTGTTTGGGGAAATATTGGCGGATGAGTCCGTTGGTGTTCTCATTCAGCCCTTTCTCCCAAGAATGGTAGGGGCGGCAAAAATAGGTTTTCGCTGCTAATGCTTTGGCTATTTTGGTGTGCTGGTAGAACTCTTTGCCGTTGTCCATGGTGATGGTGTGCACTCTGGCTTTATGTGCCTTTAATACCCTAATGGCTGCTAGGGTAGTGTCTTCGGCTTTTAAGTTCTTCAATTTGCAGATGATGGTGTAGCGGGTAACGCGTTCGACCAAGGTCAGTAATGCGCTTTTCTGTCCTTTGCCGACGATGGTGTCGGCTTCCCAATCGCCGATGCGTTTTTTTTGGTCGACGATGGCGGGTCGGTTTTCTATGCCGACACGGTCGGGCACTTTGCCTCTGGTCCATGTGCTGCCGTAGCGTTTGCGGTAGGGTTTGCTGCATATTCTGAGGTGTTGCCACAAAGTGCCGCCGTTGTTTTTGTCTTGGCGAAGGTAGCGGTAAACGGTGCTGTGATGGAGTGTGATACCGTGGTGTTTGCGCAGGTAGGCGCATACCTGTTCGGGACTGAGTTTGCGGCGGATAAGGGTGTCGATGTGTTGAACCAGCTGCGAATCGAGCTTATAGGGTTTTCGCCGGTGCTGTTTGGTCAGCCGGCTTTGCTTCTGTGCTTTTTCGGCGCTGTACTGCTGTCCTTGGATGCAGTGCCGCTTGATTTCTCGGCTGATGGTGCTTTTGTGGCGGTTAAGTTGTTTGGCGATTTCGGCGATGGTGCAGTGGCGGGACAGGTATTGGATATGGTATCGTTCGTCTTGGGTCAGTTGTGTGTAGCTCATGGCAATCTTTCTTGCAGGAAAGGCCGTATGCTACCGCATACTGGCCTTTTTCTGTTATGGAAAGTTGCACTTCAAATGCGAATCCGCCGACCTCTTGTTTTCTGTTGTCCCTTTAAGGATTTCTAGTTCTTTGTAACTAAAAACAATCATCAATAATATTTACATTTTGAAATAAAAAGAGTAAGGTTGCCTTGCTTTTCGGGCTTTCCGTTGGCTTTTGAACCGTAAACAATCAAATTTGAGGAAGAAACATGAAAAAATTATGGATACTTGGCGCATTGGGCTTGAGCATGGCGGCGCAGGCGCATGATTTGTGGGTGTCGGCTCCGGTGCGTTTGGATTCGGGCAGTACGTTGAAAGCGGATTTGGGTTACAGCCATGATTTCCCGAATGTTGAAAAAATCGCCGACGACCGTGTGCATATTTTCAAACCGCTGCAATTAACGGACAAATCCGGAAAAACGGTCGATTTGACGAATAAAGGTGAAAATTACCAATATGTTTCCAAATCCCGCCTGAAAGACGGTTCGTATTGGGTCGGCGCGGTGTACAAACCGACGTTCTGGTCGCAAAACAGCGAAGGCTGGAAACAGAAAACCTTGAAAGACCTGCCCGGCGCGACTTATTGCGAACAGGCTCAGATGTTCGGCAAAGCGTTTTTGCAAGTGGGTGGCGCAGGCTTGGATGAAAGCGTATTGACCCGTCCGGTCGGTCATGAATTGGAGCTGGTTCCGCTGAAAAATCCGAATGAAGTCAAGGTAGGCGGCCTGCTGCCGATTAAAGTGCTTTATAAAGGCAAACCGTTGGCAAAAGCGACGGTAACGGCAAGCTCGGATACGCTGGCGGAAATGGACTTGGCAGCGACACACGACCACCGCGAGCCGCAAGGTTTCTCAGGGAAAACGGATAAAGACGGCGTCGTCAACGTGATTCCTTTGATTGAAGGTTTGTGGAAAATCAAAGCCGCCCATCAGGCGGATTATGCCGATAAAAGTGTTTGCCAACAAGACAATGCCTATGCAACGCTGATTATGCCCGTCGGAACGAAACGCGCGGCTGAACGGCATGAACACCATCATCATCAACACTAATTGAGTGTGAAAGATCAAAAAGGTCGTCTGAAAAGGTTTTCAGACGACCTTTCTTTATATAGTGGATTAAATTTAAATCAGGACAAGGCGACGAAGCCGCAGACAGTACAGATAGTACGGAACTGATTCACTTGGTGCTTCAGCACCTTAGAGAATCGTTCTCTTTGAGCTAAGGCGAGGTAACGCCGTACTGGTTTAAAGTTAATCCACTATAAGTGGCGGATTTACAAGCCCAATGCCTCAGCGTGAAACTCGATATGCGAGTCGATAAAGCTGGCGATGAAGAAATAATCGTGTCCGTAGCCGGGGCGGACTTTATATTGCACGTTAAAGCCGTTAGCGCGGGCGGCATTGACGAAGGCTTCGGGTTGTAATTCGTCGGGGAACAGCGGATCAATGCTGCCTTGGTCGATGAGTATCGGCAGCTTGCGTGAGGTCGTCTGAACGAGCGATGCGCTGTCGTAAGCCTGCCAAGCCTCCGATTCCGCGCCCAGATAGGCGGCAAACGCCTGCTTCCCACCCCGGCTGGCGGTCGGATGGCACAAGGGTGCAAACGCGGAAACGGCGACATAGCGGCTGGGGTTTTTCAGGGCGATGGAAAGCGCGCCGTGTCCGCCCATGCTGAAACCTGCGATGCTGCGTTCTTGGGTGGCGGGGAAATGCCGTTCCACCCAATCGGGCAGTTCGCGGCTGATATGGCTGTACATCTGATAATGCGCCGCCCACGGCTGTTCGGCTGCATCGACGTAAAATCCCGCGCCCTGTCCGATAAATTCGTTCGCGCTGTCGCTAATATGGCTGCCGCGCGGCGAGGTGTCGGGGAAAACGACGATGATGTTCCATTGCGCGGCGAAACGCTGGATGCCGGTTTGGCGTATCAGTTCCGAGCCGTCGCCGTGCAGTCCCGACAAGAAATACAAAACCGGCGCGGGATAGCCTTTCAATACCTGCGGCGGAAGGTAGATGCCGAAGGTCATATCGGTTTGGCAGGTTTCGGAAAAGCAGCGGTATTGTTCTTGATGGCCGTTGAACATTTTGGCGCGTGAAAGCAGGTGTAATTCGTGTGCGGACATAGATAGTATGGCGTGAAAAAAGCGAAGGCATCATCTTAACAGAAAGACCGCGTTACGGGCTTTTAAAAACCTATCGAACGGTATGGTTTCAGACGACATCAATCTATACACAAACTCTGTGGATAAGTTTGTTGATAAGCTTTGGGTAATCGGAATTTTTGCTTTTGGAACAACCCAAGCCTTTCGGTGCTTAAAAAATAGTCAAATAAAATACAATAAAATCAATTAGTTATAAAAATAAAAAATTTCAAAGCCCTTATGGGAAAAATCTATAAGCAAAACAAGCCAATGCGAAATTGTGTATAAAAAGTGATTGACACGCCCGATAAATGTCAGATGAATCGACTCAAAAAGAAAGACTGCGGCGGCTCCCGCATAGGGAAAAACTTCAATCCCCCTGCCTTTCGCGTTACAATACGCGCTTACTTTTTTACACAGAAAAACACACCATGAAAGCCAGCCAATTTTTCATTTCCACCCTGAAAGAAGCCCCCGCCGAAGCCGCGCTTGCCAGCCACAAGCTGATGATTCGCGCCGGTCTGATTAAAGCCAACGCGTCCGGCCTTTATACTTGGATGCCGATGGGGTTGCGCGTGTTGCGTAAAGTCGAAAACGTCGTGCGCGAAGAAATGGCGCGCGCGGGCAGCGTGGAGTTGCTGATGCCGGTGGTGCAGCCTGCCGAGCTGTGGCAGGAATCCGGCCGCTGGGAATTTTACGGTAAAGAACTGCTGCGCCTGAAAGACCGCCACGACCGCGATTTCTGCATGGGACCGACCTGCGAGGAAGTCATCGCCGACATCGTGCGCAAAGAAATCAACAGCTACAAACAGCTGCCGAAAAACTTTTACCACATCCAAACCAAATTCCGCGACGAGGTGCGCCCGCGCTTCGGCGTCATGCGTGCGCGCGAATTCGTCATGAAAGACGCCTATTCCTTCCATGCCGACTACGCCTCGCTTCAGACGACCTATGATGCCATGTACGATGCTTACTGCCGCATCTTCACCCGTCTGGGCTTGGAATTCCGCCCCGTCGCCGCAGACACCGGCAGCATCGGCGGCACCGGTTCGCACGAGTTTCAAGTGTTGGCGGAAAGCGGCGAAGATGTGATTGCATATAGCGACACTTCCGATTACGCCGCCAATATCGAGCTGGCTCCGACCTTGCCGCTCAAAGGCGAACGCGCAGCCGCTCAGGCAGAGCTGGCCAAAGTACACACGCCGAACGTCAAAACCATTGATTCATTGGTTGACTTCCTCAGCATTCCGATTGAAAAAACACTGAAATCCATCGTGGTCGAAGGCGAAAACGAAGGCGAAATCGTCTTATTGCTGTTGCGCGGCGACCATGAGTTCAACGACATCAAAGCCGAAAAACTCGCAGGCGTGAAATCGCCGCTGACCATGGCAGACCCTGCCGCCATCCGAGTGCAGTTCGGTGCAAACGGCGGCTCGCTCGGCCCTGTCGGCTTCACAGGCAAAGTCTATGCCGATTTCGCCACCGAAAAAGGCGCAGACTGGGTTATCGGCGCGAATGAAGACGACTACCACTATACCGGCTTCAACTTCGGCCGCGACGCCGCCGAGCCTGAATTCGTCGATTTGCGCAACGTCGTCGAAGGCGACGAAAGCCCCGACGGACAAGGCCGTCTGAAACTGGCACGCGGCATCGAAGTCGGACATGTCTTCCAATTGCGCGACAAATACACCCAAGCCATGAACGTAAACTTCCTTGACAACAACGGCAAATCGCAAATCATGGAAATGGGCTGCTACGGTATCGGTATTACTCGCGTTGTGGCCGCTGCCATCGAGCAAAATAACGACGAAAAAGGTATTATCTGGACCAAAGCAATGGCGCCGTTTGAAGTCGTTATCGTGCCGATGAACTACAAAAAATCAGACTCCGTACGCGAAGCCGCCGACAAAATCTACGCCGAACTGCTGGCCGCAGGCGCGGACGTCCTTCTCGACGACCGCGACGAACGCGCAGGCGTGTTGCTCAACGACTCCGAGCTTCTGGGCATCCCGCACCGCATCGTCATCGGCGACCGTGCCTTGAAAGAAGGCAATGTCGAATACGCCGAACGCCGCGACAATCAGGCACAAACCGTGAGCCTGAATGAAATCGCCGACAAAGTTTTGACTGCATTGAAAGACTAATGACGGTTTAAAACGGATGTAGATGAAAGAAGGTCGTCTGAAAACTGGAAACAGGTTTCAGACGACCTTCATTATTGTGAAATCAGAAGTTTAATGGATGAACGCTTTGCTTCATTCTTGCACGAACCGGCATTCAATCGGACAACTGCCGTTTCAAAAACCAATCGCCGAACGGCCAGTCCACGCTGTCGAGCAGATTTTTGGTAATCAGCCCCAGTTCAGTATCGCCTTCGATTTGCAGTTTGCGGTTGAAAAACAAAGTATCCGGATCTTCCTCGCGCATCATCATGCGCATAAAGTCGATACCGTTGGCGGCAAGGCGCAAATCGGGCGTGCCGAAAAAATCCGCATCAATAAATTTCTCGGCATTGGCGGTGAAACGCACCTTGATGCCTGCGTCCAATACGTCGATTTCGAATTTTTTGCCGTCAAACAGACTCATGTCGGCGGGCAGCAATCCGCGTTTGAGCATGGTGTTGAGGGCAAAAACCAAAGCGAAACGCGGCGGCCTGCCCGGCAGTTTGCCGCCGATTTTTCCCGCCCATGCGGGCAATACGATTTCAGGCAACGCCATAATATTCCTCCTTCACGGCTTCGATACCCGGCTGGCCGTGCCAATAGCCGTCCACCAGCGTTCCGGTGGTCAGTCTTTCCAATTCGGGCAGCGCGTCCGCCAAGGCGGTTTTGCCGTCCAATACGTCGCGGTGGATACGGACGATTTCCGCCATGCCGTGCATTTGCGGCGACAGGCGCAGCATGTTTACGCCGATTTGCCGCAAATCCTCATGGTGCGGCAGCAGGTTTTGGCAGCCGTAAGACATGGTTTGGATGCCGTTGATGGTGAGGAACGGCTGGCCTTCGCGGGTGTTCATGGTGAGGCCGTGTTCGTGGTCGAGGCAGCGGAATTCGCAGCCGTCTTTGTTCAGGTTGTAATGCCGCGCGGTAAAGCAGCGTGAAGAGTACGCCAAAGGCATTTTGCCCCAAGCAAACAATTCCGTTTCGATGTCGTCTGAAGCCTTGATGATTTCAGCAACTTTGTCGCGGCTCAACTCAGACGGCGCAATCCAGCGGTATGCGCCCAGTTTTTGGAACAGTGCCAGCGTGCTTTCGTTGTAAATGTTCAGGCTGGCGCCGGCGACAAACGGAATGCCGTGTTCGCGCGCCAATTTGACCGCGCCCATGTCGTTGGCTTCGACTTTAAATTTGTCCTGCCCTGTGATTTTGCGCAGGCGTTTCAAATCGGATTCGCTTTCCAGCAGCACCTGAGACGACAAAATAATTTCCTTGCCGCTTTCCGCCAAGTCTTCCGCCAAGCTGACCCAATCGGCAAAACGCATTTTCTGGCGGCGCGAACACACCATTTCGCCCAAATAAATGGTATCCACCGGCGCATCCAGCATGGCGGCGTAAAATTCCAGCAGCGCTTCCTTCTGCCAGAAAAACAAAACCGGCCCCAATGATAGTTTCATCGGATTCATTTTTTCCCCCCTTATTTCCACGGACGACTGTATGCGCCCAAGGTCGTCTGATGCCCTTCCGAAACCTTGCTCAGCGCATTGTTCCACACCGGATTAACTTTGAAATGCGCCGGATCGGCAGCGGCTGCGTCCAAAGCCTGCCGCAGAGATTTGGTTACTTGTGCCGTGTACATCGGGCTGCGCTGGCGGCCTTCGATTTTGATGGCGGACACACCGATTTTGATGAGTTCGGGCAGCATTTCCAAAACGTTCAGGCTGGTCGGCTCTTCCAGCGCGTAATAGGTTTCGTCGTTTACCTCAAAACGGCCTTTGCACAAGGTCGGATAGCCTGCCGGTTCGTCCGGTTTGTACTGGTCGATTAGCACCTGATTCAGCCGCACGTTCATGCGGTCGGGCAACTGCTCCCAGCGCACGGCCTTCGCCGGCGAACACACGCCTTGCATATTCGGTGATTCGCCCGTCGCATAGCTCGATAAAATGCAACGTCCTTCCACCATCACACACAAACTGCCGAAACCAAACACTTCGATTTCCACATCCGTATTGTCAATCACATGCTTGACCTGATCGACCGTCAAAACGCGCGGCAGCACGGCACGGCGGATGCCGAACAGCTCCTTCATCATATTGATGGCTTCATAATTGGTCGCCGAACCCTGCACCGACATGTGCAGCCTCAAATCAGGATGACGCTCGGCGGCATAAGCCATAATCGCAGGGTCGGCGACGATTATCGCGTCCGCACCCAGTTGCACCGCCGTATCGACAGCCCGATGCCACCGCTCGATTTGCCCCGCCTGGGCAAAAGTATTGATGGCCATCAGCACATTGCGGCCGCGCGCATGGGCGTAAGCCACCCCTTCCTGCGCCGATTTCATATCGAAATTCAGCCCCGGAAAATTGCGCGCATTTGTCGCATCTTTCAGCCCCATATAAACCGTGTCCGCGCCATTGTCCACCGCCGTCTTCAAAGCGGGCAGATTACCGGCGGGACAAACCAACTCAGGGATTTTCGGCATTTTGCGTTCCTCGACTCTTACAGTTTGTTATTCGAAAATCAATATCTAGTATGATTTCGGGTATTTTAGAGATTTGGACACAAGATATTATGATTTAAATCAACTGTGAAATCAGGTTTGGATAGCGTATGTTTTGGTTAACATAATTTAACCATATCAAATATCAAGTTAATCAGCGGGTTATCTTTTCTAGCTTGATAATATGAGATTAGTTATTATCTATTAAATTTATAGATTTTTACAATAAAAGGTCGTCTGAAACCTGTTTCAGACGACCTTTATTTAGGCGGAAGCAGACGGCTGCTTGCTTTGAAATTCAAAGTAAAATTGCGTTCGCTGCCATATTCATCCGCCGTCTCAAACCCGTTTTGCCGCATCAACTCGCGTAATTCGGCGCGGCTCGGTTTATCGGGGTCGCCTGCCGTTTCGGAAACCGACAGCAGCCCGTCAGGACGAAGCAGCCTGCGGAACTCCGCCAAATACTCGGCTTGGTTGGCGACTTCGCCCAACACGGTAATCAGCACAATGCGGTCAAACGATTGATCGGGAAAATCAAAATGCGTGCCGTCGCACAGATAATAATCGACGTTGCCGATATGCCTAAGGCGTAAACGTTTTTCGGTATAAGCCAACATTTCCGGCTGTATATCCGCTGCTACCAATCGTCCTTGCGGAACTGATTGCGCCAGTGTCGGGCTGAAATAACCAGCTCCGCAGCCTACTTCAAAAATGCGGTGGTGCGGCGCAAGGTGCAGCCGTTGTACGATTTGTTGCGGCGAAAGCGCCCAGTTGCGCAAAGGAATCAGCAGCGTGAATGCAAGCTGATGCGGGAAGATTTTGCCTTTTTGCGTAAGTCCCTGCCAAATGCTTTTGAGTGTTTTAAACATAAGGATTCCTTTGGGTAATGTTGTTTTGCATTGTGTCTGCACAATATACAGTATAAAAATAGCGTGCGTTTTTCCAATCATCACAAAAAGCAGCCTGCACTTCGATTTTTGAACGTGCAGGCTGCTTTCGATAGAGAGGCCGTCTGAAAATTATTTTTCAGACGGCCTTTGATATTACAAGTAATATGAGGATTTCATTGGACTATGAACCAAGCTGCGTTTGCTGCCGACCGTATTACGGCATGGTTTGAAATCATTCGGTAGCAACAAAAACCGCGTGCGTGCGTACCGCACACATCCTACACCTCAATCTTAAGGTTTGCGTCACCCGCAGGTAGGGTGTGGGGCGTAGCCACGCACGCGGTTGACAGGGGTGCGGGCTACGGCTTGTTGAAAGGCAAAGGCAACTAAATTGTGATTATCGAGCATAATCTGGATGTGATTAAAACCGCCGATTGGATTGTCGACTTAGGGCTGGAAGGGGAAGATGGTGGTGGGAGGATTATTGCCTAAGGGAGTCCTGAGATTGCAGCAACAATCGAGAAAAGTTATACTGGCAATTATTTGAAAAGTATTATCAAAAATCATTAGGAATTAACATATGGATAAAATGGATAAAATGGATAAAATCGAGAAAGAAATTATTGATCAGCAAAAAACTGTTGATTTCGATACGCGTGAGTTTACAATCGAAATTATGGTCAATAAGTATTTGAAAAACCTTGAAGAGGAAAATAATGAATTATTTGTTCCAGATTACCAAAGAGAATTTGTCTGGGATACAACACGACAATCAAGATTGATAGAGTCAATTATTTTAGGATTACCTATTCCTATTATTTTCGTCGCAGAAAATAAAGATGGAAGACTGGAAATTGTTGATGGTTCTCAACGTATTCGTACATTAAGTGCTTTTTTAAGTGGTGATTTAACTTTAGAGGGCTTAGATAAATTAAGCTTACTTAATAATTTAAAATTTCAAGATCTATCTATATCTAGACAAAGAAAAATCAACAATACTCCTATAAGAATGATTGTTTTATCAGATAAGACCAGTGAAACTGTAAAAAATGATTTATTTGATAGAATTAATCGTGGCAGCGATTTACTTTTAAATATGGAAAAGCGGAAAGGTATTTATAAGGGTAAGTTCAATGATTTTATTTATGATAAATGTGCAAAATTAGAGTTATTAAAAAAACTTGCTCCCTTATCAAAAGTAGTAGAAAAAAGACAAGAACATGAGGAATTAATTTTGAGGTTTTTTGCTTTAGCTGATAATTATCCAAAGTATAAGACTCAGTACCAAGGTATTGGCGCTTATTTGGATGAATATATGAATGCCAAAAATAGCACATTCACCTCAGAAGAAGCTGACGAGAAGTATACTTCATTGATAAAAGTTTTAGAATTTGTTAATGAAAATTTTGAAAATGGCTTTTCAAAAAAGAGAAATCAAGGTGTTTCACGAGTATTTTTTGAGGCAATTTCAGTTGGTACTTTTTTGGCATTAAAAGAAAAGCCAAATTTAAAAGTAAATAAATCAAATATACAAAATTGGATTCAAAATAAGGAATTTAAAGCAATTACCTCTGGGAAGTACAAAACCCACGTTCCAGAGAAAATTTTGCAACGAATTAATTTTGTTAAGGAAAAACTTTTAAATTCATAGTTCAAATCTATAAATATAAATAATAGAGGCTATTTTATGTTACAACTTCGGGAAGACTTTAGAAGTAAGTTTGATGACTTAGAGTTATTTTTAGATTTCACAGAAAAACTGCAATACTCTGCACAAAGAAATCCAATTCTAAAAGCCTCCATTATTTTAATACTTTACAATATAGTTGAATCGACCCTAACTTCCTTGATTATAAGAGTCCACGATGAACTACAGCTATATCCTTTTAGTATATTAAATGAAAACTTACAGAAAAATTTTTTATACTATCACTTCAGCAAATTAAGTAATGAAAATGATTTCAAAAGAAATATCGATGTAATAAGTAATTTATCTCTAAGTGCTTTGTATTTCCCAAAGTTTGAAGAATATTATGCAAAAAAAACTCTATTTTCTGGAAATGTTGATGGAAAAAAAATAAATGAAATTTTTAAGAAATACTCTATTAAACAAGTTACAAAAGAAAAATCTTGTTTATTAAAAATAAAAAGTTTACGAAATATATTAGCTCATGGAGAAAAAACATTTAATCATGTGGGTAGAGAAATTTTAAATGCAGAATTACGACAAGTGTCAAATTTAACCAAGACTTGCCTACTAGAATCAATTGATAATGTCTGCGATTTCCTTACATCAAAAACTTATTTAAACTCAAAACAAGCAAGCCGTAGCAAGCCGTAGCCTGTATACCCAACCCACCGTGTGTGTGCAGCACGCACGTGGTTATTTGATTGGCGGTTTTCTGTTTTGAGTTTTCAGACGACCTTTAAAGTTATCTAAAAGCTTCAGCTATCAAAACAATACAAATTTCTTTGGTTATCATCCCCGAACTTTAAATCGGGCTAAATGACAAAATATTTTTTTGTGATTGCAAAGATTGTCTAAAAGACAGTTTTCGTAAAACTAAAACCTTGTTTCAGACAGCCTTTCGTTTACTTTTAAACACTTCTTACTGCCTGAAACCAACGTGTAAAGTGCGTCCCTATGATATGCAGTGAGGGCTTATCTATCTTTCCATAAACTCAAAAAAGCAGCCTGAGACCTTTGCAACCTATTGTAAAAATGAGTATCACAGACTGTACAAAGAAGGTCGTCTGAAAAATTTTCAGACGACCTTCTTAACATCTACATACTCCTATTAAACCAGCTTACTGTTCACCCAACCTTCCACACTTCCCAGCATTTCAGTTAGTTTCGCAGCATCCGTCCCCCCTGCCTGTGCCAAATCCGGTCTGCCGCCACCTTTGCCGCCGACTTGTTCGGCTGCAAATTTGACCAAATCGCCTGCTTTTACTTTGCCGGTCAGCGGTTTGGATACGCCGGCGCACAGGGAGACTTTGCCGTCGTTTACTGCCGCCAAAAGAATCACGGCGTTGTCGGATTTGCCGGTTAAATCGGTAACGATTTCGCGCAGGGCGGCTGCGTCGGCTTCGATTTGGGCGGCGACGAGTTTGGCTGCGCCCAAGTCTTTTGCGTTGTCCAAAAGTTTTGCGCCTGCGTGGACGGCGAGTTCGGCTTTGGCTTTTGCCAACTCTTTTTCCAAGGCTTTGGCGTTTGCGGCGTTGGCTTGAATTTTGGCGAGTACGTCTTTTTCGGTTTGTGCTTTGACTTCGGCGATGATGTTTTTCATCAGGCTTTCTTGGTTTTGCGCCCATGCCAGCGCGGCAAGGCCTGTGATGGCTTCTACGCGGCGGATGCCTGCGGCGATGCCGCCTTCGCTGATGATTTTGAAGAAGCCGATGTCGCCGGTGCGGGCGACGTGGGTGCCGCCGCACAGTTCGGTGGAGTAGTCGCCCATGGTGATGACGCGGACGAAGTCGCCGTATTTTTCGCCGAAGAGCATCATGGCGCCGGATTTTTGCGCGTCTTCAATGGACATGGTTTCGACTTTGACGGGCACGTTGGCGATAATCGCGGCGTTGACGCGGCGTTCGACTTCGGCGATTTCTTCCGCGCTGATGCCTTGCGGATGGGAGATGTCGAAGCGGGTCAGCTCGGCGTTTTGCAGGCTGCCTTTTTGTTCGACGTGTGTGCCCAAAACATCGCGCAGGGCTTTGTGCATCAGGTGGGTAACGCTGTGGTTGCGCATGATACTGTCGCGGATGTCGTTGTCGATTTCGGCGGATACGGCATCGCCCACTTTCAGACGACCTGATACGACTGCGCCGAATTGTCCGTGTACGGCGGCTTTGATTTTCTGCGTGTCTTCAACGCGGAAGCGGTTTTCGCCTGCGAAGATGAAACCTACGTCGCCGACTTGGCCGCCGCTTTCGGCGTAGAACGGGGTTTGTTCCAAAACGACCACACCTGCTTCGCCTGCCTGGAGTTCGTCCACGGCTTCGCTGCCTTTGTATAAGGCGATGATTTTGGTGTCTTGGCTGCGTTTTTCGTAGCCTGTGAACTCGGTGTCCGTGCCTGTGTAGTCCAGTTGCGCGTTGGCTTTGAAGTTTTGCGCGGCACGAGCGCGGGCGCGTTGGGCTTCCATTTCGCGGTTAAAGCCTTCTTCGTCCAAGTCGATATTGCGTTCACGGCAGATGTCGGCAGTCAAATCGTATGGGAAGCCGTAGGTATCGTAGAGTTTGAAGATGATTTCGCCGTCCAATTTGTTGCTGCCTTTGGTCAACGCGTTTTCCAGCAAAGCCATGCCGGTTTCCAAAGTTTGGGCAAAGCGGCTTTCTTCATTTTTCAGGGCTTCTTCGATTTGGGCTTGTTTCTCTTTCAACTCAGGATATGCGTCGCCCATCGCTTTCACCAAATCGGGCACGAGTTTGTAGAAAAACGCCTGTTTCTGACCGAGTTTGTAACCGTGGCGAACGGCGCGGCGGATGATGCGGCGCAAGACATAGCCGCGGCCTTCGTTGGAAGGCATCACGCCGTCAGCAATCAGGAAGGAGCAGGAGCGGATGTGGTCGGCAACGACTTTCAGGCTGGGTTCGTTCATGCTGAACGGCGCGCCGGTTTCGCGGGCAATGGCTTTGAGCAGGTCTTGGAACAGGTCGATTTCGTAGTTGCTGTGGACGTGCTGCATTACTGCCGCCATGCGCTCCAAGCCCATGCCGGTATCGACGGACGGCTTGGGCAGCGGGTTCATATTGCCTTGCTCGTCGCGGTTGAACTGCATAAACACGCAGTTCCAAATTTCAATCCAGCGGTCGCCGTCTTCTTCGGGGCTGCCGGGAATGCCGCCCCAGATTTCTTCGCCGTGGTCGTAGAAAATTTCAGAACACGGGCCGCAGGGGCCGGTGTCGCCCATCTGCCAGAAGTTGTCGGACGCGTATTTCGCGCCTTTGTTGTCGCCGATGCGGACAATACGCTCGGCAGGCATACCGATTTCGTTCAGCCAGATGTTATAGGCTTCGTCGTCTTCGGCATATACGGTCGCCAAGAGTTTGTCTTTAGGGATGTTGAGCCATTCGGGGGAAGTGAGGAATTCCCAAGCGAAGTGGATGGCGTCGCGTTTGAAGTAGTCGCCGAAGGAGAAGTTGCCCATCATTTCGAAGAAGGTGTGGTGGCGGGCGGTGTAGCCGACGTTTTCCAAGTCGTTGTGTTTACCGCCGGCGCGTACGCATTTTTGCGCGGTGGTGGCGCGGTTGTATGGGCGTTTGTCGAAGCCGAGGAATACGTCTTTAAACTGGTTCATACCGGCGTTGGTAAACAGCAGCGTCGGGTCGTCGTGCGGCACGAGCGAGGAAGAGCGGACGATGGTGTGGCCTTTGGATTCGAAGAATTTTAGGAATTTTTGGCGTAGTTCGGAGGTTTTCATGATGTTTCGATGTCTCTACTAAAAAGGTTTCAGACGACCTTCCCGGCCGTATGTAATTGTGAAAAGAAAATGGGTGCTATATTACCGCAAAACCTTGTTTCTAGCTATTGAATCAGGGACTTTCAGACGACCTTCCGACTATCGCCCCAATGGAAATTGCTATCAGATAGTGCGTGCCTGATTTATAATCCCTTACTTTCCCTTCCACCTGATATGCAAGGAATGATAATGACCAAACATCTGCCACTCATCGCCCTGACCGCCGTCATGCTCGCCGCCTGCGGAGGTTCGGATAAAAATACCTCCGACAAAGCGGGTCAGGCGGGAAACCAAAATGTATTGAGGATTTACAACTGGTCGGAATACGTCGATCCCGAAACCGTCGCCGATTTTGAAAAGAAAAACGGTATCAAGGTAACTTACGACGTGTACGACAGCGATGAGACGCTGGAAAGTAAAGTATTGACCGGAAAATCAGGCTACGACATCGTCGGCCCGTCCAATACCTTCGTCGGCAGGCAGATTAAGGCTGGGGCTTATCAAAAAATCGACAAATCCCTGATTCCCAACTATAAAAACCTCAATCCCGAACTGATGAAACTGATGGAAGGCGTCGATCCGAGCCACGAATACGCCGTTCCGTTTTATTGGGGAACCAACACCTTCGCCATCAATACCGAGCGTGTGAAAAAAGCCTTAGGCACGGACAAACTGCCGGACAACCAATGGGATTTGGTGTTCAACCCCGAATACACATCCAAGCTCAAACAATGCGGCATCAGCTACTTGGACAGTGCGGCGGAAATTTATCCTATGGTGTTGAATTACATGGGTAAAAACCCCAACAGCAACGATACCGAAGACATCAAAGCGGCAACCGAGCTGCTCAAGAAAAACCGCCCCAATATCAAACGCTTTACCTCGTCCGGCTTCATCGACGACTTGGCGCGCGGCGACACTTGCGTCACCATCGGCTTCGGCGGCGACTTGAACATCGCCAGACGGCGTGCCGAAGAAGCGGGCGGCAAAGAAAAAATCCGCGTCATGATGCCCAAAGAAGGCGTGGGGATTTGGGTGGACTCTTTTGTCATCCCGAAAGATGCGAAGAACGTCGCCAACGCCCACAAATACATCAACGATTTTCTCGATCCCGAAGTCGCCGCGAAAAACGGCAATTTCGTCACCTACGCCCCTTCCAGCAAACCCGCACGCGAATTGATGGAAGCCGAGTTCAGGGACGACCACACCATTTTCCCGAGCGACGAAGATTTGAAAAACAGCTTCATCATGGTCCCTATCCAGCCCACCATTTTGAAATTCATGGTCCGCCAATGGCAGGGTGTGAAAGCCGGCAAATAATTTGATACAGATAAGCAAAAGGTCGTCTGAAAACTTGAAATACAGGTTTTCAGACGACCTTTTGTTATATCCGTTTGTCTTTACACAATGTCTCTTACCAGTCAAAACTAATGTCATCAGGCATATCGAACTTTATCCGCTATCCCGAAAAATTTCAGACGACCCCTTCATCTCAAAAGGTCGTCTGAAACAGACAAAGCGGTTGGTTTGAACCTGTCTTTCTACGTTCAAAAACAAGTTCAGCCCAAACTTACGCTTCGCCTTCTGCCTGATCGGCTGAGTCCGTTGCACTCGGCTGGGCGGCTTTGTAGAGGTAAACCGTTGCCAGCGGCGGTACTTTGACGGCGAGCGAGTTGGGTCTGCCGTGCGACCAGATTTCTTCAGTTTGCAGGGTTTGTCCGGCGGATACGCCGCTGCCGTTGTAACCGGGGTCGTCTGAATTGAGGATTTCACGGTATTCGCCGGCTTCGTTCACGCCGAAGCGGTAGCTGTCGTGGACGACGGGCGTGAAGTTGCTGATGACGATGACGCGGTTGCCTTCGCGGTCGCGGCGTTCGAAGACGAAGACGGAATTGTTGCCGTCGTCGGCGACCAGCCATTCGAAGCCTTCCGGCCATTGGTCGAGCTGGTAAAGCGGTGCGGTGTCTTTATAGACGCGGTTCAAATCGCGCACGAAGTTTTGTACGCCTTTGTGCCAGCCGCCTTCTTGGTCGAGCAGGAACCAATCCAGTCCTTCGTTGTAGTTCCACTCTCTGCCCTGTGCGAACTCGTTGCCCATAAACAAAAGTTTTTTGCCGGGGAAACCGTACATGAAGCCGTAGTAGGCGCGCAGGTTGGCGAATTGCTGCCAGCAGTCGCCGGGCATCCGTCCGAGCAGCGAGCGTTTGCCGTGTACGACTTCGTCGTGCGAGAGCGGCAGGACGAAGTTTTCGCTGTATTGGTACATCATGCCGAAGGTCATTTTGTTGTGGTGGTATTTGCGGTTGATGGGGTCTTCCATCATGTAGCGCAAGGTGTCGTTCATCCAGCCCATGTTCCATTTGTAGCTGAAATTCAAGCCTTCTTGGCGGGTTACGTTGGCGAACGAGGTGGATTCTTCGGCGATTTCGGTGGCAGACGGGACGACCTCTTTCAGCATGGTGTTGGTATCGCGCAGGAAGGCGATGGCCTCGAGGTTTTCATGGCCGCCGTATTGGTTGGGTATCCATTCGCCGTCTTTGCGCGAGTAGTTGCGATAAATCATGGAAGCGACGGCGTCCACGCGGATACCGTCGAAACCGAAACGCTCTATCCAATACAGGGCATTGCCTTGCAGGAAGTTTTTGACTTCGTTCCTGCCGAAGTTGTAAATCAGGGTATTCCAGTCTTGATGGTAGCCTTCGCGCGGGTCGGCGTGTTCGTACAGCGCGGTGCCGTCAAACTTGGCAAGCCCGTGGTCGTCGGTCGGGAAGTGTCCGACCACCCAGTCGAGGATGACGCCGATGCCTTCGTCGTGGGCGGCTTTAATCAGGGCGCGCAATTCGTCGGGCGAACCGAAACGGCTGGTCGGCGCATACAATCCAGTCGCCTGATAGCCCCACGAGCCGTCAAACGGGTATTCGGAAACGGGCAGGAATTCGATATGGGTGAAGCCCATGTCTTTGACGTATGCGACCAATTCTTTGGCGAGCTGTTCGTAAGTCAGCCAGAAGTTGTTTTCGGGATTGCGTTTCCACGAACCCAAATGCACTTCATAAATGCTGATAGGTGCGTCAATGGCGTTGGCGCGGGCGCGGAAGTCGGGTGTTTCGACTTTTTCCGGCAAACCGCGCACGACAGACGCCGTATTCGGACGCAACTCTGCGCCGAAGGCATACGGGTCGGTTTTTTGCCGTACATTGCCGTTGGCATCGCGGATTTCAAATTTGTAGAGGGCGTTGAGTTTGACGGCGGGGATGAAGATGTCCCAAATGCCGTTGTCGCGGTGGAAACGCATGACGTGGCGGCGGCCGTCCCAGTGGTTGAATTCGCCGATGACGGATACGCGCTGCGCGTTCGGCGCCCATACTGCAAAGCTCACACCTTTCACGCCGTCCACTTCGGCAAAATGCGCGCCCAAAGTTTCATAAGGACGCAGGTGTTTGCCTTCCGCCAGCAACCAAGAATCCATATCTTTTAAGGCAGAGCCGAAGCGGTAAGGGTCTTCTTCACGCACAGGCTCGGCATCTTCGGCATAACGGACGTTCAACGCATAATCGGGCGCACCTTCGGGCAACACGGCAACAAAAAATCCGCGTTCATCGACTTTTTCAGACGACGTAATCAGTTCGCCGCTCTCACGGTTGACAATATCCACGCCCCAAGCGTTCGGAATCAGGGTCCGTACGACCTCGTCGCCTTCGGCAAGGCGGTGTCGTCCCAAATAGGCGAACAAATCGCTGTGGGTGGCAAGAAACAGGCTTTCGACCGTGTCGCGTTCGACTTGGTCAAGCTCGTGATAAGGCTTCATCCGGCTGTTTTTCTTCATGCGTACCTCTCCAATCATGGCAAGTTGGCCGCCCATCAGGCGGTTGTGGGGAAAATCTTCAAGCGCGACGGGCATTTTGCGCGCCCAGTTGGGATAACCCTCGGAAACGCCCGGCACATTCAGGTTGTCGCTCATGCCCAGCAGGTTTTCCAGCTGCACCGCATACAGTTTGCTGCGGCTCATGGCGGCATACCGGTGCAAGGCGGTTAACAGCGTTTCGTCAATTTCAGACGACATCTCGGCGTCGGCAGGCAGGCAGCCGGCGTGTTTCAACTTATCGAACAAATCCGCCTTGTCGTGTTCGCGCGCTTCCAAGGTCGTCTGAAAAGTTTCCGCATCGGGAATCGTACCCAAGCGGAACATCAAATCTAAATCCTTGCCCGTCCAATAGCCCGCCAAGGGCGCGACATCGTGCGTGCTGACCACCGTAATCGCCTGTTCGGGATATTCTTCGGGCAACTCAAAGCCGTGCCAGCCTTTGCTGAAATACACGACCTTATAAGAAAACACCTGATAGCGGTTCAGCAAATACCGCGCCTGATCGGGTACCGTTCCCAAATCCTCGCCGATGACCACGCATTGATTCCGCCTGCTTTCCAAAGCCAGGATGGCAAACATCACATTTGCGTCGTAATGCACATACGCGCCAAAGTCCGCCGTCTCGCCCGCAACCCACCACAGACGGCACAAAGCCATCACATGATCAATGCGCAAGATGCCGTAAAGCCGCATATTTTCACGCAACAGTCGGACGAACTTCTCATAACCCGTGTGCTTCAACATCATCGGATTAAGCGGCGGCAAATCCCAGTTTTGCCCCGTCGGGCTGAATGGATCGGGCGGCGCACCGACCGCCATATCCATGCAGTAATCGGCGCGGTTAAGCCAAGTGTCTGCGCTGCCGCGTGCTACGCCGACCGCCAAATCGCCGTAAATCCCCAGCTTCACGCCGCGCGCCGCAGCCGCCTCGTTCACTTCGCGCAACTGCTCCGCGCAAAGCCATTGCAGCCACATATAAAAACGGATTTCGCGGCGATGACCCTGTGCAAATCTTTGAACTGCCTCGCCATGCGGATCATGAAACTCCGCCTGCCAAGACAGCCAACCCACTTCGCCGGAGCGGTTGTAATACTGATCCAACGCCTCAAACAAACCGAAGCCTTCCAAAGCCCAGCCGCGTTCTTCGACAAAGGCGTCAAATGCCGCCCGCTCTTGTTCGGCGGCTTCGCATCCGTCGTTTTCAAACGCGTCAAACGCCCTCTGCAAAGCATCGCGCTTGAACGCCCAAACCGCCGTATAAGCGACCGTTTCCGTAATCCGCAACGCCGCGATGCGCTGGCAGATATTCGGCTGCTTGAGCCAGTTTTTCAGCTTTTCGTTATAGGAGAACGCGCCGACCTTCTCCACATCCAGATAAATCGGATTGAGCCATTCGCGCGAAGACGGGCTGTACGGGCTGGCAAAAGCAGGCTTGGCACTGAAAAGCGCGTGCAGCGGATTGATGCCGACGAAATCCAGTTGCTTATCCGCCGCAAACGCCATCAAATCCAGCAAATCGGTAAAATCCCCAATGCCCCAGTTCCGTTGCGAACGCAGGCTGTACAGATGCGTTGTCAGCCCGTTCATGCGCAAACCGTGTTCCAGCATTTTCGGCTGATAAACCGACTGCGGCGCAACCACCAGCCGCACCTTGCGGACGTTGCCTTCCACTTCCGCAGACAAAGTGTAATAGCCGCAAGCCAAAGCCGGCAGCACAACCCAAAGCGCGCCGTCTTCGCCATGGCTCAACACCAAAACCTGCCGTCCGCCCGCTTCCTCTTCCAAGCAAACTTCAGCCGCGCCATGAAACTCAGCAGGCAGTCGCAAAGATTCCCGACCGTTTTCATGCGCCACCAAAGTATCCGCATAAAGGCCGTCTGAAAAACCGTCCTGCTGCAAAGCCTTAATAATCCCTTCCAAAACCTCGGGCTTGGTCGCATGATAAATTCCACCGATGTCGTGAAAACCCAAATCAATACCCAAGCCCGCAGCCTGCTCTTCCAAATGTTCGCTCATGACACAATTCGCCTGTTTACAATAAACCGAATCTTAATATAAATAAGATTGAATGTTTCCCATAATTCAGAGAAAACAACCGTTCAGACCAGAATTTCCCTGCTTAGTTTGACTTATCCCAAAATTTTTGGGCGATAGGGGGGGCAGCTCAATTTTGATGGTTGTCGGAATGTTTCATCTATATTTGGGTATGGGTTTGCAGGATATAAAAAGGTCGTCTGAAAACAGAAACCCAATCCTGTTTTCAGACGACCTTTTATTGTTTCAAATTAGATTAATTAGTGATGATGACCGTGCGGACCGTGAACGTGGCCGTGTACGATTTCTTCTTCAGTCGCATCGCGCACGCTGTCAACTGTCGCTTTGAACAAGATTTTCATGCCGGCAAGCGGATGGTTGCCGTCTACTACGGCTTTGCCGTCTGCTACATCGGTTACGCGATAAACCAAGACATCGCCGGTTTCAGGATCATCGGCTTCGAACATCATGCCGACTTCCACTTCAACCGGGAATACGCTGACATCTTCGATACGCACCAGGCCGGGATCTTGTTCGCCGAACGCATCATCGGGAGACAGCGCGACTTCAACGGTATCACCGACGTTTTTCTCGTGCAAAGCTTCTTCCACCAAAGGGAAAATGCCGTCATATCCGCCGTGCAGATAGGCGATGGGTTCTTCGGTTTTGTCCAGCAGTTGGTTATCCGCATCGTACATTTCATAGTGAAGCGAAACCACGGAATTTTTTTTAATAGCCATTCTTTATCCTTTATCATGACCGTTTATCAAAACAGGCTTTATTGACAACCCTCTGCCAACAAATCCAAAACATTTTAACACACCGCCGTCATGTACGGAGATTTATCCTAATATTCACAAATTAACAACCGTTAATTCAGATAAATAATATTTAACCTGCGACAGACGGAAGTGTAAATTTTGATAATTTTTATAATTGTGTAACTTTTTTACAACTTGTATTTCTATGCATAATGGTTTTATGCAGGTTATTCAAACAAATCAGAAATAGAGGCAGATTGTGCATTATTTAATTATAAATACATGAAATCAATAAATTTTACTATACAGTTTATTTCAAATGTACCCTAGGTAACAATCTATGTGGATTAGTTTCTTCCACAACTTTCGTCCATTCCGGATTGATTAGAAGTTACTAAAAGATTACTAATTCGTCTGTATCGTTGCGCCGAGCCATCCTGTGGGGCATAATGCAGGAAATTCAGCAATGAATTTTTACTCTAAGGGAACGGCTTTATGCCGTTTTCAATCGTTCCGTTTTTATTTAAATCGATTTAAAGAAGGTCTCAAAATGAAAAAATCTCTGATCGCTGCTGCTTTGTTCTCTTTGGCTCTGGCTGCTTGTGGCGACAAAGCTGCTGACACTGCTGCTTCTGCCGCTTCTGAAGCTGCATCTGCTGCTACCGAAGCTGCCTCTGCTGCTACTGAAGCTGCTGCTTCTGCTACCGAAGCCGCTGCTTCTGCTACCGAAGCCGCTGCTACCGAAGCCGCTTCTGCTGCTACTGAAGCTGCTTCTGCCGCTACCGAAGCTGCCTCTGCCGCTACTGAAGCCGCTTCTGCTGCAAAATAATATTTTTACAGTTAAAAAAGCAGGATACGGATTGTATCCTGCTTTTTTGTTTTTCAGACGACCTTTACCGTTTTTCGCTTCCCTTATCCGCTATATAATCCTCCGTACACACATAAACCATCCTTGCTGCCCGTTATGCCCAATCTGTACGACCGTTTTCTTGAATTCCTTTCCCCCGCCGAAATTCTCGAAGCCACTCCGGCCTTGTTAAACGACCAGCGCCGCCGCTTTGTTTCCGAACCGGACATCATCTTGCAACCGCATTCTATAGAAAATGTACAAGAAATCATGCGGTTTTGTTTTAAACACCGTATCCCCGTTACCCCTCAGGGTGGCAATACCGGTTTGTGCGGTGCAGCGGTAGCTTCCGGCGGCGTACTGCTCAACCTTTCCAAAATCAACCGCATCCGAGAAATCAACCTTGCCGACAACAGCATCACTGTCGAAGCGGGCGTAATCCTACAGAACGTCCAAAAAGCGGCATCCGAAGCGGGCAGACTGTTTCCCCTCAGCCTTGCCAGCGAAGGCTCGTGCGAAATCGGCGGCAACATCGCCTGCAACGCCGGCGGATTAAACGTTTTACGCTACGGCAGTATGCGCGACTTGGTATTGGGTTTGGAAGTCGTCCTGCCCAATGGCGAACTTGTTTCCCATCTCCAACCGCTACACAAAAATACCACCGGTTACGACCTGCGCCACCTCTTTATCGGCAGCGAAGGCACGCTCGGCATTATCACCGCCGCCACGCTCAAACTCTTCGCCCGTCCGCAAACCATAGCGACCGCATGGGTAGGTTTGGACGACATCGAATCTGCCGTACAACTTTTGACTGCGGTACAAGGGCATTTTGCCGAACGCCTCACCAGTTTCGAGCTGATCAGCCACTACGCTTTGGCATTGTCTTCCGAATTCAGTCATCTGAAACAGCCGACCGATGCAAACTGGCACGTTCTGCTCGAACTGACCGACTCTGTTCCCGATGCCGCGCTCGACGAAAAACTTGCCGAATTTCTCTATCAAAACGGCAAAGAAAACAGCATCATCGCGCAATCCGAACAAGAGCGCCTCGATCTGTGGACGCTGCGTGAAAACATTTCCGCCTCCCAGCGCAAGCTCGGCACCAGCATCAAACACGACATCGCTGTCCCGATTGCCCAAGTCGCCGCCTTTGTCCGTCAATGCGCCCCCGCCTTAGAAACCCGTTTTCCGGGTATACAAATTGTCTGCTTCGGACATTTGGGCGACGGCAGCCTGCATTACAACACCTTCCTGTCCGACGTCTTGAGCAACGAAGCCTACCGTTACGAAGATGCCGTCAACAGCATCGTCTATGAACACATCCTCGCCTGCCACGGTACCATCGCGGCGGAACACGGTATCGGCACCATCAAAAAACACTGGCTCCCCAGCGTCCGCACCCCGTCCGAAATCGCCTTGATGCGCGCCATCAAAGCCCAGCTTGACCCGCACGGCATCATGAATCCGGGCAAGCTCCTGCCGTAAGCAATATTTCAGTATTTGCCAAAATCGAAAAGGTCGTCTGAAAATCTATTCCCAGTTTCAGACGACCTTTTCATTCTCTAATACTCAATGCTGTTATAATCCGCAGACCAAGTAAAACAACGACTTCAAAAGGAAAAACATGACACTCAAGCCTCCCGTCCGCATCGCCGTTACCGGCGCCGCAGGGCAAATTGCCTATGCGACCCTGTTCCGTATCGCCGGCGGCATTATGCTCGGACGCGACCAACCCGTTATCCTGCAATTGCTCGACCTGCCACAGGCGCAGCAGGCATTGCGCGGCGTGATTATGGAAATGCAGGATTGCGCTTTCCCGCTCCTTGCCGACATCTTCGCTACAGACGACCCCGAAGTCGCCTTCAAAGATGCCGACATCGCCCTCCTAATCGGTGCGCGCCCGCGTACGCAAGGCATGGAACGCGCCGACCTGCTGCACGCCAACGCCGAAATTTTCAAAGTACAAGGCGCGGCGTTGAACAAAGTTGCCCATCGCGACGTCAAAGTCCTCGTCGTCGGCAACCCCGCCAACACCAATGCCTACATCGCCATGAAATCCGCGCCCGACATCCCGCCGGAAAACTTCACCGCCCTGATGCGTCTCGACCACCACCGCGCCGTCAGCCAAGTCGCCGAGAAAATCAACCGCCCGATTCCTTCCATCGAGCAAATGTGCGTCTGGGGCAACCACAGCCCGACCATGTACGCCGACTACCGCTACGCCACCAGCAACGGCGAGTCCGTCAAAGACATGATTACCGAACCCGATTGGAACACCGAAGTCTTCATGCCGAAAATTGCCGGACGCGGTGCCGCCATCATCGCCGCGCGCGGTTCGTCGTCCGCCGCCTCCGCCGCAAATGCCGCCATCTACCACCTGCGCGACTGGCTGCTCGGCAGCAGCGGCAAATGGATAACGATGGGCGTTCCTTCCGACGGCTCTTACGGCATCCCCGAAGGTTTGATTTTCGGTTTCCCCGTCATTTGCGACGCAGGCAGCTACCGCATCGTCCAAGGCTTGGACTTGTCGGATGAGTTCAGCCGCCAACGCATCGCCGCAACACTGGCGGAGCTGGAAGAAGAACGCGCCGCCATACAAGATATGCTTTAAAAGATCGAGGTCGTCTGAAAACCAGTTTTCAGACGACCTCGACTGACATGAATACCACGGAGTCCCCATGACCACATTGGCCAACAAAAAACTCGCCGTCCTCATCGACGCCGACAACGCCCCCGCCGACATCATCGACCGCCTGCTCGAAGAAGTTGCCAAATACGGCATCGCCAGCGTCAAGCGCATCTACGGCGACTGGAGCCACGGCCTTTCCAAATGGAAAGCCGCCCTCCTGCCCCACGCCATCATCCCCGTCCAACAATTCGCCTACACCAAAGGCAAAAACGCCACCGACATGGCGCTGGTCATCGACGCGATGGATTTGCTATACAGCGGCAACTTCGACGGCTTCTGCATCGTATCCAGCGATTCCGACTTCACCCGATTGGCAAGCCGCCTGCGCGAAAGCGGGCTGACCGTGTACGGTTTCGGCGAAAAGAAAACGCCCGAAGCCTTCCGCAAAGCCTGCGACAAATTCATCTACACCGAAATCTTCCGTCCCGAAAAACAACGCCAAGAAAAAGAGAAGAACAGCGGCAAAAACACCCCAGCCGCCGCCCCTGACGCGCTATCCCTGCTCAAACGCGCCGTGCGCGAAAACGCCGACGACCTCGGCTGGGCAAACCTCGGTCCCATCGGCAGCTACATCAGCAAAATCAATCCCGATTTCGACTCAAGGCTTTACGGTTACGGCAAACTCTCCGACCTCATCAAATCCTTCGACATCTTCGAACACCGCACCGACAACAACCAACTCCAAGTCCGCCGCCGCAAATCCGCCGACAAGCCGACAGAGAGGTCGTCTGAAAACCCGGTGGCAACCCATCATGCAGAAGAAACCGTTTCAGACGACCCCAACGCCGCTCAAAAACGCAAAACGCGCGGCAAAAAAACCAACCCAACCAAAAACGAAAACACCGCGCCAAGCCCAACGACAGACACCGCGCAACCGACACCTGTCAAACCCGAACCTGCCGCCAAAAGCAGCAAACTGCCCGTTACCCGCGTGATCCCCGCCGTACAGCAGGCAGTCGATACCCACGCCGACGAACAAGGCTGGGCGCGTTTGAGCGACGTATCGAAGCAACTCGCCGCACAAGGCACCGACCCGCAGCAATACGGCTTTGAAACCATAAACCACCTCATCCACGCCATCTACACCGACTGGCTGGAAATCAAAAAAGCCGGCCGCGGCGAACGCCTGCGCGTCAACAAACGCTTTACCGCCAAAGGTTAAACCATCCGTTTGAAGGTGAAAGACAATCTGCCGCCTAATCTAAAAGGGTCGTCTGAATTTTTCAGACGACCTTTAATGCTAAAATGTCTTCTGTTTGCCACACACACTGTTTTTCATGAATATTCTCGAAGCCTTATTACTATTGTGCCTGCTGATCGTCATCAGCGCATTCGTTTCCTGTTCCGAACTCGCGCTTGCCTCGGCGCGCAAAATCAAATTGCAAGTGATGGCAAAAGACGGTGGCGACACGCGCGCGCTGGATGTGCTCAACATGCAGCAGCAGCCGGGCAGTTTCATCACCGTCGTCCAAATTGGTTTGAATGCCGTCGCCATTCTCGCCGGTATCGTCGGCGAAGCGGCGGTGCGCCCTTATTTCGGCGGTTTGTTGGCAAACGCGGGCAGTTGGGGCAGTACCGCCGCGTCGCTGCTGACGTTCGCGCTGGTCACGGGCAGCTTCATCCTGATTGCCGACCTGATGCCCAAACGCATAGCAATGACCCATCCCGAAGCGGTGGCGGTACGCATCGTGCGGCCAATGATGTTTTTGATTTTTATCCTAAAGCCTTTCGTTTGGACATTTGACGGACTGGCGAACGCGATATTCAAACTCTTCAAAATTTCCACCGTCCGCCAAGAGCAACTGACTTCGGAAGACATTTACGCCGTCGTCGATGCGGGCGCACAGGCGGGCGTATTGAAAGAGCAGGAACACTACCTGATTGAAAATATCTTCGACATGCAGGCGCGCACGGTGACTTCCACCATGAGCACGCGCGAATACATCGCCTATTTCGATAAAAATGACGGCAGCGATACCGTGTTGGAAATCATGTCGGAAAAACCGCACAACAAATTCTTGGTGTGTGATGGCGATTTGGAACGCGTCATCGGCTACATCGAATCACACACGCTGCTGACTTTGTTTTTAAAAGAAAAAGACGTCCGCCTGACTGACAAGCGCGTGTTGCGCAAAGCCTTGTTCATCCCAGACACGCTGTCGCTTTACGATGTATTGGAAACCTTTAAAACTTCCGGCGAAGACTTTGCCGTGGTGGTGAACGAATACGCGCTGGTGGTCGGCGTAGTAACGCTGAAAGACGTGATGAGCATCGTCATGGGCGAGCTGGTCAATACCGAAGAAGAGCCGCAAATCATCCGCCGCACCGAAGATACCTGGCTGGTGGACGGCGCGACCCCGCTCGCCGACGTGATGCGTGCGCTGGACATTGAGGAATTTCCCAATTCGGAAAACTACGAAACCATCGCCGGCTTTATGATGTATTCCCTGCGCAAAATCCCGAAACGCACCGATTTTTTGGTTTACGCAGGATACAAATTTGAAATCATCGACACCGAAAATCTGAAAATCGATCAGCTCTTGGTGTCCAAACAAAGCGATACAGTAGAAAAAATATAGTGGATTAACTTTAAACCAGCACGGCGTTGCCTCGCCTTAGCTCAAAGAGAACGATTCTCTAAGGTGCTGAAGCACCAAGTGAATCGGTTCCGTACTATCTGTACTGTCTGCGGCTTCGTCGCCTTGTCCTGATTTTTGTTAATCCACTATATGTAACCACAGCCAAAAGGCAAAAGGTCGTCTGAAACCTGAACCGCCCCCAAAGTTGGACAACCCATCCAACCACAAGGGGCGGTTCGTCGTTCAGACGACCTTGGATTCGGATTTCAAGTGCAACACCAGGGTACCAGTGGTTGGAACAGATTTAAGAATAAAACACTTGGCGTTTCGTAGCCAAGTGTTTTTCTCGGCCGGTGGTTCAACTCATCTTGAACCCTGCGTATCTCCCGATCGCTGATGTTTCGGAAATCGGTTTGTTTGGGGAAATATTGTCGGATGAGTCCGTTGGTGTTCTCATTCAGCCCTTTCTCCCAAGAATGGTAAGGGCGGCAAAAATAGGTTTTCGCCTTCAATGCTTTGGCTATTTTGGTGTGTTGGTAGAACTCTTTGCCGTTATCCATGGTAATGGTGTGGACTCTGGCTTTATATGCCTTTAATACCCTAATGGCCGCCCGGGCGGTGTCTTCGGCTTTTAAGTTCTTTAATTTGCAGATGATGGTGTAGCGGGTAGTGCGTTCGACCAAGGTCAATAACGCGCTTTTCTGATTTTTGCCGACGATGGTGTCGGCCTCCCAATCGCCGATGCGGGTTTTCCAGTTGACGATAGCAGGTCAGTTTTCTATGCCGACGCGGTCGGGCACTTTGCCTCTGGTCCATGTGCTGCCGTAGCGTTTGCGGTAGGGTTTGCTGCATATTCTGAGGTGTTGCCACAAAGTGCCGCCGTTGCTTTTGTCTTGGCGGAGGTAGCGGTAAACGGTGCTGTGATGGAGTGTGATCCCGTGGTGTTTATGCAGGTAGGCACATACTTGTTCGGGACTGAGTTTGCGGCGGATAAGGGTGTCGATGTGCTGAATCAGACGACCTTTTGTTTGTTTAAACGGTTTGAACAACGCTTCAGGCGGCTTGTTCGTGCAGCGTGTGAAGGCAGCTTTGCGCGGGGTTTTCTTGAAACCACTTCAATTCGTCGCGCAAGGAAACGACTTCGCCGATAACAATCAACGCGGGGCGTGGGGCGTTTTCTGCCAGCTCGGGCAGGTTTTTCAGACAACCTGTCACGACGCTTTGGTGCGGAAGCGTGCCGTTGGAGACGATGGCGACAGGTGTGTCGCCGCTGCGTCCGTGCGCCATCAGTTTTTCGGCGGTTTCGGCGGCTTTGAGCGTGCCCATATAGACGACCAGTGTTTGGTTGCTCAGGGCGAGCGTGCGCCAGTCGGGTTGGTGGCCGTCGTGTTTGCTGTGTCCGGTCACGAAGAGCGCGCTTTGGGCGCAGTCGCGGTGCGTCAGGGGGATGCCTGCGTAGGCGGTCGCGCCCAGTGCGGCGGTGATGCCGGGGATGATGCGGTAGGGGATGTTTGCCTGCCGCAAAACTTGGGCTTCTTCGCCGCCGCGCCCGAAAACGAAGGGGTCGCCGCCTTTGAGCCGGACGACGCGCAAACCTTGGCGGGCGTATTCGACCAGGAGGCGGTTGGTTTCTTCTTGTTGGACGTGGTGCGAGCCTGCGCGTTTGCCGACGCTGATTTTGTCCGCGTCTTTGCGCACCATGCTTAAGACGTCGTCTGAAACCAAGGCATCGTGGAACACGACATCCGCCGCCTGTATCGCCTGCAAAGCGTGCAAGGTGAGCAGCCCTGCGTCGCCGGGGCCTGCGCCGACAAGGACGACTTCGCCTTTTGCCGCGCCGAAGCCGTCAAGCTGCGCGGCAAGCTCTGCTTCGGCGGCATCAAGGTTGCCTTGGGCGGCGAGCGCGTTAAAACGGCTGTCGAACAGGTTTTCCCAAAAACGGCGGCGGTTTGCCGTGCCTTTGATTTTGGCTTTGACCGCGTTGCGCCATTTGCCTGCGAGCGCCGCCATTTGACCGGTGTGCAGCGGGATGAGCGTTTCGATGATTTGCCGCCACTTGCGCGCCAAAACGGGGGCGGTCGCGCCGCTGGAGACAGCGATTTTGAGCGGGCTGCGGTCAATGACGGCGGGGACGGTGAAGGAACACAAATCCGCGGTATCGACGGTGTTGCACAGCTTCGCCCGCTGCTCCGCCGCTTGGAAGATGCGGCGGTTGAAAGCGTAATCGTCGGTGGCGGCGACGGCGAAAAACACGCCGTCTAAGTCGTCCTCGTGAAATTCGCTGCCCAGCCATTCGATTTTGCCTTCGTCCGCCCATTTTTGGAAAACGGGATTGAGTTCGCGGGCGACAACCCTGACCGCAGCCCCTGCCTGCAACAGGCTTTCGGCTTTGCGTTCCGCCACTTTGCCCGCACCCGCCAGCAGGACGGGGCGGCCGTTCAAATCGGCAAACAGGGGATAATGGTTCATGGCGTGTTCTCTTATTAAGCTATCGTGCCGCCCATCTTAAAATCCCGCAGGCTTCGGCGGAAAGAATGGTTTTTGCTTATCTTATCGAGTTTGGTTATATGGTGGATTAAATTTAAATCAGAACAAGGCGAAGAAGCCGCAGACAGTGCAGATAGTACGGCAAGGCGAGGCAACGCCGTACTGGTTTAAAGTTAATCCACTATATGTGCCGTTTCCGTTGCCGCGCGGCAAAGGGGTCGTCTGAAAACGCCAATCCCTTTTCAGACGACCCCGCCAATATAACGAAATCATCTTTGCTTCAAACAAACCATTCTTTCCGTTTTTCAGACGACCTCTTTAGAGTACCGCCTATCCGAGTTTTGCTAAAGAGAACAATATGTCCATTCAAAACCACCACCTAGACTGGCTCGAAGCCGAATCCATCTACATCATCCGCGAAGTCGTCGCCGAAGCGAAAAATCCCGCGCTGCTGTTTTCCGGCGGCAAGGATTCCGTCGTTTTGCTGGCGCTGGCGGTCAAAGCGTTCAAACTCGAAGGCCGCCCGCTCAAGCTGCCGTTCAAGCTGCTGCATGTCGATACGGGGCACAATTATCCCGAAGTGATTCAGTTCCGCGATGAAACCGTCGCGCGCACGGGCGTGCAACTGGTGGTCGGCAGCGTTGAAGACTCCATCAAAAAAGGCACGGTTGTCCTGCGCCGCGAAACCGATTCGCGCAACGCCGCGCAGGCGGTTACATTGGTGGAAACCATTGAAGAACAAGGCTTTGACGCGCTGATGGGCGGCGCGCGGCGTGATGAGGAAAAAGCGCGGGCGAAAGAGCGGATTTTCTCGTTCCGCGACGAATTCGGACAATGGGACCCGAAAAGCCAGCGTCCCGAACTCTGGTCGCTCTACAATACGCGGCTCTTTAGCGGCGAAAACATGCGCGTGTTCCCCATCTCGAACTGGACGGAACTCGACATCTGGCAATACATCGCCCGCGAAAAACTCGCGCTGCCGCCGATTTATTACAGCCACAAACGCGAAGTCGTCGAACGCGGCGGGCTGCTCGTCCCCGTTACCCCGCTGACGCCGAAACGCGAAGGCGAAGTTTCCCAAATCCGCGACGTGCGTTTCCGTACCGTCGGCGACATTTCCTGCACCTGCCCCGTCGCCAGCACCGCCGCCACGCCCGAAGACATCATCGCCGAAACCGCGGCAGCCACCATTTCCGAACGCAGCGCCACGCGTATGGACGACCGCGTGTCCGAAGCGGCGATGGAAGAGCGCAAAAAGGCGGGGTATTTTTGAGCGGAGCTGCTGGCAAAATCGGTTTGAGTTGAAACCCAAGCCGATGACTTTGTTCCGGAAACATTGTGATGAAGAGCGAAAAAAGTCGTCTGAAAAACCAAATTTAGGTTTTCAGACGACCTTTTCGTTTACGGCTTTAACGTTTATTCGATGACAACGCGCGCGTTAAGTGGCTGGACGGGGCGGTTGTTGTGCGAGCCGATGGCGCGGGTGAATTTTTCTGCCTGCGCCTGATCAATGTAGTCGTAGGTTTTCAACAGCAGCCACGATACGCCTTCGCTGCACGGCGGCGTGGTCAGTGAGCCGGCAAAGCGGTAGTATTTCAGCCGTTTCGGCAGCAGGGTGCCGGCGTCGAAAGCTTTGTCGAGGTTTACCTTTCCTTCCTTCATCGGCATCACGTTCCATATAGGCGCGAGGCGGTCGTTGGTTTTGCCAGGTTCGTACAATACTGCCAATACCAAAGGCTGGCGGTTTTCGTCCAAGTGGACGAAGTGGGCTTCCATCGGGAAGGTGCGGCCTTTGATTTGGTTTTCACTGGGTACATGGAAATGGAATTGTTTCAGGGTGTAGGTGCGGCCGTTCACGCTGAGGGTATTGCCACCTTCCTGGTAGTTGACTTGAATGGTGTGGCCGTTGTTTTCCACGTTAACCGCGCTCGGCTTGTAATTGACTTTGATGGCGGGCAGTCTGCCGGAGACGGTTTCGGTGATGTTGACGGGGGATTGGTTTTTGCCTGTGGAGCATAAACGGAACTCTTCAGAAAGCTCGCCCCAGCTTTCGGGAGAGTCGTGTCCGGTGTAACCCCAATGGGTGTGGTTTCCGTGTGCGGCGGCGGAGAATGCTGCGAAGGTGGACAGCAGGAAAACAGTCAGACGAGGCAACGTACGGGTCAAGCAGGGCATTGCAATATCCTTTCTGTAAGGAGGAGGGGAAAAAGCATTGCGGTGCGTGTATAGAATATTGTTATTTTTTATTGAACCATAGCTATATTAAATCATCAGGTCAAGTCTTCTTTTGCTAATTAATTTAAGGCTATGAAGTTAAAGCGAATTCATTTTTTAAAAAACGATATTGTCGTTTTAGGAATGGATAATAATTCGAAATGGAAAACTTCCGTTTTTTACACCTTAAAAATTTAAGGAATGCCGCCTCATGAAAAAGGTCGTCTGAAAACCTGAATTTGGTTTTTCAGACGACCTTTCTGTTATGCCTGCCGAGGGTTATTTGTGCAACCCGCATTCTTTGCTGTCTTTGCTTTCCCACCACCAGCGTCCGGCGCGGATGTCTTCGTCTGCTTTGACGGGGCGGGTGCAGGGTTCGCAGCCTATGCTCGGGTAGCCTTGGAAATACAGGGCATTGAGCGGGACGTCGTAGGCTTGCGCGTATGCCCAGACGTCGTTTTCTTCCCAGTCGAAAATGGGGTTGAACTTGACGATGTTGCGGCTCTGGTCGGTTTCTTCAAAATCCAATTCGCTGCGGGTTGCCGATTGGCTGCGGCGTTGTCCGGTCAGCCAGGCGGGGGCGTTTTTCAGGGCGCGGTTGAGCGGCTCGATTTTGCGGATGTGGCAGCAACGGCGGCGCAGCTCGACGCTGTCGTACATGGCGGTTGCGCCGAATTCCTGCTCAAACTGCCGCGCGCTTTCGGGATCGGGGTGGAAAACTTCCAGCTCGATTTGATAACGGACGTTGACGGCGGTAATCAGGGCGGCGGTTTCGGGATTGAGCTTGCCGGTGTCGAGGGTGATGATGCGCAGGGGGAGTTTCAGGCGGCAGATGGCGTCGGTAATGATCATGTCTTCGACGGCAAGGCTGGAGGCGAAGACGGCTTGCGGATAGCGGCGGGCGATGTGTTTGAGGCGGGTTTCGAGCGTGGCGGTCAACTCGGGCAGCCGGCGCCGTTCGGCTTCGCCTGTCGTCGGGATGCACCAAAGCTGGGGGCGGAAGAGGGACATGGTTGGCTTGTTCCTTGGTTTTTGTTTTCAGACGACCCCTCTTGCGGCAAAAGGGGTCGTCTGAAAGTTTGTACGGAACATTATTGTCGGGCGGTCTCGCGCGAAGGGGAAAGAATGCTTTTCTATTTCTTTATAACCAAAGCGATTGCTGCTGGTCTTTCGGCACGAGGTGGTTCACGCCTATGCCGATGAGACGGAAGGCGTCTTCGCGCTGGGGCGGCACGCGCTGCATCAGGGTCTGCGCGGCGCAAAGCAGGGCGTCGGTGTCGGGCAGGACGGAAGAGTAGGTCAGGGAGCGGGTGATGATGCGGAAATCATGGGTTTTCAGCTTGAGGGTTACGCCTTTAGCTTCGACATTTTTGCGTGCGATTTGCCGCCACAAGTCTTCAGCAAGATGGGGCAGATGTCCGGCTGCCTGTTCGAGCGACAGGTCTTCGGGCAGGGTGATTTCGGTGGAGATTTGGAGGCGTTCGCGTTCGGCTTTGACGGGGCGTTCGTCCGTACCGCGCGCCAAATCATAGAGGCGGTAGCCGTAGCGTCCGAAATGGTTTAACAGTTCGCCGCGCTCGAAACGGCGCAAATCGCCCGCCGTCTGCATGCCCAGCGACTGCATTTTTTTCAGCGTTACCTTGCCCACGCCGGGGATTTTGCCCAAAGGCAGGGTTTCCAAAAAAGCCATGACTTTGTGCGGCGGCAGGACGAATTGTCCGTTCGGCTTGCGCCAGTCCGACGCGATTTTTGCTAGAAATTTGTTCGGCGCGATGCCTGCGGAAGCGGTCAGACCGGTTTCTGCAAAAATGGTGGCGCGGATTTCTTTGGCAACTTCGCTGGCGTAAGGGATGTTTTTGAAATTATGGGTCACGTCAAGATAGGCCTCGTCCAGCGACAGGGGTTCGATTAAATCAGTATAGCGCCTGAATACGGCATGAATCTGCGCGGAAACCTGACGGTACAAATCGAAATGCGGCGGCACATAAACCGCTTGCGGACACAGCCTTTTCGCCGTTGCCACCGACATCGCGGAATGCAGTCCGAACTGCCGCGCCTCATACGATGCGGCGCAAATCACCGAACGCGCACCCTCCCACGCCACGACCACGGGCAGCCCTTTCAAATGCGGCTGCTCGCGCAGTTCTACCGATGCGTAGAACGCGTCCATGTCGATATGGATGATTTTGTGCTGGGACATTGCAGAAAGACGGAAAGGAAAAGAGACAGGTATTTTAGCGGAAAACGATAGGCAAAGGTCGTCTGAAACCGGTTTCAGACGACCTTTGCCGGTTTATTTGATTTGATAGTCTAAAACGAAACGCGCCGCATCATCTTGAGCCAGAATTTCCGTCAGGGTGGGCAGCGTATCCGCCAATTTTTTTGCCAGCAGATAGGGCGGATTGATGACGAGCATCCCGCTGCCGTGCATACCGAAGCCGTCTTCGCGAGGTTTGTGGACATAAAGTTCGGCTTGAAGGTAATTTTCGGGCATGAGTTTTTTCAACTGCTCCGGCAGCTTGCGGCTTTCTTCGCGGTTCAAGCAGGGATACCAAACCAGATAACAGCCCGACTCGAAACGTTTGAGCGCGTCTTGCAGGGTTTGGACAACGCGGCGGTAATCTTGTTTCTCCTCATAGGGCGGGTCGATCAGTACCACGGCGCGGCGCGGCGGCGGGGGAAGCAGCGAAATCAGTCCGCGATAGCCGTCAGTCTGCGTGATTTGTCCGCGTTTGCCCAGACGGGCTTCTTTCATGTTGTTTTGCAAATGCGCAAAATCGGCAGGATGAAGTTCGAACAGGCGAAGTTTGTCGCAGTCGCGGGTGAGAAAGCGGGCAAGCCAGGGCGAGCCGCAGTAGAGGTTTTCATCGGGCAGGATTTCTTTCAGACGACCGGTAAAGTCGGACAAATCCGAAGGCAGCGCATCTGCTTGAAGCAGCCGTGCAATCCCCTGCCGGTATTCTCCGACCTTCTGCGCCTGCTCTCCGCGCAAATCATACAAACCCGCGCCGCTGTGGGTGTCGATATACCAATACGGTTTGTCTTTGAGGTTGAAATATTCCAGCGTAAGGAAGAGGGTGAAATGTTTGAGCATATCGGCGTGGTTGCCGGCATGGAAGGCGTGGCGGTAGCTGAGCATGGCAGGGGTCGTCTGAAAACAGGGAAGGGCGATTATATCCGCAAATGGAGCGGGACTGTTGCCGGGCTTTCAGACGACCTTGGGATTGCGCTGGAAGTAAACCGTCCTGACAGGCTGCCGTCGCGGAAATTTTTGTTTTGTCCGATATAATACAGGTCGTCTGAAAACCGGATGTCCGTTTTCAGACGACCTTTTTTCAATACGGGAAACGAAGATGGCTGAGAATACCGCCGATGATTTGAACCTTGCCGCCGCACAAGCGGCCGGGCATTTGCTGGAGCGTTGCGTACCGGAGCATGCTGCGGTGCTGGCGCCGTATGTGTTGCGGCTGTTTGCTGCTTTGCAGAACGGGCATTCGTTTGTTTGGCTGGATGAGGGCGAGGCGGAGGAATTGGCGGGATTGGCGCCGACGGTCGGGCAGAGCGCGTCGCCGTTGGTGTTGCAGGGCAAAAAGCTGTTTTTGGGGCGGATGTGGCAACTCGAGCATGATTTGACGGCTGAAATCAAGCGTTTGGCAGAAGCGGAAGTCGAGCCTGTGGATTGGATGAGCGCGTCGCAAAACTTGTCCGGCTGGTTTGCCGACAAAGGCAGCGCAGGGCAGCGGGATGCGGCGGGGCTTGCCCTGCTTCAAGCGTTTATGCTGATTACGGGCGGGCCGGGTACGGGCAAGACGACGACTGTGGCGAAACTTTTGGGGCTGATTTGCACCAACTCTGCCACGCGCCTGCCGCGTATCGCGCTGGCCGCGCCGACGGGCAAGGCGGCGGCGCATATGGCGCGCGCGCTGCATCGGGCGGTGGACGGTTTCGAGATGCCGGATGTGGTGCGCAATCATTTGTCCGCGCTGGAAGGACAGACGGTTCACCGCCTTTTGAAACTGCGCCCGCCGCAAATGCTGCCTGCGTTTGACGGCAACCATCCGCTGCCTTTGGATGTGTTGGTAGTGGATGAGGCTTCGATGTTGGATGTTTCCCTGCTGCTTCACTTGCTACGTGCGATTCCGTCGGGCTGCCGCGTGATTTTTTTGGGCGACGAGTTCCAACTGCCTTCGGTCGGCGTCGGCGCGGTATTGGCGGCGTTGTCGAGACGGACGGTTTTGGATAAGGGGACGGCGGAGCAACTGAGTATTTATCTGCCTGAACACGGTTTCCCCGTGGAGGAAAATCCGCCGGCTTTGTCGCAAAACGTTGCGCAACTGACAGTCAGCCACCGTTTCGGCGCAAATAGCGGCATCGGTTGCTTGGCGAGGGCGGTCGTATCGGGCAAGAGCGGGGAAGGTTGGGCGCAGTTTGCCTTGTTCCCCAACGAGCTGGAAATCCGCGAAGGTCGTCTGAAACAGCAGGCGGAGCTGCTTTACCGAAAACACGAAAAATATTGGCAGGCAGTCGATAAAAACGATGTGGCACTGGCGTTCGGACACGCGGCGGACGTGGTCGTTTTGGCGGCATGGCGGCAGGACGCGGAGGCGTTCAACGAAGAGTATTGCCGTTATCTGCAACGCAAACATCGGGCGGGCGCGGATACGCCGTGGTTCGCGGGACAAATCATCATGATTGCGCGCAACGACTATACGCTGGAAGTGTTCAACGGCGACATCGGGCTGATTATGCCCGACGCGGAATCGGCGAACGGCTTGGCGGCGTATTTTCCGAATGCGGACGGTTTCAAAAAAATCGCCATCAGCCGCCTGCCGCAGTTTGATTCCGCGTTCGCCATGACTGTGCATAAAAGCCAGGGTTCGGAATATCGGGAAGTCTGGCTGCTGCCGCCGTCGGGGAAAATAGAGCAGGGCGGGGATGACGCGCTGTCGGGCTTAAACAATGCGCTGCTCTACACCGCCATCACCCGCGCACGGGAACGCTTCGTCTTTTGGGGAAATGAAGAGCAATGGCGGATGGCGGTGGAAACCCGCAAAACCCGCCGCACGGCATTGGGCGACATCTTGGACGCGATGTTCGTACCGAAAGCTTGAATCAAACCCTAAAGGCTAAAGGTCGTCTGAAAACGAAACGGATGCTGCCGGGAGTTTTCAGACGACCTTTCTCTATTGATGTGCGTCAAAATCAGTTTGGAAATAAGCATAATACTCTAAATCTTCTTGACGGTTTGTGCCGTCTTTCATAGGATTACAGCCGTTCGATTACAAAAATTAGTAAATTTCTAACAAATATTGATTAGGAATTTTTGTTAAAAATACCTTTTACCCTTCAATCGGAGATTGGCATGAACATCCAAAAAAACTTTGCCGTTGTATGCGCTGCCTTGGCGGCATTACCCACCGCATTTGCAGAAACCGCTAGCGTAGAGCGCGATGCCGCCGCATTGGCAACGACGAGCGATTACGTCAATTCGGGCAGCGTCATCCGCAAAGACGAAGACAAAATCAGCATTTTCAACGATTTGCTGACCGTAAACGGAACATTCCGCGTCCGTGCCGACACCAAAGACATCAATGCCAACAACAGCAGCACCAATCCCACGCCCGACGCCTCCAATACCAATTTCAACGCCGAATTTTGGTTGCGCGCCAAACTTTATAAAGACTGGAAACTGGTGACCCAAATCGAACCCAACATCGACTTGAAAACCGGCAAATTCAACGGCGACCACGATGTTCCCGTGAACAAACTGTATGCCGAAGGCTCGATTACCGAAGGCGTCAAAGCCCGCGTCGGTAAATTCGGCGCATTCTCCTCCTACGGACGCGTCTGGGATACCGAAGTAACCGGCGGCGAAATCTTCTTTGACAACAAAACCCTGCCCACCAAAATTTACGCTGGCCGCCGTACCGGCAGCCTCAACGACAACGTATGGGGCATAGGCGGCCGCCGCAAACACTTCGCCGCCATTCAAAGCAGCCTGCCGATTAATGAAAACATCAACGTCGGCGCAACCGTCAGCTACATGAAAGACATAGACGTGCGTGGCGCGAAGAAAAACGCCGTCTTCGGCGAAATCGGCGCAGATGTCAAATTCAACGACGATTGGCGTTGGATGGCGGCGGTCAGCAAGTCCAACATCAAAGCCTATAACGACGCAGGACAAAAAATCAAAAACGACGGCGTGTTCACCGAAGTCCGCTACAAACTCGCCGACTGGAAAGTCCGCAATTCCTACGACGTCTTCCTGAATTACCGCCGCGTCGGTGCGCTTTCGGGAGTATCTTCCGTACAAGACTACAGTAAAAACGTACAAGGCGTACAAGTCGGCGCGACCTACGTTCCTTGGAAAAACTGGAAAGTGTCAGGCTTTTACTTGGCAGGCAAACAAGTTACCCCGACTGCCGGTTCAAGCAGACAAGACGTCAACGTCTTGCGCGGTCAGGTGGAATACAAATTCTAAGCCGTTTGGATAAAGGTTTTGTAGAAACGAAAAAACAGGCAGGGAAAACCTGCCTGTTTTAGTTCGGATAAGATTTCAGACGACCTGTACCTGTTTCCTGATAAAGGTCGTCTGAAAAGTACGATTCCACCAAGACAAACTCCGAATCCTACCAGCTGTCGCGCTTCATGCGGTCGAGTTGGCGGCGGTCGCGTTTGGTCGGTCTGCCGTCGGGATACGCCGCGCTGATGCGGCTTGCTTGGTCGAGTTGTTTCTGCGCTTCGCGTTCGGCGGCGGTTTTCATGTCTTCTTCGTAAAGCTGACGCGCTTCGGGGGCGGGGCGGCGCTGGTGGTTGAGTGCCAATACTTTGATTTTGTAAGGCAGTGAATTGAGCGTCAGGTCGATGATGTCGCCCGCGCTGATATTTTTGCTGTTTTTGACTTTGGCGCCGTTGACCTGAACCCTGCCCAATTCGATATGTTTTTGAGCCAGCGCGCGGGTTTTGAAAAAGCGTGCAGCCCAAAGCCATTTGTCGAGCCGCATCGCCGTATTGTCGTGTTCGTTTTTCATAGCCTGTTTGAAATGATTGAACTGAATGGAAGTTTATCATAAGATACGGCACTTCATTTGTTTAGTGCAGATATACTATATCATCCGCAAAAGGTCGTCTGAAAAGGCATCCGCCCGATTATCTGCCGTTTTGCACGGCATATCCTCAATGAGAAATGCTGCCAAATATGCCTGATTGGCGTATGATAGCGGCAGCGTCCCTACCGAGAGCTTCACCCTATGAAACCAGTTTTTTTGGATTTTGAACAACCCATCGCCGAATTAACCAATAAAATCGAAGAGCTGCGCTTTGTGCAGGGCGAATCCGCCGTCGATATTTCCGATGAAATCGCCAGATTGCAGAAGAAAAGCAACGACTTGACCAAATCGATTTTCAACAAGCTGACGCCCGCTCAGATTTCGCAGGTTTCACGCCATCCCCAACGTCCTTACACCTTAGATTATATTCAAGCCATTTTCACCGATTTTGAAGAGTTGCACGGCGACCGCCATTATTCAGACGACCATGCCATCGTCGGCGGTTTGGCGCGCTTCAATGGACAAAGCGTGATGGTTATCGGCCATCAAAAAGGCCGTGACACCAAAGAAAAAATCCGCCGCAATTTCGGTATGCCGCGCCCTGAAGGCTATCGTAAAGCGTTGCGCCTGATGCAGACCGCCGAGAAATTCAATATTCCCGTGATGACTTTTGTCGATACGCCGGGCGCGTATCCGGGCATCGGCGCGGAAGAGCGCGGTCAGTCCGAAGCCATCGGACGCAACCTCTACGAATTGACCCGCCTGCGTGTGCCGGTTTTATGTACCATTATCGGCGAGGGTGGTTCCGGTGGCGCGCTGGCGATCGCGGTCGGCGATTACGTCAATATGCTGCAATATTCGACTTACTCGGTTATCTCTCCGGAAGGTTGTGCGTCCATTCTGTGGAAAACCGCCGAAAAAGCGGCAGATGCCGCGCAAGCCTTGGGCATTACCGCCAAACGCCTGCAAGAACTGGATTTGATCGATACCGTGATCAACGAGCCTTTGGGTGGGGCGCACCGCGATTTTGAAACGATCATGAAAAACGTCAAAACGGTTTTGGAAGCCGAGTTGCGCGAAGCGCAAAATATGCCGATGGCGGACTTGCTGGCGCGCCGTTTCGACCGGATTATGGCTTACGGTAAGTTTACGGATAAGTAAACAATTGATGTGTAGAAAAGCAGGCAGAAGCTCCCCCCTGCCTGCTTTTTCATTTCTAAGAACTTGCCTTGCCGACAGCATAGATTACGCCATATGAACCCGACGTCGCCTGAAAACCTTCCGCCTCAATGCCGCAGTTTGTTGGAAACCCTGCGTCTTTCGGCGCGTTCGCTTCCTGATGGTTGTACGGTAACGGTCGGATTGAGCGGCGGTTTGGATTCGGTGGTGTTGCTGCATATGCTCGCGTGTTTGCGGGAAGAGCTTGGTTTGAATGTACACGCTTTGCACGTTCATCACGGATTGAGCCGCAATGCGGATGACTGGCTGGTGTTTTGCACACGCTTATGCCAAGAATGGAATGTGCCGTTCAGAAGCGTAAAAGTTGAAGTCAAAAAAGACGGGTTGGGAATCGAAGCCGCCGCACGGAAAGCACGTTATCAGGCGTTTTCAGACGACCCCTCCGGCATCATCGCGTTGGCGCACCATAAGGATGACCAAATTGAAACGTTTATGCTCGCGGCAGTTCGCGGCGGCGGTATCAAAGCACTTGCCACCATGCCGCCATGGCGCAAGCTGGATGAGGGAACGCAAATTTGGAGGCCGCTGCTGACGTTTTCCCGAAAAGAACTGGAAAGCTACGCCGTTGCCTGCAATCTGCCGAACATCGAAGACGAAAGTAACGCCGATACAGCTTTTTTAAGGAATTGGATGCGTTACGAGGCGTTGCCGGTTTGGCGGGAGCGCATTCCGAATTTTGACCGTCATGTTTGTGCCAACATTCGTTCTTTGCAAACCGATTTGGCGATTTTAGACGAAGTTGTCGAAGCGGATTATCAGACGGTTTGTCAAAGCGGACGCTTCCAAGTCAGCCGCTGGCAGACATTCAGCGAAGCGCGCCGCAGCCGGATTCTTTGGCGGTTTTTTAAAGAGAATGGGATTGTGGAAAGTTCTCCGAGAAAACTGGCGGATTTCGCGCGGATACTGTTGGAAGCAGAAACTGCACAATGGCAGTTCGGCGAAACATCGGTATGTTTATACCGGGATTTTTTATTCATATTGAAACAAAACCAGTTTGCGGACGCGGATTGGATAAAGGGAAAAGAAGTCAGAGGTCGTCTGAAAGATATTCTCCAAGAAAACGGCTTTTTTCTGGTGCCGCACCGCAACGGATTGCCGGAATCGGTCTTGGAAGAAGAAGGAATCATTCGGACGGCGGGCAGTGATGATATGATGAATGTAGGTTTTTTGTATAAAAACGTTAAGAAAGTGTTGCAGGAAAACCATATTGTACCGTTCGTTAGAAAATGCTGGCCGATTATCACAAATACTGACGGAAACTGCATTGCTATTGTTAACCTTACGGTAAGCCACGATTTTCAAGGGATTGACGGTTTTTTACCGGTTTATGGAAAATTTTTGAGATATAAATGGAACTAAATGCGGCAATAGCTGTCTTTAACTGGCACAGCACGCTTTACTACTTTATAGCTTATAATGCAGTTATTATAAAAAGGTAAAATATGAATGATCGCCAGATTGATCAGGTCTTGGTAGAGCGCGCGCAGAAAGGCGAACAAAAAGCATTCGAGATGCTGATGTCCAAATATCAGCGTCGGCTCATCAGATTGATTTCCCGTTTTGTCAAAGACGAACACGAAGTCAACGATGTGGCGCAAGAGGCAATGATCAGGGCTTACCGTGCCTTGCCGAATTTTCGTAGCGAGAGCGCGTTTTATACCTGGCTGTACCGGATTGCTATCAATACTGCCAAAAATTTCTTAGTAACATCAGGAAAGCAGCCGTTCGTCAGTGCAGAGGCTGCCAATGAAGATGGGGATATTCTGGATTTGTCGGATCAGATTGCGGATTACCATACGCCGGAAGCTGAGATGATCAATCGGGAAATCCTGCAAACAGTCGAATCAACAATTTCGCATTTGCCCGAGGACTTACGCAAAGCCATTACCTTGCGGGAAATGGACGGTTTGTCTTACGAGGAAATCGCCACGATTATGGATTGCCCGATAGGGACGGTTAGATCCCGTATTTTCAGGGCACGGGAAGTGATAGCAAAAGATTTGAGGCCGTTGCTGGAAACTTCTGAAAATCAAAGGTGGTAATAAAAATGGTAATAACTATGAACACAACACACGAATATATCTCCATGTTGATGGATAACGACGATGTATCTGAAGAGATGCTTGATCGTCTGTTGTCCGACGATGCCGCTGCCGAAGCGTGGTACGAGTACCATCTGATTGGCGATTGCATGCGCTATAAAGCAGGTACGGGGCGTGATGCGGATTTCATGCAAAGCGCAGCATTTACTGCTACGCTTGCTGAAATCAGCGAAGAACATAAGCAACGTCATAAGGCTGAAGTTGCCGCAGCGATGTCTGCTAAGGGTGTTCAAGCTGCAAACAATTCCTTCTTTAAATCTTTCGCCGTTGCTGCCAGCGTTGCTGCAGTTGCTGTGTCTGTATGGCAATTCGCCCCTCAAGTGCAGGGTGGGTTGGCAGATATAGTTGCGGAAAAAGTTGCTGATACCAAAAACCAGCAGGAACATATCGTGCCCGTAGCTGCTAATCCGGCAGTAAAAAATGCTTCAGATGCCGTGGTAGTACCTGAATCCGCAAAGAATGACAAAGGTGTTAGTCAGATTACGGTTCGAACCGAAACGCAGGTTCAACAGGATTCCGTCGTTCATTAAGCTGCATAGAGATAAAGATTTCCATCAAGTAGAGAAATCCCTTCCCGAGCTATTCGGGCAGGGATTTTATTTTTGACCGGATGCATCTTGAGGTCGTCTGAAAAAGCGGGTTGAAAAAAGTCGGACGGTATTGCGCTGTATCCTTTTTATTTGAATCCGCTATATAATGCGGCACATGAAATTGATTACCTCCGCGCAAAACGAGCAGCTCAAGCATTTGTCCAAGCTGCTGACACAATCTAAAGCACGCCGTGAATACGGGCAAACCGTGTTGGAAGGCGTGCATCTTTTGCAGGTCTATTTAGAGGCGGGATATACGCCCAAACAAGTGTATTTGCCCAAAAGTAAAAACACGCATCCTGAAATCCGAAATTTAATCAGCAGCTTGGACGAAGATTGTATTACTTGGGTCGGAAACGAAGCCTTGTCTAAAATCACCAGTCTGAACGATGCCGATGATGTAATGACTTGGATAGAGATTCCGCCGCAAGAGGATTTGCCTTTAAGCGGCGACTGCGTGGTGTTGGACAGGCTGCAAGACCCGGGCAATGTCGGTACGGTTTTACGCAGCGCGGCAGCTTCGGGCATTAGGCAGATTGTGTTGGGTAATGACTGCGTCGATATTTGGTCGCCCAAGGTATTGCGCGCGGGTATGGGGGCGCATTTTCTGCTGGATATATACAGCCGCGTTTTTCTACCGCAATGGCTGGATGCTTATCAGGACAAAATATGGGCAACCGCTTTGGACGGGTGCAACCCTTCCGACTTGTACCAACTGGATTTAAACGCCCCTTGCGCTTGGGTTTTCGGCAATGAAGGCAGCGGCGTGAGTCGGGAAATTTTAGAAAAAGTCGACGGTTGCATCAGAATCCCGATGCTGGGACAGACCGAGTCGTTAAACGTCGCCATGGCGGCAACGGTATGTCTTTTCGAGCAAATGCGCCAACGCATTGCGTAAGCACTTTCAGACGACCGGTCCGTTTGGTAAAAACCTGATTAAGGTCGTCTGAAAACCTTATCTTCTGCAAGCTCAAAACACCAAACCGGCGGTTAATCTGTTTAACCGCCGGTTTGGTGTTTCAAAGCCATCAGAATTTGTCATCAGGCCAGCGCGTACTTTGCAAAATACCGGCATCGACGTCCTGAATATTGCGGTGGCCTGTAAACGCCATGGATATGTCCATTTCCTTATACAGGATTTCCAGTGCGCGGGTAACGCCTTCTTCGCCGTATGCGCCCAAGCCGTAGAGGAACGCGCGGCCTATCATCGTGCCTTTTGCGCCCAAAGCCCATGCTTTGAGGATATCCTGACCGCTGCGGATGCCGCTGTCCATCCAAACTTCGATGTCGCTGCCGACTGCGCTGACGATGTCGGGCAAGGCTTTGATGGAGGATACGGTATCGTCAAGCTGGCGGCCGCCGTGGTTGGAAACGACCAATGCGTCCGCGCCGCTTTTCGCTGCTTTTTCCGCATCTTCAGGTTCCATAATGCCTTTGATAATCAGCTTACCGCCCCATAAGTCTTTAATGCGGGCGACGTCGTCCCAGCTCAGGCGCGGGTCGAATTGTTCGGAAGTCCATGAAGACAGCGAAGACAAATCGCCGACGTTTTTGGCGTGTCCGACGATATTGCGGAACGTGCGGCGTTCCGTGTTCAGCATTTTCATGCACCATTCGGGCTTGGTTGCCAGATTGATTAAATTGGCGATGGTCGGTTTCGGCGGCGCGGACAGACCGTTTTTGATATCTTTGTGGCGTTGACCCAAAACCTGCAAATCGGCGGTCAAAACCAATGCCGAACACTTGGCATCTTTCGCGCGCTTAATCAGGTTTTCCATAAACTCGCGGTCGCGCATCACATAAAGCTGAAACCAAAACGGCGCGCTGGTGTTTTCGGCAACGTCTTCAATCGAGCAGATGGACATGGTGGAGAGCGTAAACGGAATGCCGAACTTCTCCGCCGCCCGCGCCGCCAAGATTTCACCGTCGGCGTGTGCCATACCGGTAAAGCCCGTCGGTGCAATCGCCACCGGCATTTTCACGTCCTGACCGATCATTTTGGTTTCCAAGCTTCTGCCTTCCATATTGACCAACACTTTTTGGCGGAAGCGGATGTCTTTGAAATCCGAAGTGTTTTCGCGGTAGGTGGTTTCCGTCCAAGAACCTGAATCGATGTAATCGTAAAACATGCGCGGCATCTTGCGCTTGGCGACAAGGCGCAGGTCTTCGATACAGGTCATTTTGCTCAAATCGCGTTTCATTGTTGATTGCCTCTGTTAAGGGGTTGCTTATGGCTTGGGTCGTCTGAAACGGGCAGGGCGGTTTCAGACGACCTTTTGCAATACCATAATGATTTAGTATGAATTAGATAATCTATATCAATCGCAATTATAAAGCAAATGGTTTTAACCCCGCCAAACGCAGGGTAATAGCACTTTTCAGACGACCTCGGATTCAAGTTTCAGATAAAAAAGAGAAATCTTCAGGCAGATAAAAATCCATTCGCCCAGCCATTTAAACAAACAATCGGAAGACGCCCGAATATACTTGACTGAATCACTCAGATATTAGACAATCGCACCACTATAAAAAAGCCGACACAGGCACCTACCATGAGACTGACCACAAAAGGGCGTTTTGCCGTTACCGCCATGATCGATTTGGCGATGAACGCGCAAACCGGCGCTGTCAAACTCAGCGCCATCAGCGAACGCCAAAGCATTTCGCTTTCCTATCTCGAACAACTATTCAGCAAATTGCGGCGCGCCGGGCTGGTTGAAAGCCTTCGCGGCCCCGGCGGCGGCTACATCCTCGCCGCCCCTCCCGCACAAATCAATATCGCCCAAATCATTTCCGCTGCCGAAGACAAGCTGGACGCCACCCAATGCAGCAGCAAAGCCAACTGCCACCACGGCGCGCCTTGTTTGACGCACGACCTTTGGGAAAACCTGAATAAAACCATCAACGATTACCTCAGCAGCGTTACCCTGCAAAGCATCATCGAACAGAAAAACAGCGATGACGGCAGCCACGTCATCCAATTTACACATATCCATTAAGTACATTACAGAAAAAGAAAGAGCAAACCATGACCGTCAAAACCCCCGTTTATCTCGACTACGCCGCCACCACCCCCGTTGACAAACGCGTTGCCGAAAAAATGATTCCCTATCTGACCGAAACCTTCGGCAACCCCGCCTCCAACAGCCACGCATTCGGCTGGGAAGCAGAAGAGGCCGTCGAAAAAGCCCGCGCCGACATCGCCGCCCTGATCAACGCCGACCCCAAAGAAATCATCTTCACCAGCGGCGCGACCGAGTCTGACAACCTCGCCATCAAAGGCGCGGCAAACTTCTACAAAACCAAAGGCAAACACCTCATCACCGTCAAAACCGAACACAAAGCCGTGCTCGACACCATGCGCGAACTCGAACGCCAAGGTTTTGAAGTAACTTACCTCGGCGTACAAGAAAACGGTTTGATCGATTTGGAAGAACTCAAAACCGCCATCCGCGACGACACCATCCTGATTTCCGTGATGTGGGTGAACAACGAAATCGGCGTAGTGCAAGACATTCCCGCCATCGGCGAAATCTGCCGCGAACGCAAAATCATCTTCCACGTCGATGCCGCCCAAGCCTGCGGCAAAGTGCCTGTTGACGTTGAAGCCGCCAAAATCGACCTGCTGTCCATGTCCGGTCATAAAGTATACGGCCCCAAAGGCATCGGCGCACTGTACGTCCGCCGCAAACCCCGCGTCCGCCTCGAAGCCCAAATGCACGGCGGCGGCCACGAACGCGGCTTCCGCAGCGGCACCCTGCCTACCCACCAAATCGTCGGCATGGGCGAAGCCTTCCGCATCGCCAAAGAAGAACTCGAGCAAGACATGGCGCACTACCGCAAACTGCGCGACATCTTCCTCAAAGGCATCGAAGGCATCGAAGAAGTCTATATCAACGGCGACCTCGAACACCGCGCCCCGAACAACCTGAACGTCAGCTTCAACTTCGTCGAAGGTGAAAGCCTGATTATGGCGGTGAAAGAACTCGCTGTATCCAGCGGCTCCGCCTGCACCTCCGCCTCGCTCGAACCCAGCTACGTCCTGCGCGCGCTCGGCCGCAACGACGAACTGGCGCACTCATCCCTGCGCATCACCTTCGGCCGCATGACCACCGAAGAAGAAGTGAAATTCGCCGCCGAACTGATCAAATCCAAAATCGGTAAATTGCGCGAACTGTCTCCGCTGTGGGAAATGTTCAAAGACGGGATTGATTTGAACTCAATTGAATGGGCGGCGCATTAAGAGCAGCTTGCACTCAAAAAACCATCACGAAAGGAATAAATTATGCTGGGTTGGTGGATAAGTGTTTTCAGCGATGCAGACAGGCAAGAGCCACATCTCATCGCCTCGTGGGAGTGCGGCGTTTCCGGTGCGGACTGGCTGGATGAACTTTGCAAAGAAGGGCGAGCCACGCAGACCGAGAACAAAGGCGGCTATCCAGATGTTTACCAAACGCAGACGCGGCACGTCGCCCCGTGGCTGCTAGGCGGTAAAATCTCGCCGCAGGGCAATGCGCCGCATGGAAACTTCACGCCTGTTTTTATGGAAGACGACAAGGGCGAAACCGTGCTGATGAAGTCGTACGGCTATCGTCCTTTGAAACTGCATCGTCCTGAATTGCTGCGTACATTGCCGCCCAAAGCGGTTTTGACGATACAGGTATTTGATTTGAGCTAAAGCATCCGTTTTCAGCAACCTACCTATAAATAAAAAAGGTCGTCTGAAAATCCCCAAAGACCTTTTCAGACGACCTAAAAGCCACCACATTAAAATCAAGGATACAACCCATGAACGAACAAGAACTCGACCTCGATAATCTCGACAACCTGCTTGAAGATTTTGACGGCGTTACCGTGGAAGGCGGTGTCGATTCGGAAAACGACGACGGCTGCGAAGGCGGCGCGTGCAAAATCTAAGGCGGCAGGGGTCGTCTGAAATATTGTTCGGAAGCAAAATAAGGAATCCCATGTCCCTACAAATTCAGGAACAGCATCATTTGCCGCAAACGACGCATTCCATTATTGGTTCGTGGCGGATGGAGCAGTTGAACATCAGTCTAGAGACCATACATGATATGCAGCGTTTGGTGGAAGGCAAAATCAGTTTGGATGAGGCTTTGGACGGCATCAAACAAAGAATGGCGGAAAAATGAGCAAATACGGCGGAGAAGACACTATTTATATGAATGGAGGCGTATTTAAAAACAAGCTCTCCATCCAAGATAGTGAATTGCTGAAAACCGCCGAAAAAGAATTTTCCGCTGTTCGCGCCCAATATCTGCTTTTGCAACCCATTACGGACAATTTCGATTTGGCCCATTTACAGACTATTCATCGCGAACTGTTTGGCGATGTTTATGATTGGGCAGGCGAAATCCGGCGGATTGATATTTCCAAAGGTAATACCCGATTTGCCAATTTTGCTTTTATCGAAAACGAAAGCCGTAAACTTTTAGAGAAGCTGCGAAACGAAAACTATTTGCAGGGGTTGGATAAAGATAAATTCGCCGAGCGTGTAGCCTATTATTTGGGCGAGTTGAACGTCCTACATCCTTTTCGTGAAGGAAACGGCAGAACATTGCGCCTGTTTATGACGCAATTGGCAATGAAAAACGGTTTGCAGATACATTAGCAAAATATCTCTGCCGAACAAATGATTCAAGCCTGTATTCAGGCATACCATGCCGATAGCAGCTTATTGGCACGCCTAATTTTAGAAAATTTAGAACAATCGTCTTTTTCAGACGACTAAAACATCAACAAACCACGATATTTTAAGGAAACCACATCATGGCATACAGCGATAAAGTAATCGATCACTATGAAAACCCCCGCAATGTCGGTACTTTCGATAAAAACGACGAGTCTGTCGGCACCGGTATGGTCGGCGCGCCGGCCTGCGGCGACGTTATGCGCCTGCAAATCAAAGTGAACGACGAAGGCATCATCGAAGACGCGAAATTTAAAACTTACGGCTGCGGCTCCGCCATCGCTTCGTCCAGCCTGATTACCGAGTGGGTCAAAGGTAAAAGCCTGGATGACGCGCTGGCAATCAAAAACAGCGAAATCGCCGAAGAACTGGAATTGCCGCCTGTGAAAATCCACTGCTCCATCTTGGCTGAAGATGCGGTAAAAGCGGCTGTTGCCGACTACCGCAAACGTCAGGAAAACAAATAATCCGATTAGTGGGTGCTTTGTCGGCAGACATTTATAGGACTCCTGAAAGTCTTAGGGTTTCCGGAAAAAGTAAACTCGAAGGCTTGTTCCCTTCTCACTCAGAGGTGGAAGACAAGAACACAGAAACTTAATCCTTTTGAAGTTACCGCCAAATTTAGGACTGTCTGCCAATCTATCCCCTCTCCCCGCGGGAGAGGGTTAGGGAAAGGGCAATAAGCCGCAGACTTATATTTAGTCGATACGCCTGCAAAATCAAAAGAAACGGCATGCCTTTTCTTGTAAAGAAGAGGGTAAGGACACAGAAACTTAATCCTTTTGAAGTTGCCGCCAAATTTGGGGCTGCCTGCCAATCTATCCCCTCTCCCCGCGGGAGAGGGTTAGGGAGAGGGCGATAAGCCGTAGGCTTATATTTATCAATACGTCTGCAAAATCAAAGGACACGAAATGCCTTTTACCGATGAAGAAGCCCAATCCCTGCTTGCCGTCAAAGGCATAGGCAAAACCGTATTGCAGCGTTTGCAGCAAATGGGTTTGGATGATGTTGCCACGCTGGCGGCGGCGGATTTGGACGATGTTTTGGAACAGGGCGCAAAATTGACCGGCTCGACCTGTTGGAAAAACAGTCCGCAGGCAAAAGCCGCCGTTTCTGCCGCGATAGCGTGGGCAAAACAGCGTTTTCAGACGACCTGAAAGGCAAGAAGTCGTCTGAAAATGAAAGTAGGTAAAACAATGATTGCGAAATAAGGAAAGAAGCATGATTACCATCACAGAAAATGCAGCCAAATACATCAACAACTACCTGACCAAACGCGGCAAAGGCTTGGGCGTGCGCTTGGGTGTGAAAACCAGCGGCTGCTCGGGTATGGCATACAACCTTGAATTTGTCGATGAGGCCAGCGCCGAAGATTTGGTATTCGAAGAACACGGCGCCCGCATCTATATCGACCCGAAAAGTCTGGTTTATCTGGACGGCACGCAAGTCGATTACACCAAAGAAGGTTTGCAGGAAGGTTTCAAATTCGAAAACCCGAATGTCAAAGACTCTTGCGGCTGTGGCGAGAGCTTCCACGTTTAAGACATAAAAACGGCGGGACAGTATCAAAACCGTCCCGCCATTTTTTCGCTTCCTGTCTGTTGTAGCTGCCTTTGCCTTTTCTTTTCCGTTCCACCTTGTGTCGGAACAAATCGGATTTCACTAAGGCTTTTAAAGCATTGTCGCGTATTTTGCCTTTATTGTGTTGCACTTTACTGCTCATATTCAGTCCTTTTGGTTAAGAATCAGCGGATTATAAGGCAAAATCAGGTTTCTGCCGAAAATTTCACATTAATTATCCCGCCATGTCTCAATATTTCACACTCTTCCAGCTTGAACCCGCTTTCGATATCGACACCGAAAGCTTGGAGCAAACCTACCGCGCCTTGGCTGCCCGTTTCCATCCCGACAAATTCGCTTCAGCCTCCGCCTTCGAGCAAAAGCAGGCAGTGATGATGTCTTCCACCATCAACGATGCCTACCGCACCTTGAAAAATCCCATCGACCGCGCGGCGTATCTGTTGAAAACGTTGGGCATAGACGCCGATGCGCCGGAGCATACCTCTTTCGCTCCTGAATTTCTCATGCAGCAAATGGAATGGCGCGAAGCGCTGATGGATGCGCAAATGGAGCAAAACGATGAAGCCCTGCGCGCGTTGGATCAAGAAATCAGCCGCGAGCAAGACAAGTTGTATCAAGATTTGCGGACGGCCTTTGCAGCGAAAGACCACGAATCCGCCGCCCAATGGGTGCGCCACGGTAGGTTTTTAAACAAACTGCGCAACGAAATCGCCGCCGCATTGCAAGATTAAATACCTAGATTTTGAGCATCTGAAAGGTCGTCTGAAAACCGGAATAAGGTTTCAGACGACCTTTATTGCTTATTCCATCATGTTGTATGCCATTATATTTTCAAAATTTAACACAAATCCGAATTTGCCTTATTTCATAAGCGCATAGCCGAATGAGGGTTTTGATGCTAAAAAACGCATCTTTGCGGTAAGGCTTGAATCATAGGGAAAGAGGTCGTCTGAAAGAAAATTGGGAAAAGCCCGATTTCAAAACAGCGGCCTTGTCAAGACTGGATAAGCGACGAAAAATACACTATATTGTGCCACTCGATATTAATACATACTGTATCTTGTGTTTCAGGATGGAGAAAGCTCACGATGAATGCACCGACTGATTTGAAAGTAACCAAGCGCGACGGACGTTTGGAAAATCTCGACTTAGACAAAATCCACCGCGTCGTTACTTGGGCGGCGGAAGGCTTGAAAAACGTTTCCGTATCGCAAGTCGAGCTCAAATCGCACATCCAGTTTTACAACGGCATCCGCACCGACGACATCCACGAAACCATCATCAAGGCGGCTGCCGACCTGATTTCGCAGGATACGCCCGACTATCAATATCTTGCCGCGCGTCTGGCGATTTTCCACCTGCGCAAAATCGCTTACGGCGAGTTCGAACCGCCGCATCTCTTCGACCACGTTAAAAAACTTACCGATGCGGGCAAATACGACCGCCACATCATCGAAGATTACAGCTGCGAAGAGTTTGACGAGCTGAACGCCTATATCGACCACAGCCGCGACATGACCTTCTCGTATGCCGCCGTGAAGCAGCTCGAAGGCAAATATCTGGTGCAGAACCGCGTTACCCGCCAGATTTATGAAACGCCGCAGTTCTTATACATTTTGGTGGCGATGTGTCTCTTCAGCAAATATCCGAAAGAGACCCGTTTGGATTACGTCAAACGTTTTTACGACGCCGTTTCCACATTCAAAGTATCGCTGCCGACCCCGATTATGAGCGGCGTGCGCACGCCTACGCGCCAATTCTCAAGCTGCGTATTGATTGAATGCGACGACAGCCTGGATTCCATCAATGCCACCACCAGCGCGATTGTGAAATACGTTTCCCAACGCGCGGGCATTGGCATCAACGCCGGACGTATCCGTGGTTTGGGCAGCGAAATCCGCGGCGGTGAAGCGCAACATACCGGCTGCATTCCGTTTTTCAAAATGTTCCAAGCGGCGGTTAAATCTTGCTCGCAAGGCGGCGTGCGCGGCGGCGCGGCAACTTTGTTCTACCCCTTGTGGCACATTGAAGCCGAAAGCCTGTTGGTATTGAAAAACAACCGCGGCGTGGAAGACAATCGCATCCGTCAATTGGACTACGGCGTGCAAATCAACCGCTTGCTGTACACCCGCCTGATTAAAGGCGGCAACATCACGCTGTTCTCGCCCAACGAAGTCCCCGGTCTGTACGACGCGTTCTTTGCCGACCAAGACGAATTCGAGCGTCTCTACACGAAATACGAGCAAGACCCGAATATCCGCAAACGCATTTTGTCGGCTACCGATTTGTTCTCCACGCTGATGCAGGAACGCGCCGGAACGGGACGTATCTACATCCAAAACGTTGACCACTGCAACACGCACAGCCCGTTTGACCCGCGCGTCGCGCCCGTGCACCAGTCCAACCTGTGCATGGAAATCGCCTTGCCGACCAAACCGCTGGACAACATCAACGACCCTAACGGCGAAATCGCCCTGTGTACCTTGTCCGCCTTCAACTTGGGTGCATTAAACAGCTTGGACGAGCTGGAAGGGCTTGCCGATTTGACCGTGCGCGCACTCGATGCCTTGCTGGATTATCAAGACTATCCGGTCGAAGCCGCCCGCACCGCGACCATGAACCGCCGCACGCTCGGCATCGGCGTCATCAACTACGCCTACTATCTGGCGAAAAACGGCGTCCGTTACAGCGACGATTCCGCGCTCGGCCTGACCCACCGAACCTTTGAAGCCATGCAGTATTACCTGCTCAAAGCATCGGTGAACCTTGCCAAAGAATACGGCGCATGCCCGCTGTTCAACCAAACCGTTTATTCGCAAGGCAAACTGCCCATCGACACCTACAAAAAAGACTTGGATGCCGTGTGCAGCGAACCGCTGTTGTGCGACTGGGAAAGCCTGCGCGCCGACATCGTCAAATACGGTCTGCGCAACTCCACCCTGACCGCACTCATGCCGTCTGAAACCAGTTCGCAAATCGCCAACGCCACCAACGGCATCGAGCCGCCGCGCGGATTGGTAACGGTTAAAGCATCGAAAGACGGCATCCTGAAACAGGTTGTGCCCGAATTTGAAACCCTGAAAGACGCCTACGAAACCTTGTGGCAGCTTCCGGGCAACGAAGGTTATCTGAAACTTGTCGGCGTGATGCAAAAATTCGTCGATCAGGCGATTTCCGCCAACACTGCCTACGACCCGGGCAAATTTGAAGGCAACAAAGTTTCCATGAAACAAATGCTCAAAGACCTGCTGACCGCCTACAAATACGGCGTCAAAACCCTGTACTACCACAACACCCGCGACGGAGCGGACGATACGCAGACTGATATTCAGGATGACGGCTGCGCAGGCGGGGCTTGTAAGATTTAACTTTGCAATTAACCTATTTGAAAGTGAAACAGGCTATGCAAAGCAAGCAGATAAAAGAACCCAAGCTTTGGAAATCTTACGATGAGCAGTTGGAAATTCTGAGAAGTAGAGGATTGCAGATTGATGATGAGAAAAAGGCATTAGGATATTTACGCACCATCGGTTATTACCGATTAAGCGGTTATTTTTACTCTTTCCGACAATTTGCTCCTGAAAATCCTAAGAGCAGGTTGGGTGAGTTTATTACAGATACTCGTTTTGATGATGTCAAAAGCCTTTATATGTTCGATAAGAAATTGCGGCAATTGGCATTAGATGCACTGGAAAGAATTGAAGTAGCTCTTCGGGTAAATATTGCCCATACATTGGGGCGGCATGGCTCCTTGGCTTATAAGGATAGCAAATATTCTGCCCCAGGCTTCGACCATGCTGAATGGCTGGATAGGCATAACAAGCTGGTCGAGCGCGAAAAGAAAACCAGTTTTGTTAAACATCATTTGGAACATTATGCCGACTTACCTGTTTGGGTAGCCTGCGAAGTATGGGATTTCGGCACGATGTCTATGCTGTATAAAGGGATGTTGAATAAAGATAAAGACCCTATTGCCAAATTGTATCGTTTGAAAGATGGTAAGCATCTACAAACACATCTGCATGCGTTTAACTTTATTCGCAACGTTTCGGCACATCACAGCCGATTATGGAATAGAGACATTACGTTTAAAGCCAGCTTGAAAGGTTTGTCTGATGCAGAATGGAAATCACTGTCTATCAATAAACCGTTTGTGTATTTTTGCCTGATGAAACGGATGTTGGATGTTATTTGTCCGCGAACCGAATGGGGAAGCCGTTTCCTTGCTTTACTGGATGAGTTTCCTGATGTCGTGAATAAAGCTGTAAGTTTGCGCGATATGGGTTTGGAAAATGATCCGCGAAACTGGAGATTGTGGCAAAGATAAAAGAAGAAAGCCCCCAACCTTGTTGCTCCAACCGCGTAGGTTGGCAAAGTTGGGGGAGTTGTTAGGGAGGATTATAACTAACAGCTATATTTAAGGCAAGAATTTAATGTACAGATACATTCAGACGACCTTACTTAAAACATATAAGGTCGTCTGAAATCCAAATTCCTAAATTTAAATAAACCTGAGAAAAACCCATGTCCTGCGAACACCTAGTCATGTCATACAGCACCTTTTCCAAAACCAAAAACGACGCGCTGAAAGAGCCGATGTTTTTCGGTCAGCCGGTTAATGTTGCGCGTTATGACCAGCAGAAATACGAAGTATTTGAAAAACTGATTGAAAAGCAACTGTCGTTTTTCTGGCGGCCGGAAGAAATCGACGTGTCGCGTGACCGTATCGACTACGCGAACCTGCCCGAACACGAAAAACACATTTTTATCAGCAATCTGAAATACCAAACCCTGCTCGATTCCATCCAAGGCCGCAGTCCGAACGTTGCCTTGCTGCCATTGGTGTCGATTCCCGAGTTGGAAACTTGGATTGAAACATGGAGTTTCAGTGAAACCATCCACTCGCGCAGCTATACCCATATTATCCGCAATATTGTAAATGATCCGTCGGTTGTGTTCGACGACATAGTGCAGAATGAATACATCATCGCCCGCGCCGAAGACATCGCCTGTTATTACGATGACTTAATCGAATACACCCAGTATTACAACCTGTTGGGCGAAGGGACGCACAATGTCGGCGGCAAGCTCGTTAACGTGTCTTTGCGCGAGTTGAAGAAAAAACTCTATCTCTGCCTGATGTGCGTCAACGTGTTGGAAGCCATCCGTTTCTACGTTTCATTTGCCTGCTCGTTTGCTTTTGCCGAGCGCGAGTTGATGGAAGGCAACGCCAAAATCATCAAACTGATTGCCCGCGACGAAGCCCTGCACCTGACCAGCACCCAGCATATGCTCAACCTGATGCGCGCCGGTTCAGACGACCCTGAAATGGCGGAAATCGCCGTCGAATTGCAGGACGAATGTTTCAAACTCTTCAAAAAAGCGGCGGAACAGGAAAAAGAATGGGCTGCCTATCTGTTTAAAGACGGTTCGATGATTGGTCTGAACAAGGAAATTCTGGCGCAATACGTCGAATACATTACCAACCTGCGTATGCAGGCGGTCGGTCTGCCCGCAGGATTCGAAGGTGCTACCCAAAACCCGATTCCGTGGATTAACGCGTGGCTGTCGTCTGACAACGTACAAGTCGCGCCGCAGGAAGTGGAAATTTCTTCTTACTTAATCGGTCAGATTGATTCGGAAGTCAGCGCGGACGATTTGGGCGATTTCGAACTGTAATCAAACTCGGCGGTTTTTCTGCATTTCCATCATCAGAGGTCGTCTGAACAGGTGTAGAAACGAAATCAAAGATTTCGGTTACACCGTGCAGACGGCCTTTCCCGCTTAAACAGATAACAATGGCACTTATCAGCACACACGATAAAACCTTCGAGCTTCAAGAGGGCGAAACCTTATTGGAGGGCTTGGAGCGCACCGGACACGAGGTCGAATACCAGTGCCGCAGCGGTTATTGCGGTTCCTGCCGCGTCAAAATATTAGACGGCAGGGTGTCCTACGACGATTTCCCGCTGGCGTTTGTTGCGCCCGGTGAAATTCTGCCGTGTTGCTGTCGGGTAAATGAAGACATTAAGGTTGATTGCCGCGCTCGAATGAGCGAACCAGATTTGTTCGATGTCGGTTTGTTTGATGAACAGGAATAACTTTAATTGATTAGATTGGTAGTGGATTCGAATAGGGATATGGGTATTTTTATTTGAAGCTATCAACTGACTGATTTTTATATTTTAAATACACATTACTGGAAAAATAAAATGATCAAAAACAATACATCCCAATTTTTCTTATTATCCGTCGCCGTCTTATTGGCGGCTTGCTCTCCTGAAAAACAGGATAAGGTAAAAGAATCTGCCGCTTCTGTGCCTTTATCTTCTGTTTTCGAGAAATCCAATACAAATGATAAGACCGTAGAAACGGACATAAACAAAGTAGAAAGCGCACCTTCTTCAAACTGCACCAACCTGCATCAGATTGGCGGCATTGATGATTTTGTCCGTCAGGTTGCCGAGAATATCGATTCCAGTTGTTTGTTTGAACGCAGCCCTAAAGAATTGGCGGCGGTTTGGGGCATTCCCGGTGGAGACGATCCGCTGGAGCAGGCACTGTTCCCTGATATTGATCCGAATGATCCTAAAAACGTTGATAAAGTGATAGAGGCTATTGATCAGATGGTAAAAGGGGAGCGGAGCTATAATCAGCAGGCGGTAGAACCGGTGGTACAAGAAATGAAAGCACTCAGGCGTCGGGATACTTTGGTTTTATCAACAGGCAAACAGACAAGCCAAGGTTCGGATCAGCCACTGAGGGTAACGCACAATTTTGACATAGAAGGAACGCCGGAATATCTTAAGAAACACGGCGACGGGTTTGGCGGTAGTTTTCAAAACATCAGCCAGTTGCCCGAATATTTGAAATCGCGCGGGAAGATTTTTGAGGCGCAAAGGGTATTCCGCCTTTTCAACCGCGACCGCAGCCCTGATAAACCTTATCTGGAAATTGTGTTTGACGAAAGTGGAAAAATCGTTTCGATTACCGTATATGAGAATGTTTCCAATCCGGCAAGCGAGATTCATTTGATGTAATGGGTTTGGAGCACAAACGGAGAGAGTGGGAATCTAAAATCATCGAGCGTTCGTTGAGCTTTTGATGCGATAGCATTTTGATTGTAAGCCTTCAATTCAATATCGAAAAGGTCGTCTGAAACCTGAATCGGGTTTCAGACGACCTTTTGTTGATGTGTTCGAGCTTAACCAAATGCTTAACGGCTGTCTTTCCATTGGTAATATTTCGAGCCGAGGAAGGAGCCGAGTTTGCGCAGGAAAGGTTGGGTAATGATGCTCGGGTGTTTGAGTTTTTCAAACGGTTTCAGACGACCATTGTCGCCCATGATGGCTTCGGCGATGGCAAGGCCTGCTATGCCGGTAATTGCCATGCCGTGTCCGGAATAGCCTTGGGCATAGTAAACAGTAGGCGCGAGTCTGCCGAAGTGGGGGGCGAGGTTGGCGGTGATGTCGCATTCACCGCCCCATGAATGTTCGATTTTGACATCGGCAAGCTGGGGGAAGACTTTGAGCATGTCTTGGCGGACAAACTCAGTCATGCGGGCGGGGTCGTCGATGAACTCGTTGTCTTTACCGCCGAAGAGTAGGCGGCCGTCGGCGCTGAGGCGGTAGTAGTCGAGGACGTGGCGGTTGTCACAGACGGCCATGTTGTTACGGATAAGTTCTTTGGCGCGTTCGCCCAGCGGTTCGGTGGCGATGATGAAGGTGCTGACGGCGATGGCTTTTTTTTCCAATGGCTTGAATTTTTGATGCAAACCGGCGTAGGTGTTGACGGCATACACGAGGTTTTGGCATTCGATGCTGCCGTCCGGGGTATGGACGAGCCAGCCGCCTTGATAGGGTTCGATACGGGTCATCGGGGACTGTTCGAAAATCTGCGCGCCTGCTTCGGCAGCGACGCGGGCGATGCCCAGGGTATAGTTGAGCGGATGGAGATGGCCGGAATGAGGATCGAACTGTGCGCCCAAGTACATATCGCTGGCAAGTTGTTGCTTGAGTGTGGCTTTATCCCAGAGTTGGTAATGGGTAGCGCCGTAATGTTGTCGGGCGTGTTCATGCCATTGTTGCAATTCTTCCCAATGCTGCGGGCGGATGGCGACGGTGGCATAGCCGCGCTGCCAGTCGCAGGCGATTTGATGTTTTTTAACCCGTTCGTCAACGAGTTCGACGGCTTGCAGGGATTGCTGCCAAAACCAGCGGGCTTGTTCCAAGCCGACTTGTTTTTCGATTTCTTCCATACCGCAGGCGTAATCGCTGATGACTTGCCCGCCGCTGCGCCCTGATGCGCCGAAGCCGATACGGGCGGCTTCGAGTACGGTAACTTCGCGTCCGTTTTCGGCAAGGGGAAGGGCGGTGCAAAGTCCTGTCAATCCTCCGCCGATGACGCAGGTCTCGGTTTTCAGACGACCTTCAAGCTTGGGATAAGCGGCGTGGGGATTGATGGTGCTGAAATAATAGGAGGGAAGGTATTCTTTGAAATTGGGATGAATCATAGGGTAATGCTTTGTGTGGTTTCAGACGACCTTTGGAGGGTATAGTGGATTAACTTTAAACCAGTACGGCGTTGCCTCGCCTTAGCTCAAAGAGAACGATTCTCTAAGGTGCTGAAGCACCAAGTGAATCGGTTCCGTACTATCTGTACTGTCTGCGGCTTCGTCGCCTTATCTTGATTTAAATTTAATCCACTATAGTTGAGGGTCATCTGAAAAGTTGTCAAACGGGTTGTGTGAAGAAAACAGGCTGACCTTGCATTGATGCGGTCAGCCTGTCTGATTGGGTCAATTTGTTTTTTCTGCGGCAAGCTTTTCCTGACGGTAGGCTTCGGCGGCTTCCCGATCGCGTTTGGTTGCTTGGCGCATCATCCAATAATTGATGACGATGACCAGCGTACCGATGATGCCGATCAGGATGGTTGCCAACACATTCATCTGCGGGTCGAGACCCAGCTTGATTTTGGAGAAAATCACCTGCGGCAATGTGGAAGAACCGGGACCAGACAGGAAAGAGGTAATCACCAAATCATCCAGCGACAGGGTAATGCCGAGCAGGAAACCTGAAGCGATGGCAGGGGCAATCAAGGGCAGGGTGATGACGAAAAAGATTTTCAGCGGACGCGTACCTAAGTCCATTGCGGCCTCTTCGAGCGATTGGTCAAGCTCCACCAGACGCGAACGGATGACGACGGTGATGTATGCCATACAAAGCGTCGTATGCCCGAGGAAAATGGTGAAGAAACCGCGGTCGAAGTACAGGTTTTGCAGCAATTCGCTACCTTGCAGGAACATCTGCACCTGAATAATCAGGAGCAGCATGGACAGACCGGTAATCACGTCAGGCATAACCATAGGCGCGGAAATCATACCGGCGAACAAGGTGCTGCCGCGGAAGCGCTTGATACGCGCCATTGCGTAGCCTGCCAGCGTGCCCAAAATGACGGCTGCAAGCGAAGATGCGGCGGCAATGCGCAGCGACAGCCAAGCGGCTTCCAAGATGGTGTCGTTTTCCAGCAATGCGCTGTACCACTTGGTCGAAAAGCCGCCCCAAACGGTAACCAGCTTGGATTCGTTGAACGAATAGATGACCAAAACGACCAGCGGAATATACAGAAACGCCAGCGACAGCATCAGCATCAGTTTCAGGAACCAGGATAATCGGGATTTCTGCATTATTTGGATCCTTCCTCTAATTCGCGGTTTTCATAATGCTGGAACAGCGCAATCGGCACGACCAGCAATGCGACCATGACGACGGCGACGGCAGAAGCCAGCGGCCAGTTGTTTTGGTCGAAGAACGCCTGCCACAAGACTTTACCGATCATCAGGTTTTCCGAACCGCCGACCAGTTCGGGAATCACGAATTCACCGACTGCGGGAACGAAAACCAGCATGGAGCCTGCGATGATGCCGGTTTTGGACAGAGGCAGGGTAATGGTGAAGAACGATTTAATCGGCCCTGCGCCCAAATCAGAAGCGGCTTCAAGCAGGCGGTTGTCGAGTTTCACCAGTTGCGTGTAAAGCGGCAGGATCATAAACGGCAGATAGGCATAGACCATGACCAAGTTCAGCGAGAACGCGTTGTAGAACAGGTCTAAAGGCTCTTCGATAATCTGCATTTTAAGCAGGAAATTGTTGATGATGCCGTTGTGTCCCAGCAGGCCCATCCATGCGTAAACACGCAACAGGAAGGAAGTCCAGAAAGGCAGCATGATGGCAAGCAGCAGACCGTTGCGCATGGCGGGGTTGGCGCGCGAAATCGCATAGGCGGTCGGATAACCAATCAGCAGACAAATGATGGTTGTCGTCAGCGCAGTCTTAATGGAAGACCAGTAGGTCATCAGATAGATATTGCTGTTTTCGCTGTCGCCGAACGGATTCAGGGTATTCCAAAAATTTTGGAAAATATCGGCATAGTTTTGATAACTGATGGCGATGTTCAGACGACCTAAATCTTCATCGACGCTGGTCAGCGGCGTAAACGGCGGAATGGCGATTTCTTGTTCGGCAAAGCTGATTTTCAGCACAATGGCGAACGGAATCAGAAACAGCACCAAAAGCCAAATATACGGTACGGCGATGACCGCGCGCTGACCCGGGCGGCGGAACAGTTTGTTTTTCAGTTTTTTAAGGTTCATCTCATTCCCCTTAAATCAACGGAACAACGGAGTCGGTTGGTTTTCCGGCCAGCTGATATAGACGGTTTCGTCCCAAGTCGGCGGCGTGATGTTGCGCACATACCAATAAGGTGCGGGAACTTGGCTTTTGACGACGCGGCCGTTGGCGAGTTTGATGTGGTAGATGGCGAAGCTGCCCAAGTAGGCGATTTCTTCTACAGTGCCTTTTGCCCAGTTGAAGCGGCCCAAGTGGTCAGGTTTTTCTTTGTACAAATCAATGTCTTCGGGACGGATGCTGACCCAAATGTCTTGTTCGCTTGGGCCACCCAGACCGTGGTCGATGCGGACGTGGTTTTCCAAACCTTCGCATTCGATGACGGCATAATCGGCATGGTCGTCAATCACGACGCCGCCGAAAATATTGGTCTCGCCGATGAATTCGGCGGTAAAGCGGCTGTTGGGGTAGTCGTACACGTCGCTGGGCGTACCGACCTGTTGCAACTGACCGTCAGACATAATGGCGATGCGGGTCGCCATCGTCATCGCTTCTTCTTGGTCGTGCGTGACCATGATGCAGGTTACGCCGACTTGTTCGAGCGTGTTGACCAATTCGAGCTGGGTTTGTTGGCGCAGTTTTTTGTCCAACGCGCCGAGAGGTTCGTCAAGCAGCAGGATTTTCGGACGTTTTGCCAAGCTGCGTGCCAAAGCGATACGCTGTTGCTGACCGCCGGATAATTGATGCGGTTTGCGCTTGGCGTATTTGGTCATCTGAACCAGACGCAGCATTTCTTCCACGCGTGCAGCAATTTCATCTTTGGGCATTTTGTCTTGTTTCAGACCGAAGGCAATGTTCTGCTCCACAGTCATGTGCGGGAACAGGGCATAGCTTTGAAACATCATATTGATGGGGCGCTCGTAGGGGGCAAGTTTGGTAATGTCTTGACCGTCCAGAATGATTTTGCCCTGATTAGGGCTTTCCATGCCCGCCAGCATACGCAGCAGCGTGGATTTGCCGCTGCCGGAGCTGCCCAAAAGGGCAAAGATTTCATGTTGATAAATATCTAAGTCGATGTTATCGACAGCGTAATTGTCACCAAACTTTTTCACCAAGCCTTGGATTTTAAGATAAGGTTTGGCTGAAGACGCAGTGGTTGCGGTCATAATGGCAATACTCCAATAAAAATGACGAGTACCGGCAAAACGGATTTTCGAAAGGGTGATAAAAAGCTGTTTGATTGCTGGCGGGAGTCGCAACGTCGAAACGTCGTCTGAAACTCTTGTGAAGCGCACGGGCAGCATGGATGGGAAACGGCTGGAAATCCAAGGATAAACCGCCTCCGCCGAACTCGCTATTATATTAGCCTATGGCACGCAGGGGCAATACGAAATTGCCCGAAGGGGCTGATTTCCCGCGGATTTGATTTAAACAGGACATTTTGAAACCTGTCAGATTGAATCTGCGGTCAATCCATACGGGTGAATAAGGAAAGGCAATCGCTTTCACAAGCGAAGTTGAGCGCGTTGTTTTTATGCAATTAATTTATATGAATATTATGCTTATATTTTAAATATTCATTCAAAATATAATAAAATATGAAATATTTACATTAATTGCTTGATAAGCATTTCGTTGCAGCAAGTGCAATAACAAGCAGATTTTCAAACAAATTTTTTCGTGAATGTTCACGCAAGGGGTAAACATGAGTATCAAACAATGGCCTGAAGGCGAGCGGCCGCGCGAGAAATTGTTGGCACATGGCGCAGGCGCGTTGAGCGATGCTGAGTTGCTGGCGATTTTGCTGCGGGTAGGTACGCGCGGGATGAGCGCGGTGGATTTGGCGCGTTATCTGCTGAACGAGTTTGGCAGCTTGGGCAAGCTGATGAGCGCCGACGCTAAAACGCTTTCCGCATACAAGGGTATGGGTTTGGCGAGTTTTACCCAATTTGCTGTCGTCAAAGAAATCGGCAGGCGGATTTTGGGCGAGGATTTACAGGAAAATATCACGCTTTCCAGCCCGAAAGCCGTTGCCGATTATCTGCGCCTGCATTTGGGGCACGAAAAGATAGAAGTCAGCACCGCGCTTTTGCTCAACCGCCAAAACAGGCTGATTGCCATGCGCGAACTCTCGCGCGGAACGGTGGCGGAAAATACCGTCTATATCAGGGAAATCGTCAAGCTCGCATTGGACGAATACGCCGACAGCCTGATTATCGCGCACAATCATCCCGGCGGTTCGGCAACGCCTTCGCAATCGGACATCGCGTTTACAGGTCGTCTGAAACAGGCTTTGGCATTGGTTGATGTCTCGCTTTTAGACCATTTTATTGTTACGGCGACAGAAGCCTGCTCGATGCGGGAACAGGGGTATATGGAAGGGTAAAGTGATATTGCCGGGCGGGGTAAAGGTTAAGATAAGGTCGTCTGAAAACGGATTTCAGACGACCTCTTTACTGATTTTAGTGTGATAGATATGTAAGGTAGCCGATATTTTGAACTAAACGGGCATGAAGGGTCGTCTGAAAATTCTTTTCTATAAACTGGAAACTAGGTGAGACTAGATGAACTCAAGCCCTTTCGCTGATGATGCCGGACACGCCGACTTCGTGCGGATTGATGCGGGCGGTTTCTTCCTGCCCCAGTCCGACCAGTTTGCGCAGCCGAGTCATATAGGCATTGACATCCAAGCCGCGTCCGTAGCGTTGCGCTTCCCATATGGTTTCTGCCAGCGCATCCATCATATCGTGTTCGGCACGTACCCAATCGCCGCCATAGCGCACGCAGAGTTGTCCGTGTATGACGCGGATGCCGGGCGGCTGGTCGATGGCTGCTTGTTCTTGCAGGGAGAGATGCAGCGACATATGCAGGAAGGGATTGGTTTCTCCTTCTTCGGGCGTCCAGGTTTTGTCCAGATAGTCTTCGATATTTTCGAGATAGCGGGAGTATTCGGGATGGGCTTCGATAATCCGCAGGGCTTTTTGTTGCAGGCCGTCCAGTTGCAGGGGGGTGAGGCGTTGTTGCCAGACATGGGCGAAAAATCGGCGGACATCGTGTGTGTTGACATCGTACATGGCGGGAATTTCAGAAATTCGGATAGGGCGATTATATAGTTATCTTTCCTGCTTTTACATTTGATTAACGGTTTATGCCTCAGGGCGTTTTAAAATGCAGCTTTGCTTCTTATCTTATGGAATAATGATGAACCCTTATTTGTCCGCTTTTGTATTATCTGTCCCGATGGTGGTTGCCGCGCCTTATGTGGCGGCTGAAACACACCCCGCACAGGCTCAGATGCAGCAGAATATAGATGCAGTTTTGAAAATTGCGCGCAACGGCTCTTTGAGCGAGGCGCAAAAGGTCAAGCAGATCGAGCAGTATGCAGACCGTTATCTGGATTACGAACGCATTTCCGCTTTGGCGGTCGGCGCGCCTTGGCGTGAATTCTCCGCCACTCAGAAAACGGAATTTATCCACGCTTTTAAAGACATGATTATAGCCATGTATTCGCATTCCGCCTTAATCGGCGCGGCGGATGCGCAGGTAAGGCTGTTGCCGAAAATGACGGTCAACGGCAATAAGTTTGACGTATTTTCTGAACTGCACACCAAAAAAGGGACGAAATACGAAGTAGCCTACCAGCTTTATAAGGTCGGCCCTGTCTATAAAATCTACAACATCCGCGTGGACGGAACGAGCCTGGTAACGGTTTACCGCAACCAGTTCGGCGAACTTATCAAGCAAAAAGGCATAGACGGCACCATTGCGACCGTCAAAGCCAAAGGGCTGAAAAAGCAATAAATCCAATGACAAAAGGTCGTCTGAAAGTTTCAGACGACCTTTTTCTATTTGTTTAAATTGTTATTTCAACATCAAAATCGCAGCCACCGCCACAGCCGCCACTGCCAATGCGGCAATCAGTTTGGCGGCGGAAGCAAATTTCAAGGTAACGGTTTGCCCCTCGATATACTTGTAGCCGCTGATCATCGGGCGGATCAAATCTTTTTTCTTCAAAAACTTATACGCCAAGACCGTAACGATGTGTAGTCCCGCCAATGCCGCCAGCAGGTTGAAGAAATTGACGTGGATTTTGCGCATCAGGCTGCCCGTGTCCGAGCTGACCAAATGGTTCAGATAGCCGCTGTCGGTAAACGTGTTTTCATCGGCGGCAAACAAGCCCGTCGTCGCTTGCAGCAAAACCGCCGCAATCAGCGCGATGACCATCAGCGCGCCCAAAGGGTTGTGTCCGGGCTGCTCATTTTCCGTCAGGCTGCCTTGCAGGTAGCGGCGGATGGATGACGGGCCGCGCACGAATTGCGAAAACCGAGCCGTATCGCTGCCCCACAAGCCCCAACACAGGCGGAAGACAATCAGCCCCGCCACCAGCAGCCCGCAGCGCAAGTGCCAAACCAGCATCCCGCCGCCAGCCTGCGCGCTGTACCACATAAATCCGACCGACAAGACCAAGAGCCAGTGAAACAGACGCGTTGGCAAATCCCAGACTTTGACTTTTTGTTTCATTAAATATTCCTTGTTGTGCGGTTGTAGTGTTCCTATACGGGGCGGTAGAATCGTGAAAACAACAGTCGATAGATAAAAGACATCCTCTTTTCGCCACGCATCCGCTATTTTATCCCAAACTCAGGCAGATTGATGATGAACCCGTCCTATAAGCTCCCCGATACGCCCGATTTTTTTCAGACGACCTCGCAATTTCCCGACGTATTCGCCCCACGCCAAGCGGAATCGCACAAAGGGACATACGGCACGCTCGCCGTCGTCGGCGGCGCATCGGGCATGAGCGGAGCCGTTGTCCTCGCTTCCACCGCCGCGATTTATCAAGGCAGCGGCAAAGTGTGGGCGGGCTTCAATCAAACCGCCTTGCCCTTTGCCGTCATCCCCGAACGCCCCGAAATCATGCTGGCGACTGCCGAAGACCTGCTGAAACGCAAGGACATCATCGCATGGGCGGTCGGCTGCGGCATGGGTTTGGGCGAAACCGCCAACCGAATCTTAAATACCGTGTTGACGCACAATCAAGATGCACCGTTGTTGCTTGATGCCGACGCACTGACTTTGCTAGCAAGGTCTAACCCCGAAACCCGCGAAGCAGCACAAAAGCGCGGTAATCTGGTTCTGACCCCGCATCCCGCCGAAGCCGCCCGCCTGCTCGGTACATCCACCCAAGCCGTTCAGCAAAATAGAATGTCCGCCGTCCAAACCATCAGCGCAACATTCCAAGCCGTAACCGTCCTAAAAGGACACCGCACACTGGTCGCCGCGCCCGACGGCACGGTCTATACCAACCCAAGCGGCAACGCCGGACTTGCCACCGCAGGCAGCGGCGACGTTTTAAGCGGCATCATCGGCAGCCTGCTCGCTCAAGGCATCCCGCCGTTCCAAGCCGCTTGCGCCGGCGTATGGCTGCACGGCGCGGCAGCGGATGTCATCAAACATTCATCGGGCGTAGAAACCGGTATGCTCGCAGGCGAAATCGCCCCTGCCGCCAGATGGTTGAGGAATCGGCTCGTGACGGATAAAACAAAAAATTGAGCAGGAAGGAGGTCGTCTGAAAACAATTTGTCGCACTTGGTTTCAGACGACGTTTAAAATATGCGGGTTCGGGACAAGTCAAGCCGCAGCGCAGGCTTTGCCCGCGAGCCTGCCGATTGGATTCCAAGTCGGACAATTAACAGGGTCGTTTTTCCGCGGGCAAAGCCCACGCTACATTCTGTGTGTTTTCATACGACGTATTGCACTCCGGCCTTCTGAGGGATTTTTTGGGTTATATACCCGATACAAGTGCATTTTTCTAATCGGATGTTGTTTCCGTTTTTCAGACGATGTCCGATATTTTTAAATTTTTTTATCGGGCTGAACATCAAACCATGTCTTCCATCCGCTCTTTCAGTTCCACTTTACTGCTCGCGCTGCTGCCTTTGGGCTTCCTTATCGTGATGGTCGTCGCGCCTTTGGTTGCGCTGGCTTTTTACGACGGGAGTGCATGGGGCGGGGTGTTGCGAGATGACTATATGCAGCACCTTATCTTATGGACGGTGTTTCAGGCTTTGGCAACCTGCGTGCTGGCGGGGATTTTGGGCGTGCCTGCGGCGTGGGTGTTGGCGCGTTTGGATTTCCGGGGACGCGCTTTGGTGTTGAGGCTGTTGATGCTGCCTTTCGTGATGCCGACTTTGGTAGCGGGTATGGGCGTGTTGGCTTTGTTCGGCACAAACGGTGCCGTTTGGGCGGGCTGGCAGGATACGCCGTATCTGTTGATTTACGGCAATGTGTTTTTCAACCTGCCGGTTTTGGTGCGCGCGGCGTATCAGGGATTTTTGCAGGTTCCCGAGGCGCGCCTGCAAACGGCGCAGGCTTTGGGGGCGGGGGCATGGTGGCGGTTTTTAAGGGTGGAATGGCCGGTATTGCGCCCGTGGTTGGCAGGCGGTTTGTGTTTGGTTTTCCTGTATTGTTTTTCGGGGTTCGGACTGGCTTTGCTGTTGGGCGGCGACCGCTATGCGACGGTGGAAGTGGAGATTTACCGGCTGATTGCGTATGAATTGGATATGGCGCAGGCTTCCGTCTTGGTATGGCTGGTGTTGGGGATTACCGCGGCGGCGGGATTGCTGTATGCGCGGTTGAGCCGTCGGACGGATGCGGATAAGGCACACGCCGCACCGCGTCCGCGCAAGCCCGCAACAGCGGCGGAACGGCTGATGGTCGTGGCGGTATTGTCGGTGTTGTGTGTGTGCTGCCTGATGCCCCTGCTTGCGGTTGTCCGGCAGGCCGCACTTGCCGGAGGGTCTTGGCGGGTATTGCTCGAGGGCGAAACGCTGGCGGCGCTTTGGAACACCGTTCGTTTTTCGGCGGCGGCGGTTGCTGCCGCTGCGGTATTGGGCGTGTCGTATGCCTGCTTGGCAAGACGCGCGGCGTGGGTGAGGGGGGCGGTATTTTTGCCGTTTATGGTGTCGCCGGTCTGTGTGGCGTTCGGCGTGCTGCTGCTGTATCCGCAATTGACGGCATCGCTGCCGCTTTTGATTGCCGCTTATGCGCTGTTGGCGTATCCGTTTGTCGCCAAAGATGTTTTGGCGGCGTGGGATGCGTTGCCGCAAGGCTATGGCGAGGCGGCGAGGACTATGGGGGCAAACCGTTTTCAGACGACCTTTTACATCACCGCCCCATTGCTGAAACCTGCTTTCAGGCGCGGGCTGACTTTGGCGGCGGCAACCTGCGTCGGCGAATTTGCGGCAACGCTGTTTTTGGCACGTCCCGAATGGCAGACGCTGACCACCCTGATTTACGCCTATCTGGGCAGGGCGGGGGCGGATAATTATTCGAGGGCGATGGTGTTGACGGCGGTACTGATGCTGTTTGCGACGATGGTGTTTTTGCTGTTGGACGGAAAGGACGAGGACTGAAGCGTGTTGAAGGTCGTCTGAAAAGGCGGTTTCATCTTAGTGAAACTGGTTTTCAGACGACCTTTTCGGTTTGCCTGTCTTGACCGTATATTCCAGCGCTTTATAAGGTTTTAATGTGCTTGAAATATAACCGTTTTCAGGGCGGCGGACGTAATCGAGATAATCCTGCATGGCAGGTGAGAAGCCTTCCACATCGTCCACGGCGATGACCGCGCGGTCGGCAAGATTGGGTTCCAGCAGCTTGAATACGGGGAATACCAAATCCGGCCAGCCGTCGAGTAAGACGAAATCGGGGCAGATGGCTAAGTCTTTTAAGGTTTCCAGCGCATCACCTTCGCGAAGCTCGATATAGTCTGCCAAACAGGCTTCTTGGAAATGTTTTCTCGCCGCTGCGGCTTTGTGCGGCAGATATTCGCAAGTGATGACGCGCCCGCCGTTGCGCTTGGCGGCTGCGGCAAGATACAGCGTCGAAATGCCGTAGGAAGTTCCGAATTCGACAATGTTTTTTGCTCCCGATGCCAAAGCCTGCATATACAAAAACTTGCCTTGTCGCGGTGCGATGGGGATGTATTTGTCTTCGTAAAAACTTTCGTTTTCCCCCGTCCAATCCAGCCCTTTGCCCAAGAGCTTGAAAATCTTGGGCAGAAAATGAAAAAACATCTGTCTGTTTTGCTTTAAGGCTTGGGTGTAGAGCCGCAGTAAGACGGATTCGGCTTGAGGCGCTTGCAGAAAAGCGAACATTTGGGGTGTCAGCTTGGGCATGGGCTTTCTCCTGTTCAGTTCAAATCCTCTATATTGTCCATCTTGCCACAGCTTCGCTTTTCAGACGACCCCTCCGTCCAAACTCCGCTATAATGGCGGCTTTCCCATTATTTCATTCAAAAGACGGTCTTATCATGAAACACATCCACATTATCGGTATCGGCGGCACGTTTATGGGCGGGGTGGCCGCCATTGCCAAAGAAGCGGGGTTTAAAGTCAGCGGTTGCGACGCGAAGATGTATCCGCCGATGAGCACCCAGCTCGAAGCCTTGGGCATAGACGTACACGAAGGCTTCGATGCCGCGCAGTTGGACGAATTTAAAGCCGACGTTTACGTTATCGGCAATGTCGCCAAGCGCGGGATGGATGTGGTTGAAGCGATTTTGAACCGCGGCCTGCCTTATATTTCCGGTCCGCAATGGCTGTCGGAAAACGTGCTGCACCATCATTGGGTGCTCGGCGTGGCGGGGACGCACGGCAAAACCACCACTGCGTCCATGCTCGCATGGGTCTTGGAATATGCCGGACTCGCGCCGGGCTTCCTCATCGGCGGCGTACCGGAAAACTTCAGCGTTTCCGCCCGTCTGCCGCAAACGCCGCGTCAAGACCCGAACAGCAAATCGCCGTTTTTCGTCATCGAAGCCGACGAATACGACACCGCCTTTTTCGACAAACGCTCCAAATTCGTGCATTACCGTCCGCGTACCGCCGTGTTGAACAATCTGGAATTTGACCACGCCGACATCTTTGCCGACTTGGGTGCGATACAGACCCAGTTCCACCACCTCGTGCGCACCGTGCCGTCCGAAGGCTTAATCGTTTGCAACGGACAGCAGCAAAGCCTGCAAGACACTCTCGACAAAGGCTGCTGGACGCCGGTGGAAAAATTCGGCATCGAACATGGCTGGCAGGTCGGCGAAGTCAATGCCAACGGCTCGTTCGACGTGTTGCTTGACGGCAAAAAAGCCGGACACGTCGCATGGGATTTGATGGGCGGACACAACCGCATGAACGCGCTCGCCGTCATCGCCGCCGCGCGCCATGCCGGAGTCGATATTCAGACGGCCTGCGAAGCCTTGAGCGCGTTTAAAAACGTCAAACGCCGCATGGAAATCAAAGGCACGGTGAACGGCATCACCGTTTACGACGACTTCGCCCACCATCCGACCGCCATCGAAACCACCATCGAAGGCCTGCGTCAGCGCGTCGGAAACGCCCGCATTCTCGCCGTCCTTGAGCCGCGTTCCAACACCATGAAACTCGGCACCATGAAAGCCGCCCTGCCCGAAAGCCTCAAAGGTGCCGACCAAGTATTCTGCTACGCCGGCGGCGTGGACTGGGACGTCGCCGAAGCCCTCGCGCCTTTGGGCGGAAAGCTGCACGTCGGACAAGACTTTGATGCCTTCGTTGCCGAAATCGTGAAACATGCCGAAGCAGGCGACCATATTTTGGTGATGAGCAACGGCGGTTTCGGCGGGATACACGGGAAGCTGCTGGAAGCCTTGAAATAAGGTCGGTTGAAAGTTTGGAATGATTGAGGTCGTCTGAAAACCGGAGTTTGGTTTTCAGACGACCTTTTTGTGGTGAAGGAATGGGATGGGGCAGACCCGATATAGTGGATTAACTTTAAACCAGTACGGCGTTGCCTCGCCTTGCCGTACTATCTGTACTGTCTGCGGCTTCGTCGCCTTGTCCTGATTTAAATTTAATCCACTATAAAGTTCGCTTTTAAGGTTCCTTGGATTCGGATTTCAAGTGCAACACTAGGGTACCAGTGGTTGGAACAGATTTAAGAATAAAACACTTGGCGTTTCGTAGCCAAGTGTTTTTCTCGGCCGGTGGTTCAACTCATCTTGAACCCTGCGTATCTCCCGATTATTGATATTTCGGAAATTGGTCTGTTTGGGGAAATATTGCCGGATGAGTCCGTTGGTGTTCTCATTCAGCCCTTTCTCCCAAGAATGGTAAGGGCGGCAAAAATAGGTTTTCGCCTTCAATGCTTTGGCTATTTTGGTGTGTTGGTAGAACTCTTTGCCGTTATCCATGGTGATGGTGTGGACTCTGGCTTTATATGCCTTTAATACCCTAATGGCCGCCCGGGCAGTGTCTTCGGCTTTTAAGTTCTTCAATTTGCAGATGATGGTGTAGCGGGTAACGCGTTCGACCAAGGTCAATAACGCGCTTTTCTGATTTTTGCCGACGATGGTGTCGGCCTCCCAATCGCCGATGCGGGTTTTCCGGTCGACAATGGCGGGGCGGTTTTCTATGCCGACGCGGTCGGGCACTTTGCCTCTGGTCCATGTGCTGCCGTAGCGTTTGCGGTAGGGTTTGCTGCATATTCTGAGATGTTGCCACAAAGTGCCGCCGTTGCTTTTGTCTTGGCGAAGGTAGCGGTAAACGGTGCTGTGATGGAGTGTGATCCCGTGGTGTTTATGCAGGTAGGCACATACCTGTTCGGGACTGAGTTTGCGGCGGATAAGGGTGTCGATGTGTTGAATGAGCTGCGAATCGAGCTTATAGGGTTTTCGCCGGTGCTGTTTGGTCAGCCGGCTTTGCTTCTGTGCTTTTTCGGCGCTGTATTGCTGTCCTTGGATGCAGTGCCGCTTGATTTCTCGGCTGATGGTGCTTTTGTGGCGGTTGAGCTGTTTGGCGATTTCGGCGATGGTGCAGTAGCGGGACAGGTATTGGATATGGTATCGTTCGTCTTGGGTCAGTTGTGTGTAGCTCATGGCAATCTTTCTTGCAGGAAAGGCCGTATGCTACCGCATACTGGCCTTTTTCTGTTATGGAAAGTTGCACTTCAAATGCGAATCCGCTCCCTTTTAGACGGCAGTCTGTCAGTTGTTGAGCCTGCTCCCTTTGATGGAGTTTTCAAATTTTCCTGTCCGCCTTCCAAGGCCGAACCCCATCACTTTGCCCGTTTCCTTGTCGATAAGGATGAGAAAATGGCGGCACAGTTTGATGGGGTTTTCATTTTTGGTATATTGAAATTTTTATGGTTGATCTGTTTTCAGACGGCCTCCGATAGATTGGTGCCGTCTGAAAAAGGTTATACCTGTTCAAATCCTGCTTTCGGGCTGATAACCGAAATCAAAATGCAGTCTTCTTTGCCGTTGTTGCGCGCACCGTGGATTTGGTGGTTGCCGACTATCACGCTCTCACCTGCGCGGATGATGCGGCCGCTTTGTGCGTCGTCCACCAGCTCGGCTTCGCCCTGCAATACAATCCAGATGTCCGCACCGCGCAGATGGCGGTGGGCGGGCAGCATAGTTTGTGGCGGAATCTGCCAAAGCACCATGTTGTCATGCTTGTCTTGATGCAGCACGGTGCGCACGGCTTCGGTGGGGTTTTGTTGTAAAAAATCGGTGAAACGGATAATTTGCGGGATTTTCATGCCATTACTCCTTGCGTGGTTCGAATCATAAAAAACTGCACCCTAACTGCCCAGAGTGCGTATTTGGCCTTTAGGGTGCAGTTCAATCTTGCAACCGGTTTTCAGACGACGGCGGATTCGCATTTGAAGTGCAACTTTCCATAACAGAAAAAGGCAAGTATGCGGTAGCATACGGCCTTTCCTGCAAGAAAGATTGCCATGAGCTACACACAACTGACCCAAGACGAACGATACCATATCCAATACCTGTCCCGCCACTGCACCATCGCCGAAATCGCCAAACAGCTCAACCGCCACAAAAGCACCATCAGCCGAGAAATCAAGCGGCACTGCATCCAAGGACAGCAATACAGCGCCGAAAAAGCACAGAAGCAAAGCCGGCTGACCAAAAAGCACCGGCGAAAACCCTATAAGCTCGATTCGCAGCTGGTTCAACACATCGACACCCTTATCTGCCGCAAACTCAGTCCCGAACAAGTATGCGCCTACCTGCATAAACACCACGGGATCACACTCCATCACAGCACCGTTTACCGCTACCTCCGCCAAGACAAAAGCAACGGCGGCACATGGACCAGAGGCAAAGTGCCCGACCGCGTCGGCATAGAAAACCGACCTGCTATCGTCGACCGGAAAACCCGCATCGGCGATTGGGAGGCCGACACCATCGTCGGCAAAAATCAGAAAAGCGCGTTATTGACCTTGGTCGAACGCACTACCCGCTACACCATCATCTGCAAATTGAAGAACTTAAAAGCCGAAGACACTGCCCGGGCGGCCATTAGGGTATTAAAGGCATATAAAGCCAGAGTCCACACCATCACCATGGATAACGGCAAAGAGTTCTACCAACACACCAAAATAGCCAAAGCATTGAAGGCGGAAACCTATTTTTGCCGCCCTTACCATTCTTGGGAGAAAGGGCTGAATGAAAACACCAACGGACTCATCCGGCAATATTTCCCCAAACAAACCGATTTCCGAAACATCAGCGATCGGGAGATACGCAGGGTTCAAGATGAGTTGAACCACCGGCCGAGAAAAACACTTGGCTACGAAACGCCAAGTGTTTTATTCTTAAATCTGTTCCAACCACTGGTACCCTAGTGTTGCACTTGAAATCCGAATCCAAGGACCTTTCTGCTTCCTAGCTATCCATACTCAGCCGCAACCGCCGCATTTGCCGCAGCCGCTGCTGCAATCGCGTTTTTTCGGTTTGAATACGAATTTTCGCAAGAGGAAGAATACGCAGGCGAGCATAATCAAGCCGACGATAATATATTGAGTCATCACATTATCCTTGAAGTAATTTGGTAAACCACAAATGCGGCAAAGTAAGCCATCAGGAACAGATAGCCGGTAATCATCACCATATTTTTTGTGGATTTGGTTTCGCGTTTAATCACAGCCAATGTCGCGGCGCACATGGGAGCATACACATACCAAGCCAGGAAGGCGAAGGCGGTCGGCAGGCCCCAGTTGTTGTGTATGATCGGAATCAGCGCGTTTTGTACGGCGTCTTCAGACGACGCGCTGACGGCATAGACCGTACCCAGCGCGGCAACGACGACTTCACGCGCGGCAATGCCCGGAATCATGGCGATACACATTTCCCAAGTGAAGCCCAGCGGGGCGAACAATGGTTGGATAGCGTGGCCGAGCATACCCGCCAAGCTGTAGTCGATTGCCGCACCTGTTGCACCTGCGGGCGGTTGCGGCCAGCTTACCAAGCCCCACAAAACTACGGCAAGGGCGAAGATAATCGTACCGGCACGTTTGAGGAAGGCTTTGACCCTGTCCCACAGGCTGGTCATGATGTGTTTGAAGTTGGGCGTGCGGAAAGTCGGCAGCTCCATTAAGAGGGGGAATTGCTGTACGTTGCCTTTCATACGCGCCAAGCGTTTCATGATATACGCTGCCAAGGCGGCAGACAGGATGCCTGCGAGATAGAGGATAAACAGCGTCAGCCCTTGCAGGTTGAAAATTCCGCCTACTGTGCGGTCAGGAATGACGGCGGCGATAATCAGCGCGTAAACGGGCAGCCGCGCGGAGCAGGTCAGCAGCGGGGCGACGGCGATGGTAACGAGGCGTTCGCGCGGGTCATTAATCGTACGCGCCGACATCACGGCGGGAACGGCACAGGCGAAACTCGACAGAAGCGGGATAAACGAGCGTCCCGACAGACCGCTTTTTGCCATGAGGTTGTCCAACAAAAACGCCGCGCGCGGCAGGTAGCCTGAGTCTTCTAAAAGCAGGATGAAGGCGAACAGGATCGTAATCTGCGGCAGGAACACCAACACGCTGCCCAAACCGGCAATGACGCCGTTGACGAGCAAGTCGCTGAGGATGCCCGGCTCCATGTTGGCGCCTATCCATTCGCCCAGCGCGGTAAAGCCGCCTTCGATGGCGTCCATAATCGGCGCCGCCCATGTGTAAACCGCTTGGAACACCATAAACAGGATGACCAGCAGCATAATCATGCCCCAGACGGGGTGCAGCACGATGTCGTCGAGTTTTTTGTGCCATGCGGGCAGCGTCATCTGGGTGCGCACGACTTGTGCCAAAATCGACTCGACTTCTTGATAAAGTTTGTCGCTATCCAGCGCATCGAGCGTGCGTTCGGCAGAAGCGGGATTGGCGGGGAAAGAGCGTTTGCGCGGCAGCTTCACCACGGCTTCGCGTACCGCCTGTACGCCCGACGCGCTCACTGCAACTGTTTCCAAAACAGGTGCATCCAACAACTCGCTCAGTTTGGCCGCGTCGATATTCAAGCCCCTTCTGCGGGCGACGTCGCTCAAATTCAGCGACACCACCATAGGCAGTCCCAGCGTTTTCAGTTCCAAAATCATGCGCAGGGTCATACGCAGGTTGGTCGCGTCGGCAACGGCAATAATGGCATCGGGCGGAATGCCCATCTTGCCCACCATTACATCTTTTGCCACTGCTTCGTCGGGGCTGGTCGTGCGCAGGCTGTATGTGCCCGGCAGGTCGATAATGCGGACCGCCTCGTCGTCGAGGAAGGCACCCTCGCGCTTATCGACCGTTACGCCCGGATAATTGGCAACCTTAGCATGTGAGCCGGTCAAACCGTTGAACAAAACGGTTTTGCCGCAGTTTGGTGCACCAATCAAGGCAAAATAGCTTAGTTCCATGAATTGAACTCTCCTTTTTTGATTGTTTGATAAGTTTGGAGTGGGATTTGGGGAAAAGGTTTTGAAATTGTGTTTTCAGACGACCTAGGTCGTCTGAAAAGGATGGGGCGGTCAGATTAAATCCGCCTATGCCGCATTTTCAAAATAGAAGCCTGCCTGCGTGTACAGCGGTCAGCCGTCAATCACATGGCACATAATCTTTCCTGCTTCTTCCTGCCGCAACGAGAATTGCGACTGGTTGCCCAAACGTACGGCAAACGGACCGCGTCCGAATCCGCCGACGGCAATCACTTGCAACGGCATTCCACTTGAAAAGCCCAAGTCGGCAAGGCGGCGTGTAACCAGCGGGTCGAGTTCGCCGAAAGTCGAATTGGGGACGATGGAGTCGATGTGCGCGACTGCGCCTTTACTGAGTTTTGACAAAGGTATGGCAGACATAGTGTGTTTTACTTTCGTTGTCGATTGAAAAAAGAGACGGCAAGTAAAGACGAATCAGACACAGGGTAGCCAGAGGCATATCCCAACGCCCGTCCCCGCAAAAGAAGTAGTTTTGATTGTTTATCACTTTGTTTTATTATGATAATAAATCTTGTTAACATAAAAATCAAATACAAAGCGACCAAGTTCCTTATTTTCAGACGACATATTGCGACAAATCAAAGAAAGCGAATGATTCGTTGTGAAAGTCGGGAAGGGCTATTGATAAGGTTTGCATTTGGATGTTTGATAGGCAGTAAAGAGAAAAGGAGCGAATGATGAAAATCTACACCGCCGCAGAAATGCGCGAACACGAGCAAATGGCAGTCGATAAAGGCACGACTTTCGAGCAACTGATGGAAAACGCGGGACAAGCCGCCGCCGCGGATTTGCTGCGCCGTTTCCCCAAAGCAGGGCGCGCGTTAATCGTTTGCGGCAAGGGTAACAACGGCGGCGACGGTTTGGTCATCGCGCGCGTGTTGTCGGAGCGGGATTGGCAAGTAGATGTCGTCTTCGTCTTGGGAGACAAACTGTCGCCGCTGGCGCAGTTGAACCGCGAGCGTTTGAACCATTCGGACGGCGTCAGCTTTATCCGATCCGATGAACTGGAAGGTCGTCTGAAAACAGGTTACGACCTCGTTATCGAAGGCATTTTCGGGACAGGTTTCAGCGGCGCATTGCCCGAAACAGCTGCCGCCGTCTGCCGCCTGCTGAATCAAGTCGACGGCTTCAAAATTGCGTTAGACGTCCCGACCGGGCTGAACTGCGACACCGGCGAAGCAGACAAAGACACCTTCCGCGCCGACCTGACTTACGCCTTCGCCGCCTACAAACCCGCGCATATGACTGACGCAGGCAAAGCATATTGCGGCGAAACCGTGTGTTTGGATATTGGGATAGAGTAGCCCTCTTCTGGGTTTAGATAAAAACGTCGTCTGAAAATATGGCTTTAGCAAAGTCTGCTCTGCCTGTTTTCAGACGACGTTGTTTTTGAGATTGGATATGGAATAAAGTCCTGCAATATGGAAGAAGCCGATACGATCGGAAAGTATATCGTGCAGAAAAACTTCCGAGTGCTTTAAATTCCCAATCGATATGAAATCATCGGGCATTGGCCGAAGTTTGGGGTTTATAACCAAAATCGCTAAACCCGAAAGCAAACATTATTTCCGTCGTCTGAAACGTCGGTATAAAGTGTGCCTGTCAAATATTTGGAGAACAAAATGACTGTCCGCACAACCGCCCTTTTCGCCGCCGCCGTTTTAGCGGCATGCTCGCCGCAATCCGAACAAAACACCGCTTCACCGTCTTCTCCTGCGGCAGACGGCAAAGGTGTCAAACTGTTGAATGTTTCTTATGATGTGGCACGAGATTTTTATAAGGAATACAACCCTTTGTTTGTCAAAGAATATCAAAGCAAACACAAGGGCGCAGACATAGACATTCAACAGTCGCACGGCGGTTCCAGCAAGCAGGCATTGTCTGTTGCCAACGGCCTGGCGGCGGATGTCGTTACCATGAACCAGACTTCTGACATCGATTTGTTGGCTCAAAAAGGGCTGATTAAACCCGATTGGGCAAAACGTCTGCCGGACAATGCCGTTCCCTATACCAGCGTAACCGTTTTCCTTGTCCGCAAAGGCAATCCCAAACAAATCAAAGACTGGAACGACTTGGCGAAAGACGGTGTCAAAATCGTACTTGCCAACCCGAAAACTTCCGGCAATGGCCGCTATGCTTTCCTTGGCGCATACGCTTACGGTTTGAAAGCCAACAACGGCGATGAAGCCAAAGCGCAGGAATTTGCCGCTTCCGTCCTGAAAAACACGCCTGTGTTTGAAAACGGCGGACGTGCCGCCACGACAACATTCAGTCAGCGCAATATCGGCGACGTTTTGGTTACCTTTGAAAACGAGGCGAATCACGTCAGTAAAAAACTGACCCAAGATCAGTTTGAAATCGTTTATCCGAGCTATACCATTCTGTCTGAAACCCCTGTTGCCGTTGTGGACAGCGTTGCCGACAAGAAAGGTACGCAGGAAGCCGCTAAGGAATATTTGGAATATCTATGGAGCAAACCCGCGCAGGAGCTTGCCGCCAAACTCTACCTGCGTCCGCGCAATGCCGAAGTCTTCGCCGCACACAAAGCAGATTTCCCCGAAATCGAAACCTTCAGCCCCAACGAAAAATTCGGTACATGGGATGAAATCATGAAAAAATTCTTCGCTGACGGCGGTTTGGTCGATAAACTGTCGCCCAAAAGATAAGTTGGTACTTTGATAAGAAAAACGTCGTCTGAAAACCGGCTTGAGCAAAACCTGCCATGTCGGTTTTCAGACGACGTTGTGTTGAGATATGATACAGTCGGGGGCGGTTACGCTTTTATCGGTATATGTTTCAACCGAAAATCTTATTTCTATGATTTAGAGGTGCGGTCATGCTTTCTTTTGTGTTGCCAACCAGCATACGGCCGATCCGATGCATACCATCGCCGCACCTTGCCAAAATTCCGTAGGAAGCGGTGCGTCGAGCAGGAAGGATGAAATCAGGGCGGAGAAAACGGGGATAAAATAAGATGCTCCTGCCAAAACGGTCATGTTGCCGCGCGAGATGCCGATGTTCCACACTGCATAGCCCAAACCCATACAGGATGCGGCAGCAAGCGCATATAAGACTGATTCGGTATCGAAATTGAGGCTGCCGTAGCTGCCTGCAAAATATTTTGCCCACAGAACGCAGGAAACGAGGAAAAAGAAAAAGCCGACGGCATTACCCTGCGCCTTAACCCGCGCGGTCAGTGTGCAATATGCCGCCCAAAACAGCGCGTCCAAGAGCGCCATGATATAGCCTGCGGGATTGGCGAGGACATTGCGGTAAATATGGGCTGGGGACAATCCGCCTTCCCCGCCCAAGACAATGGCAATGCCGATGAAGGATAGTGCAAAGCCTATGGCGATCCACCATTTTGCCGGCTGTTTGTTAAACCAGACAGCGCCGATGATGGTAAAAGTCGGCCATAAATAATTGACCATGCCGATTTCGACGGTTTGTCTGGCGTTGTCCGCATATCCGATGGAAAGGGACAGGCACAATTCGCAGCCGACAAAAAAGATACCTGCCCAAAAAAGGTAATTCCGGCTGAAGCGGCGCAAATCGGGTTTGCCGAAAATCAGCAGCAGCAATATCGTGGCAAGGCTGTACATGACTGCTGCGCCGCCTACCGCCCCCATGTGCAGGCTCAAGGTACGGATTAACCCGATAACGGAACTCCAAAAACAGACGGCGAAAAGGCCGATGAAGGTGGCCTGTTTCGGGGAGATGGGATAGGCGGTAAGACGGAACATGATGCGGTGTATTGGAAGTGCGGATGGAATGGCGAGAGACGGTAATGTTTTTGTTTGAATCTGCCTGTCTGCGTGTTCAAAAAGGCCGTCTGAAAACATCGCTTCATTGAATGATGCTTTCAGACGACCTTTGTATCGTTTTGCGGGAATCTAGGAAAAACTTGCTCTTTTTTAGAGAGCGATTCCACAGAAAAACGAAGGTTTTTTCAAGGGCGAATTATAATGGAATAGATGGGAGGCAAACAAGGTGGCATAATGCTTGAATCTTATTTTCATCTCTACAAAAAAGGTCGTCTGAAAATCTGTTTCAACGAAATGAAACGTTGATACCCGTTTTCAGGCGACCTTGTGTTTTTGTGGAAGGATTAATAATCGACCTTAATCTTGGGCGTTTCCTGCGCCGCTTCGTATTCTTCTTCCAACTCAAACCGCAGCGGATACAAATCCAGCTTTTCCATCAGCAGGCGGTCGCCGTCTTCGTCGGGGTTTTCGGTGGTTAAGAGCTTGTCGCCGTAGAAAATCGAGTTCGCACCCGCCATGAAACACATTGCCTGCATGGATTCGGGCATACTCGAGCGTCCGGCGGAAAGGCGGACATAGCTGTGCGGCATGGTAATCCGCGCCACGGCGATGGTACGGACGAACTCCGTCCAATCCAAATCTTCGGCATCGGCAAGCGGCGTGCCTTCCACTTTAACCAACTGGTTAATCGGTACGCTTTCGGGCTGCGGGTCGAGGTTGGCGAGGCTGGCAATCAGTCCGGCACGCTCGGCGCGGGTCTCGTTCATGCCGACGATGCCGCCGCAGCAGACTTTCAAACCGGCGTTGCGAACTTTGCCCAAGGTGTCCATGCGGTCTTCGTGTTTGCGGGTATGGATGATGTCGTTGTAGCGGTCGGGGTCGGTATCGAGGTTGTGGTTGTAGTAATCCAAACCTGCTTTTTTGAAGTCTTCCGCCATACCGTCTTCGAGCATACCAAAGGTGCCGCAGGTTTCCATGCCCAAACCCTTCACGGCTTTGATGATTGCGGAAACCGTCTCCACGTCTTTCGGTTTGGGGCCGCGCCATGCCGCGCCCATGCAGAAACGGCTTGCGCCGCGCGATTTGGCGATTTTGGCTTTTTCGACGATTTCGTCCACATCCATCATCTGCTCTTTGCCCAGATTGGTGTTGTGGTGCGCCGATTGCGGGCAGTAGGCGCAGTCTTCGGGGCAACCGCCGGTTTTGATGGACAACAGGGTGGAAAGCTGGATTTCGCGCGGGTTGAAATTTTGGCGGTGGATTTCGGCGGCTTGGTAAACGAGGTCGAGGAAGGGAAGTCCGAACAGGGCTTCGACATCGCATTTTTTCCAATAGCGCGCGGTCGGATGCGGCTTGCGCTCGGTCTTACGGCGCAAGGCGACGGGAGAGATGGTCATAGTGTGTTCTTTCGTATTTACAGCGGCGCAATGACGCTGACTGCCTGACTGCCGGCGCAATGACGGCAGCGGCACGGTTGGAGTGAAACGTCGTCTGAAAACAGACGAGGAGGAAGTGTAACGCGTTTGAAAAACGGGGGCAAAAAAATTCTAGTCGGCGGTCAGCAAAGGCTTGACAAATTCTGCTTATTTTTTGGGAATTTTATCTGCCTGTTTTTTAATCAATTATATTTTCTTCTTTTATATCAATTATTAATTTGATATATCCACAGCGGAATTCACATAAAGCATGGATAATCGGAAGCAAGGTAAGGAGGTATTTTTTTATCTGGTCATTCCAATTTTCAGAATATTGGGAAAAGGTCGTCTGAAACATACACGGTAATTTCAGACGACCTTTTTACATTTAATTTTTACACCTGTCAGGCTTGATGAAGTTTGCGGATATAGTCCACTTCTTCTTTGCTGCCCATGAAGACGGCGACGCGTTGGTGCAATCCGACCGGCTTGACATCCAGCATGTCGGTCTGTCCGTCGAAAGCTGCGCCGCCTGCCTGTTCCAAAATCAGGCTCATCGGGTTGGCTTCGTACATCAGGCGCAGTTTGCCCGGTTTGGAGAGATCGCGTTTGTCTTGAGGGTACATGAACACGCCGCCGCGCATCAGGATGCGGTGGATTTCGGCAACCATGCTGGCAACCCAGCGCATATTGTAGTTTTTACCGCGACTGTCGGTTTCACCTGCCAGCAATTCGTCGATATAACGTTGGACGGGCGGCAGCCAATGGCGGCGGTTGGACATATTGATGGCAAATTCTTTGGTGGTTTCGGGGACGCGCGGATTTTCATTGGTCATCACAAAATTGCCGTCCTCGTCCAAAGTAAAGACGGAAACACCGTGTCCGACGGTCAAGACCAGTTGGGTTTGCGGGCCGTATAAAACATAACCTGCGGCAACTTGATCTCGGCCTTTTTGCAAAAATGACGCCGTTTCCAAATCGCCTTCGGGTTTCTCCAAAATGGAAAAAATTGTGCCGACGGAGATGTTGACATCAATGTTGGACGAGCCGTCCAGCGGGTCGAATAAAACCAAATAGCGTCCGTCAGGATGGGCGGTGACAAAAGTGTCTTCCTCTTCGCTTGCCAAACCGGCAACAGACGGATTGTCTTTTAAGATACGGATAAGAATATCGTTGGCGATAACGTCGAGTTTTTTTTGGTCTTCACCTTGGATGTTGCCTGTACCTGCCATACCCAAAACGCCTGAAAGTGCGCCGAGGCGGACTTTTCCGCTGATTTCGCTGCAGGCGGAGATGACGGATTCCAATACGCTGCCTAATTGTTCGGGCAGGGCGTTTTGATGTAAATGTTCCGGAAGGAATTGCGCGAATGTGGTCATGTCAAACTCGATTTCTTGAATGATTTTGAAAAACGTCCGAAGAAGGTTCAGACGAGGTTTGAAGAAGGGGGCTTATTTGCTATCCGAAGCGGCGCGCTTGCCGTCCAATCCGACGGTTTCTTTCAAACAGTCCGTGGTGCTCTGTTTGATTTGTTCTTTGACGTTTTCACTGATATTGCCCGACAGGATGGCAGACATATCTTCCACCGAAATGCGGTCTGCCATTTTTTCAGCAGTGCAGGTACAGACTTGAAGTACGGTTTCTTCCGAAAGCAGGCTTGTTTTCGGTACTTTGGCAACGCATTGCTCCGTTGCGCCTTCGACAAAACCTTTGCGGAATTCGCTTTTGAATTTGTCGGTAACGCTGTCGGAAGACCCGTCTGAACAGGCGGTCGCGGCAAGGACGAGGAATAAGGATAATACGTTGGTTTTTTTCATCATCGGACAGGAAGGATAAGTTTGGTTCATTGTAATTTAAAACCGCTGAGCCTGCCAGCCGGAGGCTGCGAGGCTTCAGACGACGTAGGTTAGCGCAACTTAAGGTATAATGACGCCCCGCCCGCATCGGTGGCTTCCGTTTGCAGGCGGAAGGATAACAAGAAAGAGTATCAGGAATATGTTGAAAAAATGGCTGAACAAAGTTTTGTCCGGCAGACAGAGCAGGCAAACCGAGGTTCGCAAAGAAATCATCCCCGCTGAAGAATACCGTATCAGCGCGGATATGATCAGTTTTGCAGCGGAAAAAACCGTCAAACGTTTGCAAGAGGAAGGATTCAAAGCCTATATCGTAGGTGGGGCGGTCAGGGATATGCTGTTGGGTGTAGAGCCTAAAGACTTCGATGTCGCCACCGATGCTACGCCGGAGCAGGTGAGAAAAATTTTCCGCCGCAGCCGCATCATCGGCAGGCGTTTTCAAATCGTCCATGTCATGACAGGTCCGGAAACCATAGAAGTAACGACATTCCGCGGCGGCGGCAAGGTGCAGCAAAACGCGCACGGCAGGATTATGAAAGACAACACTTATGGCAGCATAGAAGAAGATGCGATGCGCCGAGACTTTACCTGCAATGCGTTGTATTACGATCCGATACGCGAAGAAATTTTGGATTTCCATAACGGCGTCAACGATATAGCCGACAGAAGCCTGGTTATGATAGGCGATGCTGCGGAGCGGTATCGTGAAGATCCTGTCCGTATCCTGCGCGCCGTACGCTTGTCGGGCAAACTTGGCTTTTCGGTGGAAGAATCCACTGCCGCTCCGATTCCGGAGTATGCTGGTCATCTGAAACACGAACCTGTCGCCCGCCTGTTTGACGAAATCATGAAGCTGCTGTTTTCCGGCCATGCGCGGGAATGTTTGAAAAAACTTAACAGCTTGGGTGTTTCAGACGACATCCATCCGCTTTTGACTGCGTTAAAATCGGCGGAAAAGCCTGAAAACCGCATTATTTCGCTTGCACTGAAAAACACTGACGAGCGGCTGCGTCAGGACAAATCGGTTTCAGTCGGCTTCGTCTTGGCTGCCGTATTGTGGCCGGATGTCAACCGACGCTGGCAACGGAATCTGGCACAGGGGCAAAAGCCTGCGCCTGCTCTGACAGACGCTATCGAATCCCTGCGGAGCGATGTTGAAAAAGGTTGGGGCGTGCCGCAGCGTTTTGCCGCGACCATGCGGGAAATCTGGCAGTTCCAACCGCAATTCGAACAGATGCGCGGCGCCCGTCCGCACCGCCTGCTCGCGCAGCAGCGTTTCCGGGCTGCTTACGACTTTCTGGTGTTGCGCGGCGAAGTGGGCGAGATTGACCGCCAAACGGTCGAATGGTGGAACAGTTTCCAGCATGCCGATGAAGGTTTGCGCAATGAAATGACGACAAACCATGCTCGTGCGCAGGGCAACGAAGGTGTGAAAAAGAAACGCCGCCGCCGTCCGCGCAAAAAGAAAACGGAACAAGGGCAATAGAGATAATAGTCGAAAAGTCGTCTGAAAACGGGTATGACAGGTTTTCAGACGACTTTTTTCATGGGGCTAGAACGGTTGTTTCAAATCTGCCAATATTTTAAGAAATTCAACTGAAAAGGTCGTCTGAAAACTATATTTCAGACGACCTTTTCTATATTTTCACTTAAGAATCAGATTCTTCATTCTTTCGCCGTATTCATCAGCCGCAGGGCTTTGAGGCGACCGATTTCTTTTTGGTATTCCACCAAGCCGATAAATGTTCCGCTTCTGTCGTAAACGCGGATGGGCTGATTGGCGGAGATGTCCTCGGTAAACTGCGGGCGTTGGCCGCATTTGAGCATGGCTACGGCGCGGTCGTTCAGTTCGATTTTGGGGAGGTGCCGCACTAAAACGTCGCAGGGCAGGAGCAGGGCGTCGCGTTCGGTTTCGTCGAATGCCGCCAAGGCGTCGAGCGTGTGGCTTTCGCGGATGGTGAAACCGGCGGTTTCGGTGCGGCGCAGGGCGGTCAGGTGGGCGAATGTGCCGATGTGTTTGGCGATGTCTTCGCTGAGGGTGCGGATGTAGGTGCCTTTGCTGCAACGTACGTCGATGACGGCTTTGGGTGCGTCAAACTCGGTAATATCGATGGCGTAAATGGTGATGTCGCGCGGTTTGCGTTCGATGACGATGCCTTTGCGGGCGTATTCGTACAGTGGTTTGCCTTCGTGTTTGAGGGCGGAAAACATCGGCGGCACTTGGCGGATGTTGCCTGTCAGGGCTTGGCATGCCGTCTGAAATTCGGCTAAGGAAATATCGGCTCGGGCAGTAGCGATGATTTCGCCTTCGGCATCGCCCGTGCTGCTGGCTTCGCCGAGTTTCAGCGTGGCGGTGTAGGCTTTGTCGGCATCCAGCAGGTATTGGGCGAACTTGGTCGCTTCGCCAAAGCAGACGGGCAAAAGTCCGGTCGCCAAAGGATCGAGCACGCCGGTATGCCCCGCTTTTTCGGCGTTGTAGAGGCGGCGGGCTTTTTGCAGGGTGGTGTTGCTGGAAAGTCCTTCGGGCTTGTCGAGCAGGAGGACGCCGTTGATGGGACGTTTGGCAGGTTTGGCGGTCATGTCAGTGGAGAAGGAAGGAAAGGGATAAGATGGAAGTGCCGAGTAGGATGATCGGCGTTTCCGATATTGTTTTTCTGAGGATGATGTGGCTGTGCGGATTTGGTGTTGCTACTGTGTAGCTGCCTTTTTTCAGACGGCCTTGCTTTAAAAGCGTGATGCGGCCGTCGGTACGGCGGAAACTGGCATGAAACAGCGGTTTGGAGAGAGGTACTTCCCGCCCGTTTAGGTCGGTGATGTGGAAGGAGATTTGTCCGTCTCCATCATGCCAAACCGAGTAACACCCGTTTTTACCTATGTGGATTTCGTTGCCCGATGCGGTATCAAAGACGATTTTCCCTTTGCGTAAACTGAAAGCGTAGCAGGCACAATAGGAGAAAAATACTAAAAACAATAGAAATTCGGGAAAGGTCATGGATATATCCTAAAGCAGAGCAAGGAGGCCGTCTGAAACAGATCTTCGGTTTTAATACCGGGTGTTCAGAAGAGCTTTATTTTTAATCTTCCACCGGCTTTTCCGCCGCCACTTGGTCGATGAGGCTGGAAATGCTCATGCCGCGTTCGAGCGATTCGTCGTATTTGAAGTGCAGTTCCGGCGTTTTGAAGAGTTTGATGCGTTTCGCCAGCTCGCTGCGCAAGTGGCCTTTGGCGTGTTCCAAGGCTTCTTCGGTGATGTCGCGGGTGCTGTCGTCGAGGACGGTGTAGAACACGGTGGCGTGGCTGTAATCGCGGGTGACTTCGACTTCGTTGATGGTGATGAAGCCTGCGCGCGGGTCTTTCAGGCCGGTGCGGACCAGCTCGGCCAGTTCGCGCATGATTTGTTCTTTGACACGGTCTTGGCGGGCATAGCCGCGTTGCGGTTTTCTCATGGTTTTCCTTAAACGGCGGCGGCCGTTTCAACTTTGTTTTCAGACCGCCTGTGTGAAATAAGTGCGGTATTATAACGGATATACGGCAATTTGAGGTCGTCTGAAAAGGAGTTTGGCTGTGCGGAAAATCAAAATCGGATTGGCAGGGTTCGGCATGTCGGCGCAGGTGTTCCATCTGCCGTTTTGGCGTGCGGATTCGCGGTTTGAAGTCGTGCGTGTGTTTGAACGCAGCGGCAACAAAGCTCAGGCAGTCCTGCCGCAGGCGCAGACCGTGCGCTCGTTTGAGGAGTTGCTTGCCGATGATGTGGATTTGGTGGTCGTTACCACGCCGAACCAGACGCATTTCGATTTTGCCGCTCAGGCTTTGCGTGAGGGTAAAAATGTGGTGGTGGAAAAACCATTGTGCGCCACGGCGGCGCAAGCCTTGGAACTGGCGGAACTCGCCGAGCGGCAGGGCGTATTGCTGACCGTTTACCAAAACCGCCGCTGGGACAGCGCGCCGCTGACCGCCAAAAAGCTGCTTTCAGACGACCTCTTGGGCGAAATTGTGGATGCAGAGTTCCGTTTCGAGCGTTATGCGGCTGCCTTGAACAAAAAACGCTGGAAGGAAACCGGCGAGGCGGGCGTAGGGCTGGTGTACGATTTGGGTTCGCACCTCATGGATATGGCGGTCGATGTTTTCGGGATGCCCGACGAGCTTTATGCCGACGTGCGCTATCAGCATGAAGGAGCAGTCAGCGACGACAATTTCTATATCGCGCTCTATTACGCCGACGGCAAAAAAGTCGCCCTGACCGCGAGCAAATATGCCCGCGAACCCTTGCCGTTCATGACTTTGCACGGCAAACGAGGTTCATACGTCAAACAAAATGCCGATAACCAAGAAGCTCTGCTGATCGACGGCGCGCAACCCGTTGGAGCGTGGAATCGTGAACCGGAAGACGAATGGGGCATCCTGCATACGGAAATCGACGGAGCGGTCGTCCGCAAAAAAATCGAAAGCGTCAGCGGAAATTATGCGGCGTTTTATGAAAACCTTTATGACGCGCTGCAAGGCAAATCTCCCGCAGCAGTGCAACCGCGCCAAGTGGCGGATGTGCTGGGGCTGCTGGAAAAAGTATATGAAAGCGCGAAATCGGGGTGTCGGGTTAAGGTGTAGGGAGATTAAAAGTTACAGGGAACAGGATTTCTGAAATTTTTAAAATACAGAAGATTAACTTGGAAGTTGCTATTTTCTCCTATGCCTGTGCGAGGACAAGCTATGGTGGAAAGCCAGACCTTGGCTATTTCTTCGGTAACATTTAAAAATTGCCGTAATTCCTAATTTCCAGATGCCTACCTTTATCGGAATGGCGATGTAGGCATTTCTATCATTTTTAAGGCTATGTTTTCTGTCGAATGCGAAAAGGTCGTCTGAAAACTTTTTAGCGAAACCCGCTATATTCGTTTTCAGACGACCTTTCATATTTTTTATTGAAAGACAGGCAGAGGCTTATTCTTCCGGACGTTCGCCGTCGGTGTCGTCCAGTTTGCCTTCGGTAATATCAACGTTGATACCCACGGCAGCGCGGATTTTGGCGTCGATTTCGTTAGCGATTTCCGGGTTTTCTTTCAACCATACGCGGACGTTGTCTTTGCCTTGTCCGATTTTGGCGCCGTTGTAGCTGTACCATGCGCCTGATTTTTCAACGATGTCGTATTTGACGCCAAGGTCGATCAGTTCGCCTTCCCAGCTTACGCCTTCGCCGTACAGGATATCGAATTCGGCTTGGCGGAACGGGGGCGCTACTTTGTTTTTGATGACTTTGACTTTGGTTTCGTTGCCGATAACGTCGTCACCTTTTTTGATTTGTCCGGTGCGGCGGATGTCGAGGCGGACGGAGGCGTAGAATTTGAGGGCGTTGCCGCCGGTGGTGGTTTCGGGGCTGCCGAACATCACGCCGATTTTCATACGGATTTGGTTGATGAAGACGACCAGTGTGTTGGTGCGTTTGATGTGGCCGGTAAGCTTGCGCAAGGCTTGGCTCATCAGGCGGGCTTGCAGGCCAACGTGGCTGTCGCCCATTTCGCCTTCGATTTCGGCTTTGGGTACGAGGGCCGCTACGGAGTCAACGACAACCATGTCCACGCCGCCAGAGCGTACCAGCGTGTCGCAGATTTCCAAAGCCTGTTCTCCGGTGTCGGGTTGGGAGAGGTAGAGTTCTTCTACTTTAACGCCGAGTTTGCGGGCGTAAATCGGGTCGAAGGCGTGTTCGGCGTCAATAAAGGCGCAGATACCGCCGTTTTTCTGGCATTGGGCAATGGCTTCGAGACAGAGCGTGGTTTTACCGGAGGATTCGGGGCCGAAGATTTCCACGACACGGCCGCGCGGCAGACCGCCGACGCCTAGTGCCAAGTCCACGCCGAGCGAGCCGGTGGAGATGACGTCAAGGTTTTCTTCTTGCTGGCTGCCGTCCATTTTCATGATGGAGCCTTTGCCAAAGTTTTTTTCAATTTGGGCAAGGGCGGCGGCTAGGGCTTTGCTTTTTTCGTCTGACATGGTGCTGTTCTCGTAAGGGATGTTATCAAAGTAGCTAAGAATTTGTTTAGCTATTATCGCATAAATTAAGAAAAAGTATAGTTTTATTTCGGTTTTATTTCATATTTTGGATAAATTGTTGTTAATTATCTGAATTATATGATTTATGAGTTGTATGTTTGGATGTATTAAGAGTGCTGAAAGGTCGTCTGAAAGCGAATATTTCATTTTCAGACGACCTTTTTGGATTTGAACTCAATAGATAATGTTTTTGCCGTAGCTTTCCAAAATCGATTTGATTTTGAGGATGGTTTCTTTGGGAGGCGGATGTACGCCGGTGAGTTTGTAGGTGTCGCCGCACAATGCCCATTTGTGCGCGCCCAGTTCGTGATAAGGAAGGAGTTCGACCATTTCGACGTTGTCCATGTCTGCGATGAATTCGCCGAGCAGGTGGGCGGAACGGTCGTCGTCGGTATAGCCCGGCACGACGACGTAGCGGACGCGGGCGGGCTGTTTGCGTTCGGCGAGGTAGTGGGCGAATTTGAGGGTTTTGGTGTTTGGGATGCCGACGAGGACTTTGTGGATTTCGGGGTCGATTTGTTTTAAATCGAGCATGACGAGGTTGGTGTGGTCGAGCAGGTCGTCAAGGATGGAATCGTAATGCAGGGCGTAGCCGTTGCTGTCGAGGCAGGTGTGGATGTCGTGTTCTTGGCAGGCGGTGAACCAGTCGCGTACGAATTCGTATTGCAGGAGCGGTTCGCCGCCTGTGGCGGTAACGCCGCCGCCTGTGGCGCGCAGGTAGTGTCGGTAGGACATGACTTGCTTCATGACTTCGGGCACGGTCATTTCTTGGGCTTGTTCGGTGTGCAAGTCCCATGTGTCGCGGTTGTGGCAGTAGAGGCAGCGCATGAGGCAGCCTTGCAGAAAGAGGACGTAGCGCAACCCGGGACCGTCCACTGCGCCGCAGGATTCTACGGAATGGACGATGCCTTTGCCGTTGTAATGGCGGTGTCCGAGGTCTTTGGCGGGGGCGGGTGTTTCGGGGTTGATGGCGATGGATGTCTGCATGGTGTCTGATGTACCGGATATTGGGGTCGTCTGAAAACTTGTTTTTGTGTTGCAGAGGGTTCTTCTTATTGGATTAATATGCGGGCATTGCGTTCCCTGTTGTGAGAAGTTTATGGGCTGTTTTTAAATAGGTAAACGCGTTTTAGTGATAGCTCTATTGTACTGTTTTCGGTCGTCTTGATTTAAAGTTAATCCACTGGATTTTGATATTATCAAACCATTACTTCAGGCAAAATCAAGCCGGGTTCCGGATAATCCGTCCCCCGGCTTGGTTTACTGTAAACCCTTTGCTTTACATGGTTTGTGTAAAGGTGCGGGTAATCACGTCAAGCTGCTGTTCGCGGGTCAGCGAGTTGAAGCGTACGGCGTAACCGGACACGCGGATGGTCAGTTGCGGATATTTGTCCGGATTGTTCATCGCGTCTTCCAGCGTTTCGCGGGTCAATACGTTGACGTTCAGGTGTTGGCCGCCTTCCACTTCTCCTTCTTCGTGGTGGAAGTAACCGTCCATCAGGCCTGCGAGGTTGCGTTCGCGGGAGTTTTCGTCTTTACCCAATGCGCCCGGCACGATGGAGAAGGTGTAGGAAATACCGTCTTTGGCAAACTCAAACGGCAGTTTGGCTACGGAAGTCAGCGAAGCGACGGCGCCATTGACATCGCGGCCGTGCATCGGGTTGGCGCCCGGACCGAACGGTGCGCCTGCGCGGCGGCCGTCCGGCGTGTTGCCGGTTTTTTTGCCGTACACGACGTTGGAGGTAATGGTCAACACGGACTGGGTCGGCGTTGCGTTGCGGTAAGTTTTGTGGGTTGCCACTTTTTTCATGAAGCGTTCCACCAAGTCGCAGGCAATGTCGTCCACGCGGTCGTCGTTGTTACCGAACTGCGGATATTCGCCTTCGATTTCAAAGTCGACGGCAATACCGTTTTCATCGCGAATCGGTTTGACTTTGGCGTATTTGATGGCGGACAGTGAGTCGGCGGCCACAGACAAACCGGCGATACCGCAGGCCATAGTGCGTTTCACGTCGCGGTCGTGCAGCGCCATCAGCGCGGCTTCGTAGCTGTATTTGTCGTGCATGTAATGGATGATGTTCAGCGCGGTAACGTATTGGGTTGCCAGCCAATCCATGAATTTGTCCATGCGCGCAAAGACAGTGTCGTAGTCCAAGACTTCGTCCATAATCGGTTCGGTTTTCGGACCGACCTGGTCTTTGGATTTTTCGTCCACGCCGCCGTTGATTGCGTACAGCAGGGTTTTCGCCAAGTTGGCGCGTGCGCCGAAGAACTGCATTTGTTTACCGACCACCATCGGGCTGACACAGCAGGCAATGGCGTAGTCGTCGCTGTTGAAGTCCGGACGCATCAAATCGTCGTTTTCGTATTGGATGGACGAAGTGTCGATGGACACTTTGGCGCAAAACTCTTTAAAGCCTTGCGGCAGCTGTTCGGACCACAACACGGTGATGTTCGGTTCGGGAGACGGACCCATGTTGTACAGGGTATGCAGCACGCGGAAGTTGGTGCGGGTTACCAGCGTGCGGCCGTCTAAACCCATACCGCCGATGGATTCGGTTGCCCAAATCGGGTCGCCGGAGAAGAGTTGGTCGTATTCGGGCGTACGCAGGAAACGAACCATACGCAGTTTCATCACCAAATGGTCGATAAATTCTTGCGCTTGGGTTTCGGTAATTACGCCGTTTTTCAGGTCGCGCTCGATGTAGATATCCAAGAATGAAGACACGCGACCGAACGACATGGCGGCGCCGTTTTGCGATTTAACGGCGGCAAGGTAGCCGAAGTAAGTCCATTGGATGGCTTCTTGTGCATTTCTCGCAGGACCGGAAATGTCGTAGCCGTAAGAGGCTGCCATTTCTTTCATTTGACCCAAGGCTTTGTATTGTTCGTTGATTTCTTCGCGGCGGCGGATAACTTCTTCCAAATCCACGCCGTTTTCCAAATCGGCTTGCAGCGAGTTGAACTGGTTGAGTTTGTCTTTCATCAAGAAGTCGATACCGTACAATGCCACGCGGCGGTAGTCGCCGATGATGCGACCACGACCGTAAGCATCCGGCAAACCGGTGATCACACCGGATTTGCGGCAACGGCGGATGTCGGGCGTATAAACGTCAAACACGCCTTGGTTGTGGGTTTTGCGGTATTTGGTGAAGATTTCGCTGACTTCGGGGTTCAACTCGACGTTGTACACTTTGCACGCGTCTTGTACCATTTTCAAACCGCCGAACGGCATGATCGAGCGTTTCAGAGGCTCATCTGTTTGCAGGCCGACGATGGTTTCCAAATCTTTATTGATATAACCCGGCGCATGGCTGGTAATGCCGGACACGACTTGCGCGTCGATTTTGTAAGGTTCGTGCGTGCGGTTTTCGACTTTGATGCCTTCCATCACGTCCGCCCACAGTTTGGTCGTCGCCTCGGTTGCAGGCGCGAGGAAAGACGCATCGCCTTCATAAGGCGTGTAGTTTTTCTGAATAAAATCGCGCACGTCGACATTGGTTTCCCAATTACCGCCGACAAAACCTTCCCAAGCGACAGGGCGTTGCTGTACATCGGTTGACATATCAAGCTCCTAATTTGTCAGATAGAATTTATAGGTAGAAGAAATTTACCTTTGCAGAATAGCACTTTAGCTCTATGAAGTGTAACGATTGGCGGAGATGTGAACGTTTACCCGATATTTTTTTGACTTACATCAATGAGAACAGTTATTACTTAAAACTACATTTTATTTTTCAATCCCTTAGCGTGTAAACAAGTGTAGAATATAAAATTAAGCCCTGAAAACTTGTCCGGTTTTCAGGGCTTTTGTATGGGGTTGGGGTTTCATGGGGTTACATATTCTTTAGAAGAAGGTAAGTCGTCTGAAAAACTGAAATACTGTTTTTCAGACGAGCTTGATGAAAAGAAAAACGGCATATCCGAAAAGATATGCCGTTTATGGGTGCAGGGACTGCTATATTTGGCAGTGGTTTGTGTTTTAGTCCTCTTGCGCCGCTGTTTGCAGGTAGTTCGGCAAACCGACTTTGCCGATTAGCTCCTGCTGGGTTTCGAGCCAGTCGATGTGTTCTTCGTTGATGTCTTTTTGTTTTTCCAACAAATCACGGCTGACGTAGTCTTGCTGTTGTTCCGCGATGGCGATGGCAGCGATGAGGGCATCGTGTTTTTCCTGTTCTTTCGTCAAATCGCAGGACAGGATTTCCTCAGTTGATTCGCCGATCAGCAGCTTGCCCAATTCTTGCAGGTTAGGCAGGCCTTCCAAGAACAAAATACGCTCGATTAAATCGTCTGCGGATTTCATTTCGCGGATGGACTGTTTGAAGAAATGTTCGCCCAATTCTTCAAAGCCCCAGTTTTTCAAAATGCGGGCATGCAGGAAGTATTGGTTGATGGTAACCAAGAGCAAGCCCAAGTTTTTGTTCAGCTCGCGGATAACTAAGCGATCGCCTTTCATTTTCAGCTCCTTATACGCTTAATTACAGTTGGCTTTGGTAGTAGTTGCCTTCGCCGACGAGCTCGATCAGACGCAGTTGTTGTTCCAGCCAGTGGGCGTGATCTTCTTCAGTGTCTTTCAACTGGGCAATCATCAAATCACGGGTAACGTAGTCTTGTGCTTCTTCGCACAGTTTGATGCCTTTTTTCAAAGCATCGCGTACTTCGTATTCGGTGTTCAAATCTGCTTTCAGGCAGGAAATCACGTCGGTACCGATGTTCAGTTCGGCACGGGTCATTTTAGGCGTACCGCCCAGCATCAGGATACGGCGGATGAAGTCTTCGGCGTGGGTGGTTTCTTCTTCCATCTCATGATTCAAACGTTCGAACAGTTTGTTGTAGCCCCATTCGGAGTACAGGCGTGAGTGGATGAAGTATTGATCGCGTGCAGCCAGCTCGCCGGACAACAGTTCGTTCATATAATCGATAACAGCTTGATTGCCTTGCATAATTCTTTCTCTTTCTTTGAAATTGTAAAGTGTCTGTAAAAAACATTGCGTGTTGTTTCTTGATGGCTGAATTGTATGCAAAAGCCTGACGCTTGACAAATTTTCTATTTAAAATACAAACAATTATCAAAAGAAACAGAAGCCTTAAAAGGTCATCTGAAAATTCAATATCTTGTTTTATATAGATATTTATTGTCATTGGTATTAAGAATCCATTTCAACATTCAAAAATATTTACACTCTTTAACCATAAATAAAAGCAAATAAATTACAAAACCCAATCAAATTTTATTATTAATTATTCTCAAATGCTTTTATAGTGGATTAACTTTAAATCAGGACAAGGCGACGAAGCCGCAGACAGTACAGATAGTACGGAACCGATTCACTTGGTGCTTCAGCACCTTAGAGAATCGTTCTCTTTGAGCTAAGGCGAGGTAACGCCATCCTGGTTTAAAGTTAATCCACTATATCGTCAAACTGTGCCGCAGTACGCATATAGTGAATGACGGTTGAACCAGGACAAACGCCGTACCGATTCAAATTTAATCTGCTCCCCCTCCGTTCGATAAGATGAACCGTGATATAATCGCGAGTTACTTTTTGATAAAAATCATTTGAAATACATATCACCATGAAACAAATTCGCAACATTGCCATCATCGCACACGTCGACCACGGCAAAACCACATTAGTTGACCAACTGCTGCGCCAATCCGGTACATTCCGCGCCAACCAGCAGGTTGACGAACGCGTGATGGACAGCAACGACCTTGAAAAAGAACGCGGCATTACCATCCTCGCCAAAAACACCGCCATCGATTACGAAGGCTACCACATCAACATCGTCGATACCCCGGGACACGCCGACTTCGGCGGCGAGGTGGAGCGCGTTTTGGGTATGGTGGACTGCGTCGTATTGTTGGTGGACGCGCAGGAAGGTCCGATGCCGCAAACCCGTTTCGTTACCAAAAAAGCCTTGGCTTTGGGACTGAAACCAATCGTCGTCATCAATAAAATCGACAAACCGTCCGCCCGTCCGAGCTGGGTCATCGACCAAACTTTCGAACTCTTCGACAACTTGGGCGCAACCGACGAGCAATTGGACTTCCCGATTGTCTACGCTTCCGGCCTGTCCGGTTTCGCCAAACTGGAAGAAACCGACGAGAGCAACGACATGCGTCCGCTGTTCGACACCATCTTAAAACACACACCCGCACCGAGCGGCAGCGCAGACGAAACGCTGCAACTGCAAATTTCCCAACTCGACTACGACAACTACACCGGCCGCCTCGGCATCGGCCGTATCCTGAACGGACGTATCAAACCCGGTCAAGTCGTTGCCGTGATGAACCACGATCAGCAAATCGCCCAAGGCCGTATCAACCAGCTTTTGGGTTTCAAAGGTTTGGAACGCGTGCCGCTTGAAGAAGCCGAAGCCGGCGACATCGTGATTATTTCCGGTATCGAAGACATCGGTATCGGCGTAACCATCACCGACAAAGACAACCCCAAAGGTTTGCCGATGTTGAGCGTGGACGAACCGACGCTGACCATGGACTTTATGGTAAACACCAGCCCGCTGGCGGGTACCGAAGGCAAATTCGTGACCAGCCGTCAAATCCGCGACCGCCTGCAAAAAGAATTGCTGACCAACGTCGCCCTGCGCGTGGAAGATACCGCCGATGCCGACGTGTTCCGCGTATCCGGACGCGGCGAACTGCACCTGACCATTTTGTTGGAAAACATGCGCCGCGAAGGCTTTGAACTGGCGGTCGGCAAGCCGCGCGTCGTTTACCGCGATATTGACGGTCAAAAATGCGAACCTTATGAAAACCTGACCGTGGACGTACCCGACGAAAACCAAGGCGCGGTAATGGAAGAACTCGGCCGCCGCCGCGGCGAACTGACCAATATGGAAAGCGACGGCAACGGCCGTACCCGCCTCGAATACCATATTCCCGCGCGCGGCTTAATCGGTTTCCAAGGCGAATTCATGACCCTGACGCGCGGTGTCGGCCTGATGAGCCATGTGTTTGACGACTACGCGCCCGTGAAACCCGATATGCCCGGCCGCCACAACGGCGTACTGATTTCCCAAGAGCAAGGCGAAGCCGTCGCTTATGCCTTATGGAATCTGGAAGACCGAGGCCGTATGTTCGTGTCGCCCAACGACAAAATCTACGAAGGCATGATTATCGGCATCCACAGCCGCGACAACGATTTGGTGGTCAACCCGCTCAAAGGTAAAAAACTCACCAACATCCGCGCCAGCGGCACTGACGAAGCCGTGCGCCTGACTACTCCAATCAAGCTGACGCTGGAAGGTGCGGTCGAGTTTATCGATGATGACGAGCTCGTTGAAATCACGCCGCAGTCCATCCGTCTGCGCAAGCGTTACCTGAGCGAACTGGAACGACGCCGTCACTTTAAAAAGCTGGATTGATTCCACTAGGCTGTTGATGAAATGAAAAAAGGTCGTCTGAAAATTTCAGACGACCTTTTTTACAGAAAATGATTAAGTTGTTAGAGCTTTTTAAAACAGTCATGCAAAAAAGCGAACAGTGTAAGCAATACTAAAATTACTTACGTCTTTTCCATTTATCAATGATGACCGCAACCGCCACCATGACTTTCGCGTAATGCTTCGGCAGCCTGCTCGTCGGCATGGTAGCTTGAGCGGACCATGGCGCCGATGGCGGCGTTGGTGAAGCCTAGTTCGTACGCTTCTTTTTCAAAGATTTTGAACTGGTCGGGCGTAACATAGCGTAAGACGGGCAGGTGTCCGTTTGAAGGCTGGAGGTACTGGCCGATGGTAATCATCTCGATATTGTGCGCCCGCATATCGCGCATGATTTCGCGCACGTCTTCGTCTGTCTCGCCCAAGCCGACCATGATGCCGGATTTGGTCGGGATGTGCGGCATCATTTCTTTGTAGCGGCGCAGCAGGTCGAGGGAGTGTTGATAGTTGGCACCCGGACGGGCTTTTTTGTACAGGCTCGGATGGGTTTCCAAATTGTGGTTCATCACGTCGGGCGGGGTTTCGGCAAGGATTTTCAGCGCGATGTCCAAGCGGCCGCGGAAGTCGGGAACGAGGATTTCGATTTTGGTGTTCGGACTGGTTTCGCGGATGGCTTTGATGCAGTCGGCGAAATGCTGTGCGCCGCCGTCGCGCAGGTCGTCGCGGTCAACGGAAGTGATGACGACGTAACGCAGGTTCATGGCTTTGACGGATTCTGCGAGGTTTTTCGGTTCGTCGGGGTCGAGCATATTCGGGCGGCCGTGTCCTACGTCGCAGAACGGACAGCGACGGGTACAAATGTCGCCCATAATCATGAAGGTCGCTGTGCCTTTGCTGAAGCATTCGCCGATGTTCGGGCAGGAGGCTTCTTCGCAAACGGTGTGCATTTTTTGTTCGCGCAAAATGTCTTTGATTTCAAAGAATTTACGTGACGGCAGCTTGGCGCGTATCCATTCGGGCTTTTTCAGTTTTTCCTGAAGGGGGACGACTTTGATGGGGATTCGGGCGGTTTTATCCGCGCCTTTGAGTTTGACGCCGCGTTTGGGATCGTCAACTTTGATTTCGCTCATTAATTGTTCGCTTTCGGTGTGAGTTGTGTCTCGAGGTGTGCGGTCAGTTTTTGTGCAACCTCGTCCAAGGTGGGACAGGGTTGGACAAAATCCGCGATTTGTGTCATTTCCATGCCGGCATAGCCGCAGGGGTTGATGTGGGTAAACGGGCTTAAGTCCATGTTTACGTTTAATGCCAGGCCGTGATAGACGGAACCGTCTTTGATGCGCAAGCCGAGTGAGGCGATTTTGCGCTCGCCGACATAAACGCCGGGGCGTTTCGGGTCTGCCGCCGCTTCGATTCCGTATTCCGCCAACGTGGCGATGATGCTGTTTTCAAGCGTGGAGACGATGTTGCGGACGCTGGTTTTGCGGCGTTTGAAGTTGATCATGGTGTAAATGACCAACTGGCCGGGACCGTGATAAGTGATTTGTCCGCCCCGGTCGATTTGGACGACGGGTATGTCGTCGCGGATCAGGAGGTGTTCCGGTTTGCCTGCCAGGCCTTGTGTGAAGACGGGCGGATGCTCGACCACCCATAATTCGTCTTCGGTATGTTCGTCGCGGGCTGCGTTGAACGCTTTCATGGCTTCGAAAGTCGGTTGGTACTCGACCATGCCTTTCTGCACGATTTTCATATCAGTACACCACTTTCACCATTTCGTGATCGGTCAGGGCGCGGTAGATTTTGTCCAGTTGCTCTTTGCTTTCGACGTTTACTTTGACGGTTGCGCCGGTATAGTTGCCCTTGCTGCTCTGGCGGGTGGTGATGTGGTGGGGTTCGGTATCGGGCGCGTGCTGGCGGACGGTTTCCAAGATATTTTTTTCAAATTCGGGATGCGCGTTGCCCATGACTTTGATGGGGAATTGGCAGGGGAATTCGATGAGTGAGGTTTGGTCGGTCATGGCTGACTCCTGATATGCTGTATGCCGAGAGGTCGTCTGAAAAGTTCCAGCCTTTCAGACGACCTCGAACGGCGTGTATTTTATCGCAAAAAGTTGCCGATAAAAATAGAAGCGTACATCGGCTTTTTCAAGTCTTGAAATACGCTTTTCCATCCCAATTTAGGCCACATTCCGAATTTATTACCAAGTAGAGAACAATATGCCGACAAAAGAAAAACATTTTGAGGAATACAGCGCACTGGCAACCTTGCCTTTACGCGATGTCGTCGTTTATCCGCACATGGTGTTGCCGCTGTTTGTGGGCCGCCCGAAATCCATTGCGGCATTGGAAGCGGCAATGGCGAATGACGATCCGGTATTTTTGCTGGCGCAAATCGACCCGAACACCGAAGATCCGACTGCGTCCGATTTGCACCGTACGGGTACGGTCGCGCAGGTTTTGCAGGTGTTGAAGCTGCCTGACGGCACGGTAAAAGTGTTGGTCGAAGGTATCCGGCGCGGCAGGGTGTTGACCATTGAAGAGAGCGGCGGGTTGTTCCTGTCACATGTTGAAGCTGTCAACGAGTATGCGGATGCGGACAATCCCGATATTGAAGCCATTCGTCGCACGCTGCTTACCCAGTTTGACCAATACGCCAAGTTAAATAAAAAAATCCCTGCCGAAATCATCAATACCATCAACGGTATCGATGATAACAGCCGTTTGGTGGACACGATTGCGGCGCATTTGCAGTTGAAACTGGAGCAGCGTCAGCAGATTTTGGAAACCTTCGGCATTATCGGCCGTATGGAGTTTCTGCTTGCCCAGTTGGAATCCGAACTGGACATCATGCAGGTCGAAAAACGCATCCGCGGCCGCGTCAAACGCCAGATGGAAAAATCCCAGCGCGAGTATTATCTGAACGAGCAAGTGAAAGCGATTCAGAAAGAATTGGGCGAAGAAGACGAACGCGGCGAATTGGATGCGTTGGAAGCAAAAATCAAAGAAGCGGGCATGACCAAAGAAGCCGAAGAGAAATGTCTGTCTGAACTGAAAAAACTCAAAATGATGCCGCCTATGTCTGCGGAATCCACCGTGGTACGCAACTACATCGATACTTTGCTTGAGCTGCCGTGGAAGAAAAAATCCCGTGTCAGCAAAGACATCGCCAAAGCCGATTTGGTGTTGAACGCCGACCACTATGGCTTGGAAAAAGTCAAAGAACGGATTTTGGAATACCTCGCCGTCCAAAAACGTATGGACAAACTCAAAGGTCCGATTCTGTGTTTGGTCGGTCCTCCGGGGGTGGGTAAAACCTCTTTGGGCGAATCCATTGCCAAAGCAACAGGCCGCCAATACGTCCGCATGGCTTTGGGCGGCGTGCGCGACGAAAGCGAAATCCGCGGCCACCGCCGTACCTATATCGGCTCTATGCCCGGCAAAATCCTGCAAAACATGGCTAAAGCAGGCGTGAAGAATCCGCTGTTCCTGCTCGACGAAATCGACAAATTGGGCAGCGACTTCCGAGGCGATCCCGCCAGCGCGTTGCTTGAGGTGCTCGATCCTGAGCAAAACAACAAGTTTGCCGATCATTATGCGGAAGTGGATTACGACTTGAGCGATGTGATGTTTATCGCCACATCTAATAGCTTGAACATCCCGACTCCGTTGCTCGACCGCATGGAAATCATCCGTTTGTCCGGCTATACCGAAGACGAGAAAATCAATATCGCCATGCAGTATCTCGTGCCGAAACAAATGAAACGCAACGGCGTGAAAGAAGGCGAATTGGTCGTCGAAGAAAGTGCGGTACGCGATATCATCCGTTATTACACCCGTGAAGCCGGTGTGCGTTCGCTCGATCGCGAGATTGCTAAAATCTGCCGCAAGGTGGTGATGCAGATTACCTTGAACGAAGATAAGAAGAGGTCGTCTGAAACCAAAAAAACCAGCAAAGCCAAGCCTAAGGCGGTTAAAGTCAATGAGAAAAACCTGCATGACTACTTGGGCGTGCGCCGCTTCGATTACGGCGTTGCCGAAAGTGAAAACCGTATCGGACAGGTTACCGGTTTGGCGTGGACGGAAGTCGGCGGCGAATTGCTGACTGTCGAAGCCGTGGCGTTGCCGGGCAAGGGCGTGATCCAGTGTACCGGCCAGTTGGGCGACGTGATGAAGGAATCTGTGTCCGCGGCATGGTCTGTTGTCCGTTCCCGTGCAGAATCAGTGGGTTTGGCTCCTGATTTTTACGAGAAAAAAGACATCCATGTTCACGTTCCCGAAGGTGCAACGCCGAAAGACGGCCCGAGCGCAGGTATCGCCATGACCTTGGCGATGGTATCTGCCTTTACCAAAATTCCGGTGCGCGCCGATGTGGCAATGACAGGCGAAATCACCCTGCGCGGCGAAGTTTTGCCAATCGGCGGTTTGAAGGAAAAACTGTTGGCTGCCTTGCGCGGCGGCATCAAACACGTCCTGATTCCGAAAGACAACGTCAAAGACTTGGAAGAAATCCCTGAAAACGTGAAAACCGGCCTGACCATCCATCCGGTCAAATGGATAGACGAAGTCCTCGCTTTGGGCTTGGAAAGCCAGCCGACACCTTGGGTTGCGCCTTTAAGTACCGAAGAGGCGCAGGTTGAAGCCTCCAAGCCTAAGTCAAGGGCGAAAGCGACCAAACACTGATTTTGTAAAAAATGTGTTGCAAAAGATGCGGGTTTGCCTTGAAAGCCTGTAAAATAGGGCAATTCCGCATTTTTTGCTTGACACGGTATTTTCAGAATTGCTATAAAGCGCAAAGGTACTCAAAAGTACGAAGCCCCGAGTATTCGGGCATTTCATTATTTTCAACGATAGGAAGGGACTGATTGTGAATAAGTCTGAATTGATCGAAGCAATTGCTCAAGAAGCCGGCATTTCTAAAGCTGCCGCCCAAAAAGCTCTGGATGCCACTACCAATGCTGTAACCAACGCTCTGAAAAAAGGCGACACCGTAACTCTGGTCGGTTTCGGTACTTTCTACGTTGGCGAACGCGCAGAACGTCAAGGCCGCAACCCTAAAACCGGCGAGCCTCTGACCATCGCTGCTGCTAAAACTCCTAAATTCCGTGCCGGTAAAGCATTGAAAGATGCCCTGTAATTTTCCCTTGTAAAAAACCGATTCCATATGGGGAATCGGTTTTTTATTTTATAGACTGCCTAAGAAGTTTTCAGTATTCGAATATGGCATCAGATAGGCTTTTGATTCTGTAATTTTGCAGTCTCTACCTTTTTGGCAAACCATAAGGCAGCCATTGTGCCAAGCATATCTGCTATTCCGTCTCCAAGTGAGCCTTCCCTTGTCGTTGTAAACGTTGCTTGAGCCCATTCGCTAAAGAAGGCAAACAATAAGGCGAATATCAATAGTTTTTTATAAGGCACGTGTTTTTGCTCGGCTAAAAAGATTTTGGCTATTAACCATGTTTGTGCAAAGAACGTAATGAAATGGGCAACCTTGTCGAAATTGGGAAAGGGAGGGGGCGCATTGCCGGACTCTTTGAAAAGTAATGCGTAAATACTTGCTGCAAACCAAGCTGCTGCTAACAAGGTAAACTTATTCAAAGGCAGTTTCATTGTGTTTCCTCATCCAGCCATTTTTGGCAGATGGCGGACAAACGGATAAATTTATCCCCCCGTTTGTCCAGTTCATCACGCCATAGTTTGACTTCTTCAATGGTCGGTGCTTCGTCCAAGCTGCATTCGTATAAGAAAAAGTCCAGTGTTTCTTCTACCGTTCCGACAGATTCTGTTTGAATTAATTCTAGAAGCTCATTCATTGTTTGCTCCCAAAGGTCGTCTGAAATTTATTTGCTGTGTAAAAAACGTACGGCTTCTTCCCATTCTCCGGCTAACAGCATGGGAACGGCTTTTAATGATTTATTGATGGCTTCATCAATTTGCTGCCTGTGTTCCGGGCTGGGTTTATTCAGGACATAGCCGACAACCAGATTTCGGTCTCCCGGATGATCGATACCCAAGCGCAGGCGGTAAAAATCAGGCGTTCCCAAGCGTGCCTGAATGTCTTTTAAGCCGTTATGACCGCCGTTTCCCCCACCCAATTTAAATTTTATCCTGCCGCACGGTATATCCAGTTCGTCATGGACGACCAGGATTTCTTCAGGCTTGATTTTGTAGAATTGCGCCAGCGCGGCTACTGCCTGACCGGAGCGGTTCATAAATGTTGAAGGTTTTAAAAGCCATAAGTCTGAGCCGGATATGCTGATGCGGGCTACTGAGCCGAAGAATTTTTTTTCTTCTTTTAAAGTAGCTTTATATTGCCATGCCAATTCGTCGATAAACCAGAATCCGGCATTGTGGCGCGTTTGTTCGTATTCCGAACCGGGATTTCCCAGTCCTACAATCATTTTGATTTTATTTGACATTGTGTTTCCTCAAAGAGAGGTCGTCTGAAAACAGCAAACGGTTTTCAGACGACCTTTTCAAGCATTTTATTTGGTTTTACCGACCCGTTTGCGTCTTGCTTCTTTCGGGTCAATCAGTAAAGGGCGGTATATCTCGATACGGTCTCGGTCGCGCAACAAAACGTCATCTTTGACTCTTTTCCCAAAAATACCCAAAGGGGCCGCATTCAAATCCAATTCAGGAAAATCTTTATCCAAGCCGCTTTGACGCACAGCCGTCCTTGCGGTTGCTCCTTGCTCAATACGGATTGAGCGCAATATCTGTTTTTCAGCCGTTCCGTAAACAATTTCGATTTCAAGCATAGCGTCTGTCTGCCTCTTTGACGAATGCATCGACCAGCGTACCGGAGAGGTGGTTGAATACGGGGGAAATGACGGTAGAAAGCAGCATATTGGAAAAATCATATTCCAAACGAAATTCGATTTTACACATATCACCGCCCAAATCGATAAACTTCCATGTACCGCGCAAGGTTTTGAAAGGGCCTTCCAGCAAGTCCATACGGATTTCCGAGCCGGGAATGTTGTGGTTGTGTGTCGCAAAAGATTGACGCACACCCATATAGTCCATGAACAGCCGCGCTTTGAGTTCCTTATCTTTGCGCTCTATGACTTCGGTTTTACTGTACCATGGGAGAAAGTTTGGATAGTCCTCAACTTTATCGACCAAGTCGAACATCTGTTTTGCGCTGTGCAGCACCAATACGTTTTTTTCAACCTTTTTCATGGTTAAAACGGCCTGAAAGAAAAATCGTATTATAAACGAGTTTACCGTCTTTTTCAGACGACACTTTACCGTATTATATATTTGAGAATAAAAGAATTATTATAATAGAATAAACAAGGGGGCAAAATTCTGATAAACTTGCGCGACTTGGCCGCCGGTTGGTTTGTATAGCATAAAACAAGAAAAATTAATTATCCGGCGCATTTTAGATAAATCGGATTATAAAAATGAATACCGCTGACACATTTTACAGGGAAGCAATTTCACATTTGGCTAGGACACCTCCTGATTTTGAAGCAGCCGTTCCTTTGTTGCGTCAGGCTGCGCAAGCCGGGCATGCGGAATCCGCATTTCAACTTGCAGGCTGTCTGTTGCAGGGCTTAGGGATTTCGGCGGATAGGCAGGCAGGTATCAGACTGATGCAGCAGGCGGCGGGAAGCGGGCATCCTTATGCTCGATACAATCTGCTCCAGATTCAAGAATCACAAGGCATGCCTTTCAATACATTGATGGCGGCTTACAAGGAGCTGGCTGAAGAAGGTATTATCCATGCCCAGCTTAAACTGATGCGGAGTTTGCATGACGGTGGGCGGCATGAAGAGGCGTTGCAATGGGCGTACATGGCTGCCGCTCAGCATCATCCGCAGGCATTATACTTTTTAGCGCAACACCATCAATATGCCTCGCCTCCCGATTTTGCTCAGGCACATTTGTTTTACCGACAAGCTGCGGAGCAAGATTTTCCTGCAGCACATTGGCAGCTTGGATTGCAATATAAATTGGGACAGGGAACCGAACCGAACAAGCAGCTTGCCGTCGTTCATCTGCGCCATGCAGCTGATAGCGGGATTGCTGCCGCACAAACCATGTTGGCGGATTTACTGCTGGAAACTGATCCGATAGAGGCCATACACCGTTTGAAGGCTGCGGCAAGAGGAGGCAGCAGCGACGCACAGGTAAGATTGGCAGAAATTTACCTATTGGGAAAATGGGTGGAACGCAATACCGGCAAGGCTCATGCGTATGCGGAAAAAGCGGCTGCACAGCAGCATTCCGAAGCCTTAAGGATTTTGGGCGATATTTACCGTTATGGTCTGGGTGTGCTTCCCGACCCTATGAAGGCACGGCGCTATTACCGTCAGGCAGCGGATAAAGGAAATATGCAGGCACATCAGAAACTACTTGCCGATATTGCCTTGGGCAATAAGTCTGAGGAATATGCTGAAGCAAAAGAAAAAGCTTTGAAGAAGCAGGAAGCAGAGCAACTTTATCAGCAGGCGTTTGCCGCGCATTATGGTTTGAACCGCCATCCCGATCATTCGGAAGCGTTGAGGCTGTATGAACGTTCGGCTTTATTGGGTCATGGGAAGGCGCAGACCAATTTGGGCATGATGTATTACAACGGACACGGTACGGCACAGAATTATGCCAAGGCGGCAGAATGGTTCGAAAAAGCGGCACTAAACCATGATGCAATGGCGCAATACAATCTTGCCTGCCTTTATTTTAACGGAACGGGCATAGCGCATGATGCAGATGAAGCGTGTAAATGGTTGGAAGCCGCTATCCGCAACGGACACGATCAGCCTGATGTATTGAAGCAGCTTTTGGCGCAATGGCGGCAGGCAGTGGCTTAAGCCGAATGTCGGCGTTTCAATAGATCATATATTAAACGTTGTCTGAAAACCGTCAGGCTTTCAGACAACGTTTGATTTATGTATATCCCAAGTAAATGAGTTTATGGCGGGTTTAACAAGTAGGACGTTGCCTTGCCAAGTTCAAAGAGAATAATTTTTACGATTTGAAATTATTGATTAGGTTGGCGATGTATTCTCACTACAAACGAGGATAAGGTAACTATTTTTCAAGATACATTTGATGAGAGGGCTGTGATGAGGTCGTCTGAAAACAGCCTTGAAGCTGAGTTTTCAGGCGACCTTTTGCGCCGGCCGGTTTATTTCTTCAAGAATGCCCGTTTCAAAATAATCAGCCAATCTTTTTTATCCAAAATAGGGCGTTGTGTAAACATATCGTATTTGCAGCCGTCCAGTTTCTGCAAAATCAGTTGTCCGCCGACAATAATCATCCGCAATTCAAATCCCAAACGGCCTTTCAGCGTTTTACCCAAGGGCGAACCGCCTTTGAGCATTTGGAACGCGCGGTTGCATTCATACGCCATCAGTCTTTGGAACGCAAAATCTGCTTTACCTTCGGCGATTTGCGCTTCGCTGACGTTAAATTTTTGCAAGTCGTCCTGCGGGATATAAACACGGCCTTTCTGCCAATCGACGGCAACGTCCTGCCAAAAGTTGATGAGTTGCAACGCGGTACAGATGCCATCGCTTTGGGCGATGCTGACTTCGTCGGTTTGTCCGTACAGGTGCAGCATAATGCGCCCGACCGGATTGGCGGAACGGCGGCAGTAATCGATCAGGTCGCCAAAATCCTGATAACGGGTTTTGACAACATCTTGACTGAATGCGGACAAAAGATCGTAAAACGGCTGCAGTGGCAGCTTGAAAGGCGCGATGGCTTCACGTTGCAAACGTTGCATTAGCGGGGTCAGCGGCGCTTCACCGCGCTGTATGCGGTCGAGTTCGGATTTGAGTTCGTCCAAAGCGCGCAAGCGTTCATCGGCCTCGGCATTGCCTTCATCGGCGAGGTCGTCCGCAGTGCGCGCAAAAGTGTAAACGGCATGGGTAGGCTTGCGCAGGCGGCGCGGCATGACAAGCGAGCCGACGGGGAAATTTTCGTAATGGTTGACGGACATGATGGATTCGGGATTCAGGTATTGCAGGTGATAGAATGTCGATTCGTTTTTTTGCGGGCAGATGCCCTGTAATGTGAAATTTGAAGTGCTTGACGGCTGATATTCTAGCCCGTAAGCATCGGTTTCAATACTTCCCAAGCTTGCGGCAGTTCTGTGAAGCCGTCGGATGCCATCAGGTGTCCGCCTTTGGCGATGTGGGTAACGGGGCTTTTGAGTTTTTCCGCCATACTCAAGGTCAATTCGGGCGGAACGTGGGTGTCGTTGTCGGAGACAATGCAGTGTTTAGGCATTTGGATTTTGCGCAGGATGTCGAATTCGGGCGCGGCCCCTTTTATGTAGGCATCAAGGACGGGCAGAGGGGGCAGTGGGTCAGCGAATCCTGCCGCCAGTACTAAGCCGCCGATTTTTTCGGGCTGCTGACGGCTGAGGAAGTGCAGAAGGGTGATGCAGCCTAGGCTGTGTCCGACTAAGAAGGTGCTTTCGTCGGGTTTGCCGATGTGTTGGTCGAGGGCGAACTGCCAAGAAGAAACGGTCGGCCGTTCGGGATTGGGCATCGCCAGCGAGTCGGCTTGGAAGCCTGCGGCGCGGACTTGTGCCGAGAGCCAGTCAAACCAGTTGCCGTGCGGATTGCCTTCAAAACCGTGTACGATAAAGACGCGTCGGGGCATGTCGATTACTCCTTTTCAGACGACCTACAATTTACTTATTATAACACTCATCGTTTATTTCAGTTTTATCGTTACCTTTGGTAAAAGTAATTTGAACTTTGGTTGCAATCTAAGCAAGTATGTCTGTAAAAAGCTTGAAGAAATCGGTATTTTTATTTTCAGACAACCTTGCGTACGGTAATTTCAGTTTGTTTTTAATTTGATTATGAACTTCTTAAATATTTTTCCGGTCACCCTAGGGGCGGTTGTCGGCGCGGTGTTGCGTTGGATACTTGGTCTACTGCTTCCCGTTGCGCCGCTTTTGGGCTGGGGGACGCTGGCTGCAAACTGGATAGGGGCTTTGCTTATCGGATTTTGTGCCGAATGGGTTGCAGATCCTCAATGGCGTTTGCTGTTGATTACCGGTTTCTTAGGCAGTCTGACCACATTGTCCTCTTTTTCCCTTGAGACGGTGGCTATGATGCAGGAGGGGCGGTGGGTGGCTGCTGCATTATCCGTATGCCTCCATGTCGGCGGTTCGTTTATATTGACGGCAGCGGGCATTTGGTTGGCCCATTGTTTGAAATGAGGCAAAACTATAGTGGATTAACTTTAAACCAGTACGGCGTTGCCTCGCCTTGCCGTACTATCTGTACTGTCTGCGGCTTCGTCGCCTTGTCCTGATTTAAATTTAATCCACTATATTTAGGGTTGTGCTAGCGTTGCTTTACTGCTTGCCGTAAAAAGTTCCTTGGATTCGGATTTCAAGTGCAACACCAGGGCACCGGTTGTTGGAACAGATTCAAGAATAAAACACTTGGCGTTTCGTAGCCAAGTGTTTTTCTCGGCCGGTGGTTCAACTCATCTTGAACCCTGCGTATCTCCCGATCGCTGATGTTTCGGAAATCGGTTTGTTTGGGGAAATATTGTTGGATGAGTCCGTTGGTGTTCTCATTCAGCCCTTTTTCCCACGAATGGTAAGGGCGGCAAAAATAGGTTTTCGCCTTCAATGCTTTGGCTATTTTGGTGTGTTGGTAGAACTCTTTGCCGTTATCCATGGTGATGGTGTGGACTCTGGCTTTATATGCCCTTAATACCCTAATGGCCGCCCGGGCAGTGTCTTCGGCTTTTAAGTTCTTTAATTTGCAGATGATGGTGTAGCGGGTAGTGCGTTCGACCAAGGTCAATAACGCGCTTTTCTGATTTTTGCCGACGATGGTGTCGGCCTCCCAATCGCCGATGCGGGTTTTCCGGTCGACGATAGCAGGTCGGTTTTCTATGCCGACGCGGTCGGGCACTTTGCCTCTGGTCCATGTGCTGCCGTAGCGTTTGCGGTAGGGTTTGCTGCATATTCTGAGGTGTTGCCACAAAGTGCCGCTGTTGCTTTTGTCTTGGCGAAGGTAGCGGTAAACGGTGCTGTGATGGAGTGTGATCCCGTGGTGTTTGCGTAAGTAAGCGCATACTTGTTCGGGACTGAGTTTGCGGCGGATAAGGGTGTCGATGTGTTGAACCAGCCGCGAATCGAGCTTATAGGGTTTTCGCCGGTGCTGTTTGGTCAGCCGGCTTTGCTTCTGTGCTTTTTCGGCGCTGTATTGCTGTCCTTGGATGCAGTGCCGCTTGATTTCTCGGCTGATGGTGCTTTTGTGGCGGTTAAGTTGTTTGGCGATTTCGGCGACGGTGCAGTAGCGGGACAGGTATTGGATATGGTATCGTTCATCTTGGGTCAGTTGTGTGTAGCTCATGGCAATCTTTCTTGCAGGAAAGGCCGTATGCTACCGCATACTGGCCTTTTTCTGTTATGGAAAGTTGCACTTCAAATGCGAATCCGCCGTCGTCTGAAATCTTGGATTTAAGTTTTCAGACGACCTTTTTTGCGCTTAATACTGTTTCCGCCTCGTCTGAAAAAACGCCTGTAAAACGGCTTTGCATTCGCCTTCCAAAATGCCGCCTTTGATTGCCGTGTGTTTGTTCAGCAGCGGGTTGGCAAACAGATTGACAACGCTGCCCGCCGCGCCGGTTTTGGGTTCTGCTGCGCCGTAGATGACACGGCGGACGCGGGCTTGGATGATGGCGGAGGCACACATGGCGCAGGGTTCGAGCGTGATGTAGAGGTCGCAGCCGTCGAGGCGGTAGTTTTGGAGGGCGGCACCTGCGGCGGCAAGGGCGCGGATTTCGGCGTGGCGGCTGATGTCGTGGTCGCTGACGCAGGTGTTGTGGGCGGCGGCGATAATTCGGTTGTTGGAAACGACGACCGCGCCGACGGGGATTTCGCCGATGCGGGCGGATTGTTCTGCCTGCATCAAGGCAGCGCGCATGAAGGTTTCCATTTCAGACGACGTGGGGAAAACGGCGACGGGCGGATGGTTTTTAAGGGCTTGTTCCAAAGCGGTTTTCTGCGTTTGCGGCAGCTCTTGCGGTTTGATGCCGAGCAGCAGGGCTTCGAGTTGCCAAAGCGTGCTGCGGGTGACGGTCAGTCCGGCAGCTTTGAGCAGCAGAAAGGCTTGGACGGAACCGATGTCACGCAGCTCCTCTACGCTGCGGATGCCGAGGGCTTGCAGGGCGGCTAAGGTTTGCGGGGCGACGGGCGGCGTGGTCAACAGGGTCGGCATAGCGTTTTAAATTTGGAAATGGCGGCGCACGAGTGCTAAGGTCGTCTGAACGTGGTTGCCGTCAGTGTAGGGGTCGATGCTGTGCGCCAATGGGATTTTGCGCAGCCAAGTGAGTTGGCGCTTGGCAAGCTGGCGGGTGGCGGCAATACCTTTTTCGACAAAGGTGTCGTAATCGGTCAAGCCTTCGAGGTAATCCCATGCCTGCCGGTAGCCGACGCAGCGCATGGCGGGCATATCGGCGGTCAGCTCGGGATATTTTTGGCGCAGGGCGCGCATTTCGTCGATGAAGCCTTGTTCCAGCATTTGCGTGAAACGGCAGGCGATATTTTCATGCAGCAAGGCGCGGTTTTCAGGAATCAGGGCGGTGGTGCAGAGGTCGAGCGGCGGGGTGTAGTCGGCTTTTTCGGCAAAATGCGCGCTCAAGGGCTTGCCGGTCAGGCGGTACACTTCCAAAGCACGTTCGATACGTTGGCTGTCGTTCGGTTTCAGACGACCTGCAGTTTCAGGGTCTATGGTTTGCAGGTTTTGATACAGATGCGCCAAGCCGTATCGTTGTTTTTCTTCCTGCAACCGGGCACGAATGGCGGCATCGGCTTCGGGCAGGTCGTTCAAGCCTTCGGTTAGCGCGTGGAAATACATCATCGTGCCACCGACTATCAAAGGCAGCCTGCCGCGCGCGCGGATTTCCTCCGCCAGCTGCACGCAATCGCCGACAAACTCCGCCGCGCTGTAAGACTCCGTCGGCGGGATGATGTCGATAAGGTGGTGCGGTACGGCATCAAGCTCGGCAGCCGTCGGCTTTGCCGTGCCGATGTCCATATCGCGGTACACCAGCGCGGAATCGAGGCTGATGATTTCGACCGGCAGGGCTTCGGCGATTTTCAAGGCAAGGGCGGTTTTCCCGCCGGCAGTCGGGCCGAGGATGGCAAAGGCTTTTGGGGTGTTCATATCAAAAGGGGCGTGGGGAAACGGACGGATTATAGCAAAAGGTCGTCTGAAAACGGTTCGGCGTTGGATTGAGGAACGATATTTTCAGACGACCTTATATATTGCCACCCGAAAGGGACGGCTTTTTGTTTAAGGGGTTGAAACACTTATGCTCCGATAGCCCGTCTGAAAACAGGACAATGCCAACATGGACAAGCAACTGGACACAAGCAGCGGCGACTACACAGGTCGCACGACCGACAACCTGCAAAACGCAGTTTATATCCGCCTGCTGACGCCTTTGGGGAGTTGGTGGGCGGAAGACAGTCGGCTCGCTGCTGCACCTGTTGCAGCGTGAGAAAGACTTGGAGCGCGTCCGCCTGTTGGCGGAGCAGTATGCGTCAGAAGCCTTACAGCCAATCGTCAACAGCGGCAGGGTTGACAGTATAGACGTCAGGGCTGAGCAACCAGAAAGCGGCGGTCTGATACTGCGTATCCGCGTCCAAACCTCCGCAGGAACGTTTGATTACACAGCCAGCCATAAAGTCCCCCTGATTTAAAACCGATTTAAAAGGCAATTGACCCGTGTTTAAAACCCCGACATTCGAGGAAATCCGCGAAGCGATACTGCGCGATACGAAGAGTATTTGGCCGTCGGCAGACGTCAGCGAGGACAGCGACCATTTCGTCCACGCCAGCCGTTTGGCTAGCTGCACGTCGGGGCAGTACGCACACCAGCACTGGATTGCGCGCCAGATTTTCCCGGATACGGCGGACAGCGATTATTTGGAGCGGCACGCCGCCATGCGCGGTATTTACCGACGAAATCCGACTACCACCACGGGTGAAGCGGTGTTGACAGGCATTGCGGGCAGCCGCATTGCTGCTGGAATGCAAATCAGAGCAGGCAATCGGATGTATCAGGTACGTTTCGCAGGCGAAATCGGCGCAAGTGGCATAGGCAGGGTCAGAATCACAGCATTGGAAGCAGGTGCGGCGGCGAACACCCGCGAAAAGGCTGCCGAGATGATGGCGGCTCCGGTTAGCGTGTCATCTGACTGCACCGTATCGGCTCAGGGCGGTACGGACGGCGAAACCGACGCCTCGCTCTTGGCGCGGCTGTTGGAAATTCTGCGCCGTCCGCCTGCAGGAGGCAACAAGTACGACTACCAAAATTGGGCATTGAGCGTTGACGGCGTTACGGCGGCTTATGTGCACCCGTTGCGCCGAGGCTTAGGGACTGTGGATGTGGTCATCACATCCGAAAACGGACTCCCTTCAGACGAGACGGTTAAAAAAGTACAGGACTACGTTGAGGACGCGCTGCCTGCGGATTTGAAAAACAAGGTGCGCACGCGCTGGTACGAAACCAATAAGCGGCCGGAAGAAGCCCTGAAAAAATTGTGCAGTTGATCCAGGCGTTTTTGGACAAGCTGCCGTCAAACGTATACATAAGCTCCCGCGGTGGCGTGTTCCCGACGACCAAAAATAAAGGCTATGCGCCGGATTTTTATGGAGAGGACAACCGTACGGTCAGCCGTGGCGTTAAGCTTAATGGTCAGCCTCATCCCATCACGATGACCCTGCATGGTGGTCAATCGTGTTTGTCGCTTCGACGATTTATGTTTAATACTATCGACTTCAGTAAGGCGTGGTTTATCGTCGAGGAGATGGGGCAAGACGTATTCCACTTGTGCGACGGGTCTGATGGTAACCGCATTATTCATGGCGGTAATATCCGCACCCGAGCATATCTCAAATATGGTTACGTTCGCGGGGCTGATTTAGATAAGATGCTGTTCCGCCCCATTGATGGGTGGACGAAGGAGCGTCCTCACATTGGTACCGGATTGGCCGAAAAAGGTACGGCGGAGGCCGGTCTGAACAGCACGACCTATCCGATAGTCGATAATGATTGCTATCTTAACAACAGCCTGATTACCGAACATATTACCCAGTTCCCCGGCTTTAATAAGGACAAAATTTTCGACCTGATTCGCTCCAAGTCGGGCGAACGGTATCTCAGCGCGGGCGGCCACTTCGATGCAAACGGAGAGTCAGCTAACCCACCGGCAAATAGCGATGGAGCCGTGCAAAGCCAGCCAGCCGCTAATCGATTTGCCAACCTCAAGCGCAGTATCAGCTTTTTTGGCGACTCGACAAATGCGCGCATTGGAGACCACGCAATAAAAGTAGCAAAAGACGATAACATCCCAGTTATCAACAATGCCCAAGGCGGCAGCTTGGCATCCTATGCGCTTATGTCGATGGATGGGTCTCCTGTTGATGTTAAATTTAATGTCGATACCATTCCAGCAAAAGGCCAGAATGTGTTTGTAGAGGGAGAATTGGTTTACGGCGAAAATGTGAATCCATTCATTTTGCATTAAAATTTTGTCATTATTGGGCGGAATTGAAGTCTCTATCGTAGGGCAGTCTGCAAATGTCAAAATCTACCTGCGCTACAACCAGTCCCATAGTGTCGTTGTAGGCGATAAATATCCCGTACGCCTAAAAATAGTGGCGGCATCGATGGCATTGGCGTCCTTGCCACTGGTAAAAACGATGTTAACGGCGCTAACTGGGGCAATTGGCAGGCGGAGTTAGAGCGTGTTAAAGGGTACATCCAAAAGTGTATCGCCCTTGTACAGCCAAAAGATACACCTCGATATATTGTCTTGCCTATTTGGGCTGATAACAAGGCGGAATGGTCTAAAGAAGAACATCCCTAACGCCATCAGCTTAAAGATGAGCTAAACAAGTGGATACGCACAACGTACGGCGAAAACGTATATGACATTGAGTCGTACATGTTGTCAGAGCAGATTTGGGCGGATACTGGAATCACGCCAAATGAGGCTGACAAACAGGCTCAAAAAGACGGGATTATGCCGTTATCTCTGCCTCATGACGGCGGTGCACATTTCTTGCCTGCTGTCGAGGCTGTTATCGCTGGCAAGATTATTGTCAAGGCAAAGAGTTACATTATTTGTAACTGGTAATAACAAAGCGGCGTTTCCGTCGCTTTGTTATTTTCTGCTATTCGATAGTGCAAAAGCTGCCGCAACTTTTAAAACGCACCGAGTGCAAAAGTTAATGTAACAAAGTGCAAAAGGTGGCGGCGGCTTACAAGTGTCGTCTGAAATGCTTTTTGTGCGGGTGTTTTTCAGACGACCTTTCGGCTATATGCCTGAGCGGCTTGGTTTATATATGGGGTAATCATTACGCTTGAAATAAATTTCTTTTTAAATCAGATATTTTTTATAAAAATTTACTTTGTGGGCAGTAAGCTATTGCCAAGTGGGGCAGTTAACGGCATAATTCGGCTTCTTTGCCGGTATAGCTCAGTTGGTAGAGCACCTGACTTGTAATCAGGGGGTCCCGAGTTCGACTCTTGGTGCCGGCACCAGTTTATCGCTGAAGGTGCCGCAAGGTATTTCAGTAAGCCGGTATAGCTCAGTTGGTAGAGCACCTGACTTGTAATCAGGGGGTCCCGAGTTCGACTCTTGGTGCCGGCACCAATCAAACAGCCCGATTGTGAAAGCAGTCGGGCTGTTTTGCGTTTGCCGTTCGGGTGGCAGGGCGGCGGCCATTTCACTATAATAGCCCGTTTTAATCTAAAAGGTCGTCTGAAAAAGGCGGAACACATTCTAATGATTACTGTGAACACACTGCAAAAGATGAAGGCAGAAGGCGAAAAAATCGCCATGCTGACCGCCTATGAATCCAGCTTTGCCGCGTTGATGGATAACGCCGGAGTCGATGTTTTGCTGGTGGGCGATTCCTTGGGCATGACCGTGCAGGGGCGAAAATCCACGCTGCCCGTCAGCCTGCGCGATATGTGTTACCACACCGAAAACGTCGCGCGCGGTACGGAAAACGCGATGATTGTCAGCGACTTGCCTTTCGGTGCGTATCAGCAGAGTAAAGAACAGGCGTTTGCCGCCGCTGCCGAACTGATGGCGGCAGGCGCGCATATGGTCAAACTTGAAGGCGGCGTTTGGATGGCGGAAACCACCGAATTCCTGCAAATGCGCGGCATTCCCGTCTGCGCCCATATCGGCTTGACCCCGCAGTCCGTGTTTGCGTTTGGCGGATATAAAGTGCAAGGGCGGGGCGATAAGGCGGAAGCCTTGTTGGCAGATGCGAAAGCACACGACCAAGCGGGTGCTGCCATCGTATTGATGGAATGCGTGCCGGCGGAATTGGCGAAAAAAGTAACCGAAACCGTCTCTTGCCCGACCATAGGCATCGGCGCAGGTGTGGATTGCGACGGACAAGTTTTGGTCATGCACGATATGCTCGGCATTTTTCCGGGCAAAACTGCCAAATTCGTCAAAAATTTCATGCAGGGCAAAGACAGCATCCAAGCCGCCGTTGAAGCCTATGTCCATGAAGTCAAAGCCAAAACCTTCCCCGCTGCGGAACATTCGTTTGCTTGATGTTTATAACTAAAAACGGTCGTCTGAAAAGGTTTTCATCGTGAAAACCGAATTTCAGACGACCTTTGTTTGTCCGTGTTCCCAGCGTATAATCGGCGCGTGATTTTCGGGCTGACAAAACATAGTGGCTGCGCGCCGCAATCCCGAAAAAGATAAAGGACATTTTCCACCATGCAAATCATTCATACCATTAAAGAATTACGCGAATGGCGCAAAAACGCAGGCAGCGTTGCCCTTGTGCCGACTATGGGCAATCTGCACGAAGGCCATCTCGCCCTTGTTCGCGAAGCCAAAAAACGCGCCGACAACGTCGTCGTCAGCATATTCGTCAACCGCCTACAATTCGGACAGGGCGAGGATTTCGACAAATACCCGCGCACCTTGCAGCAAGACGCCGACAAACTCGCCAACGAAGGCGTAGCTGTCGTGTTCGCGCCCGACGAAAAAGAGCTGTATCCCAATGTCGAGCAACGTTTCAACGTCGAACCGCCCAACCTCCAAAACGAATTGTGCGGCAAATTCCGCCCCGGTCATTTCCGCGGTGTCGCTACTGTCGTCAGCAAACTGTTCAACATCGTCCAACCCGATACCGCCTGCTTCGGCAAAAAAGACTACCAGCAGTTGGCGATTATCAAAGGCTTTGTCGAAGACCTGAATTTCAATATCGACATCGTTCCCGTCGATACCGGTCGCGCTCCCGACGGACTTGCACTTTCCAGCCGCAACCAATACCTCAGTGAAGCCGAGCGCGCCGAAGCCCCGCGTCTGTACCGCGAATTGCAGCGCGTCGCCGCCGAACTCAAAAACGGCAATCTCGATTATGTCGGACTGGAAACAGAAACCGTCCGCCGCCTGACCGAAGCCGGCTGGGTGGTTGATTACGTCGAAATCCGCCATGCCGAGAGCCTCGCCGTCGCACGCACCGGCGACAAAGCCCTCGTCGTCCTCGCCGCCGCCCGCTTGGGAACGACGCGTCTGATTGACAACTTGGAAGTCAGCTTGGCTTGATTGTTGGAATGGAAAAAGGTCGTCTGAAAACGGATTTTTGTTTTCAGACGACCTTTTTTATAGGTATTACAGATTAAAATCAGTAAACTTATGCCGCTACGTTTATTCCAGCATAGGAAGGGTAAGAATGACGAAGTAGATATTTTAATTGTAGGAAATCGTCGCATTGTTTACACAACAGGTTGAGAAAAATAAGCCTGCAAGACCTCAAACGGCGTATCACCGTTCAAACTTCGGTGCGGCTTCACCGTGTTATAAAAATTAACAAAGCAACACAACCCCTTTTACCGGTGTTCCGGACTCTCAAACGACTGTTTCTCATGCCACATCTCCATCAGGGTACGGATAACCCGCTCCGCCTTACCGTTGGTCTGCGGACGGGCAACCCGGGTAAACTTTTGACCAATCCCGTTCTCGTAACAGGCTACACCGAAAGCATGGTTGGCCGAGCCTTTGTATTCCGTACCGTTGTCGGAGTAAACGCACTCAATCAGGTATGGGCAGGGATCAATCAGGTGTTCGGTCAGAAACTTGGCGGCGCTGTCTGCGGTTTTGTCCGGCAAAATGGCGGCGTATAGCTCCCTTGAGAAATCGTCGATGGCGACAAACAGGTAATCCCGCTTATCGGTGGCTTTCTGCCCTTTGAGCAGCGGCAGCCGTTTGGTGTCGAGATGCACCAGCTCTCCGGGGTAGGATTTATTGTAGCGTTTGGCCTGCTTTTTGAGTTTTTCCTGAATGCTGCGTTCTACCTTGGCCAGGCGTTTCATTCCGTACTTTGCCTGTTTGAAACGGTTGTTGGTACTGGTTTGCGGTTTGAGCAGCTTGGCCCTTGCGGCTTTAAGGGCGCGGTAAATGGTGACGCGGCTGACTTGGTAGCGGCGTGCCAGAGAGGTGACGCTTTCCTTTTCCTGCGTGTAGGCCAGCCAAATGGCTTGGCGGTGGTGCGGTGTGAGGCGGGTGTTTTTGTGCATGTTCATGTTTCAGTATTCTCCTGGAAATACTGTAAACAACGTTACTGGTTTCTACAGTTTACGGTTGTCGTTGCTTCTTTACGTTTCGATTTGCACCAGTATTGCCACGTTAATGCTAAGTTTGTCCGTTATAGTACAAACACGCACGGTTTTCATAATGTCAAGAATAAAAAAGATGAATTGTAGCAGGTAAATCTCGTCTGAAATCTAATTTTCCGTTGCATATGTGTATGGCTGATTCAGCTTTGACGGGAAAAGTTTTCCGCAGCTAATGGCGCTCTCCCCAATAAAGCTTCAAAATCAGAATAATCGGCGCATGAACCTTGTTTGAGCAGGGCAAAGCTGTCACGGCTGATAATACCGTTGCTGAGGAGGTTTGCCAACGGCAGCACAGGGTCAATCAGGCGCAGGGGAACAGGTAGGATATGTTGTGGCGGTTTGTGGTGCAGGGTTTGGCGGAGGGTGGTCAGGTATTCCGCCAAGGTCAGCGTCTGGCTGCCGGTCATATTGATAATGCTGTGGCCGGTGTTGGTTTGGACGGCAAGTTTTGCCAAACCTTCGGCAACATCGGCAAGATGGACGGGCTGCAAATGAAAGCGGCCGCCTTCCGGCAGGGGAAGCAAAGGGAGGCGGGCTAATTTGATGAACAGTTCGCAGCTGGTTCCCCCTCGCCCGTAAACGACGGATGGTCGGGCTATGGCAATCGGGATGCCGCTTTGGGCGACGGCATCATCTCCACGTCCTTTGCTGCCGACAAAGTTGATGGATTGAGATGGGTCGGCACCCAGTGCGGATAGTTGCACCCAGCGTTTTATGCCCGCTGCTTTTGTCCATGCGGCGAGCTGTTTGGGCGTGCGGTGGTGTACGGTTTCGAGTATTTCTGCATGACGGCTCATGATGCCGATGCAGTTGATGAGGACGTCTTGCCCTTCCAATAAACGGCGTGCAGCGGTTTCATCGGGATGAAGAAAATCGAAGGCGCGGCGGTCGGGCGTGCAAACTTGGTGACCTTGTTCTTTTAAGATTTGGGCGGTACGGCTGCCGATGAAGCCGCTGCCTCCGAAAATGATGATGTTCATGGTTTTTCTTTATGGTATTGCTGAGGTCGTCTGAAAATCTTTAAATCGGTTTCATCACCATCAGGAAGTAAATCACGATAGTGGCGCAAAAGGCGGGATAGCCCAGCAATTCCCAGCGTCTGGCGTAACGCCAATAGGGTTCCGGAATGGTGTCTGCGTTTTCTTTATGCGCTTGTTCGGCAATCTTTGCCATACGGATTTGCAGCCAGACAACAGGCAGCCAGCAAATGCCTGCAAGGATGTATAAACCGAGCGTCATCCATACCCAATTTTGTTCCAGCATGGTGGAAACGGTATAGCCGCGTTCGTACAGCATCCATAAGCCGGACAAGGGTTGGAAAATGACGGCGGGGGTCGTAAACCACCAATCTGCTTTGATGACCCAATGCGATACGACCGACTGCGCGGCGACCGAACCGCTGCGGTTTGCCCAAAAGAGGTAAAACGCTGTACCAAAACCGGTGCCGACCATTAAGGTAGCCGAGATGATGTGCAGGGTTTTAACGATTAAATAGGTGTTCATTTTTTATCTCCTACGGATTGATACAGGAAAAATAAAGTAGCCATAATCGGCAGGTTTTTTACCAAAGGCGCAAATGGGTGCGCCCACATTTCGGGCAGCCTGAAAGCAATAATCAGGCTGTATGCCGCGACGGTCAGCAATTGCAGCAGCCATATTTCGGAACGGGCGCGAAAGCGGCTGAAGCATAAAAAGGCAAAACCGATGTCCAGCAGTGAAGCGGCGATTAATGTCGGCCACAGCAACGGATCGGGAATACCGACCGAATGCAGCAAATCCAATGACATTTCGGGCATGAAAAACAGAGGTTGGGTACCGCTCCACAGCCATAGCAGCCCCATCGAGTAAGACAGGTAGGCAGGGAGATTGCGTGTAGTTTTGTCGGACATATTGGTTTCCTAATTTCATTTCGGTTTATTTATATATTTAGCCTGTAATTTCTAAAATTTCTGTCAAAAGAGAAATATAAGGGTAAAAAAATTAGGCAGGTTCCTGAATATCATCCTCCCCCGGAGGATTGGGCAAGCTCAAAACGCCAACAATCAAAGAATAAGTACCGCCTATTACCACGCTTGCTAGGAGGCTGGTGACAAAATCTGCGCCAAACAGTAAAAGATATAGGCAACCGCATAAGCATAATGATCCGGTTATGATTGCCCGGATAAGGCCGCGTAAGTCCCTGTATGTAGACGTCAAGCTTAAGATCAAACCGCAAATTAGGGCCGGTACGGTAAAGAATAAAGCATAGTAGCCGATACTAAATGCAAAAAATACCGTAGATGCAGCATAAACGGTGATGACTCTGCCTCTCGGATAGTCGAAATAATCATCTGTTGAATGTGCCATAACACACCTATGATTGAGTAAGAGAAACCGGGGGTTGTGTCTTGTAAATCAATTGGGGAGGCATCATCGGAAAAATTTCTGTATTCCGGCGCCTATTTTTAAAATTTTCACCATGGTTGAGGTGGAAAGCTTCAGCATTTCATTTGCCCATATGGTCAGCGTATTGATGAAATCATGGGTTTGCCGGATTCGCTGTTTGGCGGTTTCATTTTCCTGACTAAATTCAGGACTATCGATCAGGCTTTGCAAAAATTGCCGCGTCGGTTCGATTTCGCGCTGCATGCGCATTTCTGCGATGGTGCGGAACAAAGTCCAGACGTCGTCTGAAGTTTCAAAATGATCGCGTCTGTCGCCCAAGATATGCACGGTATGCACCAGCCTCAGATTTTGCAGCTCTTTGATGCTGTTGCTGACATTGGAGCGCGCTACGCCGAGCGTTTCGGTAATTTCTTCGGCATTCATCGGTCTGCCTAAGATGTAGAGCAGGGCATGGATTTGTGCAACGGTACGGTTGACGCCCCATTTAGTGCCCATTTCGCCCCAGTGGAGGATAAATTTTTCAGTGGTCGGATTCAGTTTCATAGTAAGGGTATTTTATTTTTGTCTTTTATTTCTGTCAATACAGAAATATTTAAGGGCAAAGTTTTTATCAATTTAGGTACGAATTGATTGGCTGATGAACCAGCACCTGCTCCAACTTCAGCGGAGAAAGTGGTTAACATGTTTGGTAATTATAGCTTGTACGGTTTTGTTGGAAGAAAATACTTATGGGAAATCCCCTAAATTCTTGTATAGGAATTTAAGGGATTTGTGGTAATAATTAAAACTAAGAAAAGTAAAATGCAATAATTTTACATAATATAAATTAATTTCCTTTTCCCTATTCTTCTACAAATTCCACTTATTGTTCCTATATGTCAAATGAGAATTAATGATGCTCTGAGAGTATGCTCATAGTACTCCAATTTTTAGTATAAAATCAATAGGTTTTAAGAAAAATTTGGCTACTTAATTTACCACCTTTCCCCTGAATAGTGGAATAGGGCAGGGTAAAATGACTCTTTATCCCTTATTTCAACCGTTCAGACGGCCTTTTCCCTATTCATCCCATTCGCTTTATCATAGTCATTATCCAAGTTAACATACCAAATTCATTGTCATTCTAAAATTATCCTGTCATAACCGCCCGCCAATCCTACCACCTTACCTTCGCCCGATTCTCCCCATCACTCTCCGTCAAATCCTTCACCGCCTCCGAAGCCGCCAACACCGCCTACCGCGTCGAAATCACCGCCACCTCTACCGATTCCTCCCTGCCGCTGTCTTCCTACCTCAACCAGCGAGCAGCGTTTGAAATCCGTCCGCAGGAGGCCGTATTGTCCGAAGTCGCCGCCGCCTTTTCAGCCGGTTCGGACGAATCTCCGGCGAAACAATGGCAGGGCATTGTGACTTCATGCGAGAAGCTGTCCGTATCCAAGGATGAAACCGTTTACCGCTTTGTTTTAGAGCCGCGTTTCGCGGCTTTAAAACATTTCCAATCCTCCCGACTGTTTCAAAACCAAACCGTCCCCGACATCGTCGCTGCCGTCTTCAAGCATCACGGCTTCTCCGGTGTCGACTACCGTTTCCAAAAAAGCCGCAGCTACACCGTCCGCGAGTATGTGACCCAGTACCTCGAAAGCGACTTTGACTTTATCAACCGTCTGTGTGAGGAAGAAGGTATTTGGTACGCCTTCGAACAGCATGAACAACATGGCGACGTAGTCGTCTTCGGCGACAGTCCCGAACACTACTTCCGAGACCCAAGCCTGCCCGTTTCCTACCGTCCCCATGCCGGGCTGGAAAGCGTCGGTACCGAAGCGCTGTTCAACTTAAGCATCCGCCACAACCCCATCGTCGAAGGCATACGCAGTGCCGACTACAACTACCGCAGCGCCGATACCGACCTCTTTGCCGAAACCGACAACAAACAATCAGAAGAGTCAGCCGACAACACCGTCTTACTGGGCAAACAACAACACTGGGGCCTTCATCCCAAAACCCCCGACGAAGCCAAAGTTCAGACGACCCTGTTGAACGAAGCCGTCCTCTGCCGCCAAACCGTCGCCAACGGCAGCGGCAACGTCGTCTCCATGGCGCCGATGAAAGTGTTCCAAACCGATACCGCCTTCCCCGAAGCCCCCGACGGCTGGCTGGTACTCGGCATGGAACACAGCGGCAGCCGCGATACCGCCTACAGCCATACCTTTACCGCCATACCCGCCCAACACACCTTCCGCCCCGAACGCACCACACCGCGCCCCCACATCGCCGGCACACTGCCCGCACGGGTGACCGCGGCGGAGAACTGCACCTACGCCTACATCGACGACATGGGGCGCTACCGCGTCAAACTGCCGTTTGATTTGGACGAATGGAGTCCCGGCGGCGAAAGCCGTCCCGTCCGACTCGCCAAACCCTATGCCGGTCCCGAATACGGTATCCACTTCCCCTTACACGAAGGCACCGAAGTCATGCTGTCCTTCGTCCAAGGCAACCCCGACCGTCCGTATATCTCCGGCGTCATGCACGACAGCGCCCATCCCGACCACATCCCTGCCGATTGGAACACAAGGAACGTCATCCGTACCTGGGCGAACAACAAACTCAGGATGGAAGACCAAAAAGGTCAGGAACACATCAAACTCGCCACCGACTACCAAAAATCCCAACTCAACCTCGGCCACATCGTCGACAGCGGTAGGGAGAAACGCGGAGAGAACGGCGAAGGCTTCGAACTCAGAACCGACGGTTGGGGCGCAGTACGGGCGGGTAAAGGCATACTCGTCAGCGCACAAAACCAAGACGCCAACGGCAAAGTGCTGGATATGGACGATGCCATTTCCCAACTCGAACAGGCACTTTCCCTCGCCAAAAGCCTGAACAAAGCCGCCCAAACCGCCAACAACCACAATACCGATGAAGAAACCCAAAGGGGTCGTCTGAAAGACGCCCTCAAAGACCTGAAAGAGGCCGGTTTGATCCAAACCGCCCCTGCCGGCATCGCCACCGCAACCCAGCAAAGCCAACTGCACACCGCCAATGAAAACATCCACCTGGTCAGCGGCAACCATACCGACATCACCGCCGGCCAAAGCCTGACCGCCCATGCGGCAGAGAGCCTCAACCTGTTTGCGCAAAGCAGCGGCATCAAGGTGCAGGCCAATCAGGGCAAAGTGGAAGTGCAGGCACAGAATGACGAGTTGCAGTTGAATGCGCTGAAGGATGCAACGTTAACCAGTAGCGCAGGAAAGATTACCATTGCGGCGAAGGAAGAGATTCTGATTACCTGCAAAGGGGCGTATATCAAGTTGAGCAACGGGGAAGTTGAGATCGGGAGTCCGAAGGTGGTGAGGGTGAGGGCGCCGTTGGTGGTGGGTGGGGTGAATAGTCTGAATATACCCTTACCCGAATTTCCGCTCACTGTATGTGAGGAATGTCTGAAGCGTGCGGCGGAAAACGGTAGCCCTTTTGCAACATTAAACTCATTGCAAGGAGGATAAAATGGATTATCAAAATTTCATTCAAATTACCAATCAAACCTTGAATAAGGATTTTTCACAAAAACCTTATTTGTTGCTGGATTGCAGTCAACTGAAAAAAATGCAACGTACCGCAATGTTGGGCTATGGAGGCATTCCGTTATGGAGGAATGTACTGAAAATGGAAGATGAAACCGTTTCTCCCATTTTATTAGAGTTGGACAAACGGGATTTTGCGTGTCAGATTAAGCAGATTTGTGAAAAAATGCAGGATATACCGTTATACAGCATCATTCTTTCTCCTTTGGAGGCAAAAGAACTTGCTGAGCATTTGGGACAATATTCTTTGTGTCAAACTCAAGACGGTCAGCCTTTGATTTTGCGGTTTGGCGATACGCGTATCCTGCCTGTTTTGGAAAATACGTTTTCCAACGAGCATCGGATTCATTTTTTTGCTCCGATTGCAAAATGGTTTTATCCCGATATCGGTAACGAATGGCGTTTGATTGAAAATCCGAATGCGGCGGCGGTTTCAAAATTAAAAGGCATTTTAGAATTAAATGATGCCGAATATGAGGGCATAATGAACGGTTCGATACCTTATACTTTATTTGTCAAAGTGTATGAACATTTAATGCAGTCAGGAAATACAAATGAAAATATCCGATCTGATTTGTGGATGGATATTCGGGTAGAGGTGGAAAAAGAAGACATCGCTTCGCCATCTTTCTCAATGAATCGATTTATCGGCCGATATCTGCAATCACTGCCGGACAAGTTGGAAATATGGAAATCGGATGAAACCACGTTACCGGGCAGATTTGAGTATCAAGAGGCCGTCTGAAACCCCTTAAAGGATAAAACATGGATATTTTCCTTTTCGCTTTTGCCTTATTCCACTTATACATTCCGACATTGTTCGTTCTGATCATTATGATGAATCTGCCCAAATTTGCCCGTATCCGAAAAAAACTGGGCATTTCACTGGCCGCGCTTTTTGCAGGCGGACTGCTGTTTTTTACTCCCGTCTTTTTCTTTGAAGGCCTTGCCGCCGCTCTGGCGGGACCCAACGGCGGAACCGTGTGGGACGAGGGCTACCGTGAATTGGGAAATATGTTTAAAAGCAATCCGCCGCGCCCGCAGGGCAGGACGGATGGGGTTGATGTGGCGATGGACACGGTCAATTTCTATGCCGACCGAGGTATCCGTTATGCCCTGTACGATATCTCGGGCGCACCCGATCCCTCGATTGAAGCAGACCACCCGTTGGATTTGGCAGGGTATCACCCCGTAGGCGGCGGGATTGTCCGTTCGCTGTACGGAGGCGGTAGCAGGGAATGTTGCCTGAACCTGCCCAAAAACAGCAAGGAGGGACGTTATATGCTGAAATGGGAGGAAGTTGGGGAAGGTAAAGAGAAGCTTTACAGCCAGGAGTTGACACTGCCTGCCTACGACAGCCCGGATAACGTGTTCATCGTGTTTTTAGAAGGGCATAAGGCGGAGCTGGTGGTCGGAGGCGGCTATCCCGGTGAGCCTGGCTGGATGGGCAGCGTGAAAGGCGGGACGTTGGGTGCGTGCCTGAGGGCGCATGACAGGGCGCATTGTTATAAGAACCTGCCGCATTATGAAAACTCAACAGATAATATGGCTGAGGCAGATAGAATCAGATGTAGAAAAATCCAAAATATGAAAAATAGGGATACAGTGGAATTTGAATCTTGGACATATAATGATTGTTTAAAATTTGAACAAGAATGCAAAGAGGGTAGAATGTATTCTTCTATATCAAATAAAGAAATGTGTAAAATCGACTGGCGTTCGCCGATATTTGGAGAGTAAAAATGGCAACCTTGAAATTTGCAGACAAGTGTCCTAATAGTCCATTTGACTTAACACGAGAGGAACGAAAAATAGTTGATGATTTCCGCAAATCCCTCCAACCGCCGACCTGCGATGTCAAAGGCCGTGCTCTTCCTACCTGTGCCAACTACGCCCATATCGGCGTATTCTTCGACGGCACGAACAATAATAAATACTTCAGCACCAAAGAAAAAAGCCACAGCAATGTGGCCAGGCTGTACGACGTTTTCCCGGGGAAGGGCGTTCTAACCGAAGAGCAGATCAGGCAGACCGCTAGGGTTTATTACGACGGCGAATGGGAAAAACGCACCTTGCCCGTACCCTCAACATTTGCAGCAAAGGAAAAGGCCGAATACTTCTCCGAAGCGCAGGCGCGTAAAACTATGTACCGTAAAATCTATGTCCCCGGTGTTGGTACGCCGTTCAGGCAGGTAGGCGATGAGAATGACAATGAAAAAAGCAACCGGAAAGGGGAGGCATTGGCCAAATACGGCGATGCCCGCATTGTTTGGGCGATGCTGCAAGTGCTCAGCCTGCTGATGTCGATGAGCGGGCAAGGAGAGATTCCGTCAGAAGAATTGAACCAGATTGCCCGTCATTTAGGCAATCGGTATATGACTGAAAGTAATCTGAAGTATTTCTTCCAAAATACAATCAGACAACGCTATATCAATAGGCTGAAAAACAACAAATTGCCCCAAATCGAGGCTGTCAATCTTTATGTGTTCGGCTTTTCGCGCGGGGCGACGGCAGCACGTTCGTTCTGTACCCGTATGCGTACCTATCTAGCAAAGCTGGATATCAAATTTATAGTGGATTAACTTTAAACCAGTACGGCGTTACCTCGCCTTGCCGTACTATCTGTACTGTCTGCGGCTTCGTCGCCTTGTCCTGATTTAAATTTAATCCACTATAAAATCAACATAAAGTTCTTAGAGCGTGTTTATAGTCTTCGTAGCAGGACTCCCAAGAAAGCCAAAGCTACCATTTGCAGACTGGTACTCAACTTACGCTCGCAGTTTTTCCAAAGCCGCCTGTTCTTTTCCAACCAGGAAAAGCTGCGCTCTACTACCCATCGCTTCGGCAATACTGCAAAACGGTGCAATTCGTTTCGTTTGGCAATCTCTACCTGCGCACCAATCAACTCCTGTACCGACGAAGCAAATGCCTTACCCGTGTAACCACCGTCAGCAAGGATTTTTTGTATCGCACCAAAATTATCCCGCCCACGTTCCAATGCCACCAGGCAGCCTTTTCTATCCGTAACATCCGCCGTCGTTACCGCAAGGGCATGCGGCAAACCTTGCGTGTCAACCGCTATATGTCGCTTGATACCGCTAACCCTCTTGCCCGCATCGTAGCCTTTTTCCATGGCGGTATCCGTGTTCTTCACACTCTGCGCATCAATAATCAGAAAAGTAGTTGCTTCATGGCGCCCCTGCTTGCGGCGCTCCGCAACTACCTGATTTTTTTAATGCTTCCTCAAGGATGCTGATGCCACTCTCGCGTGGTTCGGTCCATCTCTGGAAGTAGGAATGCACGGTGCGCCATTTGGGGAAGTCGCCCGGCAAAGCGCGCCAGGAGCAGCCAGTGCGTTGCAGGTAGAGAATGGCACAAAAGACATCGTACAAGTCCACCTGGCGTGGCGCTGTGCGTTTACGGGCACTTTCCAGCAGGGGAAGGAGAGGCGCAAATTGCTCGCGACTGATATCGCTTGGGTAGGTTTTTCTGTTCATGCCGATAGTTTACAGCAGAGGCTGAGACAATGAACACGTTCTTAGGCAGGGTTGGAATTAGCATTTTTGCCGCAGGTGTTGGCATTGCTTTATCAAATATTGCATTGGCTGCGACAATGACATTTATGGCTATATTTGGGTTTACTCTTCCGGCTGCAGCAGTACTTCTTATCGGCCTTGCAGTAGTTATGGGAGTGGGCTATTTTGTAGCCGACCAGAGTAGCAAATTAAAAGATAAAATTTGGGGATCTTAAAAAAATGAAAGAACGACATGATTTTTCACTCCTAAAAGCAGATTACCGTCCTCTGAGGGACCTTGGACGGTTCTACTTGATTAAAATGGGTTTATTCGCATTTGTCCTGCAAGAACTTGGTGTGAGTGTTTTATCTCCGAGTGATTGGGGAGTAGGAAAACAAGCAATAGCTGGTTTGTTATTAACAATATTAATATTTGTTTATTTGTTAATATTCTATTATATTAGGAAACTATTATCTTCTAACCCACTTAGCCAAATGTTTTTTCAGTCTGTTTTTTTAAATATAGGTATATTCATACATTTTTTCTCTATTCCTTATATTATAAGTGCGTATCTTAAAGGGACAGAATTGTTTAACTATTATCTATATGGTTTAGCCATAATGTTTTTTCTGGCATTTTTATATGTTATTCAGTTAGATTGTAAACAGCTTATTGATAATAGTTTAAAATATAAAAAAAGTGGATCAACAATTTTTTTTGCCCCTGACTCGGTATTTTGGCCATTAAGTAAATTGCAATTATTCATATATACTCCATTTATTGTAGGCATAAGTTTTATGTTTTATGGATTTTCATTGCGAAGTGGTGCTAAAGCAGAATATTTTATGACTTCAGGAATGATAATCTTTTCTGTTTTATTATTATATACTGAATTTTGTTATTTTTGGGTGTGGGTTAAATATAGATTAATTAAAATGTCTGATAAGAAATAGTTTGTTAAAAGACAGCCATTTAGAGGGCAGAGAAATCCTGAGCACCCACTACCGCTACGACAAACTTAACCGTCTGATCCAAGCACATAACGCCCATAGTGAACTTCGTTTTAGTTATGATCACAACAGACTGGTTAAAGAGCAGCTCATACACTTGGATGGATCCCTTACATCCGGTATCAGCCGTTCACACTCCAAAGATGTCACTGCACAGATTACCGAACACCGTTACGACGTATTGGGTAACCGCATCCAAACCATCCTGCCTACAGGTGAAATTTTAAACCGCCTGTATTACGGCAGCGGGCACTTACACCACGTCAACCTCGACGGCACCACCCTTGCCGACATCGAGCGTGATGCCCTGCATCGCCCAGTCGAGCGGACTATCGGCAAGTTGAATACCCAATTTCAACTTGACCCATTAGGTCGTCTGAAACAACAAATTGCCCAACCGAACGGTCACAACAAAGCAGACCCTGCCGTCCTTATCGGTCGCCGTTACCAATACGACACTATTGGCAACCTCATCTGTACCGACGACCAAACCAACGGCAGCAGGGATTACACCTATGACGCACTAGGCAGAATTACCCAAAGCGCGGACGAGCACTATCGCTACGACCCTGCCCACAACCTTACCGACGAAAGCAGAATCGGTGGTAACCGTCTTACCCAATACAAAGGCATCAGTTACCGCTACGACCCGTTGGGCAACCTGATCGAAAAACAGCAGCATGACGGCGAAATCCAACATTACCGCTACAATGCCGATAACCAACTGACCGAAGCCGAAATCCATCGCCCCGGACAAAACACCGTCTTATATCGCTACCGCTACGACCCCATAGGTCGCCGCATAGCCAAGGTCCATCCAGATGGCAATGAAATCCAATACCTGTGGGACGGCAGCCGCTTATTACAGGAGTACCGTAAAGACCGCACCTACACCTACATTTATACCGAAGACCGAAACTATGAACCCCTTGCCCAAATCACCACCTACAATGGCTCGGATAAGGCACGAGAAATCCTGTATTACCACAACGATCAAATCGGCATCCCGCGAGAGATGACCGATGGGGAAGGCAAAATTGTTTGGAGCGGTGACTATAGCGGCTGGGGCAAACTGACCCAAGAAAGTCGTCTGAAACTGGATATACATCAACCCTTCCGTCTGCAGAATCAGTATTATGATGAAGAGACGGGGCTGCATTACAACTTCTTCCGCTACTATGATCCGGAAATTGGGCGGTTTACGCAGCAGGATCCGATTAAGCTATTGGGTGGGGAGAGTTTGTATCGGTTTGCAAATAATGTGCAAACTTGGACAGATGTATTTGGCTTATCTGGAATCCCAATTTTTGGTATTAGTGATAATGCAGCAAGGAATTTAGAGAATCAATTTCAAGCAGAACGTTTTAAACATATTAGGGCACAACGTCAAGCAGCACAAAAAAGTGGAAATAACCAATGTGCAACAGGTGTAGGTGTACTTTTTGGAAGACATATGGCGCAGCTAAGTAAAGATCCAAAATGTAAGAACGTACATCAATTCCAAGGTACTTTAGCGGATTCTAGAAACGCTACCTTAGCTGTAACGGGTGTAGGGGGGGGGCTGCAGTAGTAACAACGGCCGCAGCAGCTCCTGAACTTATTCCACTGGCAGCAAGAGGAGTTAATGTTCTATCAAAAAGTTCGGCTGCACAGGCATGGACTTCTTTATCCGCTGTTGAAAAAAGTGCAGGGATTTCTGCTGTGGTATCCGGTACAACTCAAATTATGCAAAATGGTCGAGTTAATGCTTGTGCGTTTGGAGTAGATATGGTAACTGGTGCAGCAGGATCAGGGTTAACTAAATTAGGTTCACAAGCCGGATTATCCGTTGGATCAGGAGCCATTTCTGATTATATGTGCCAAGGCAAATCAATAACAGAGACGTTGAAAGGAGTTCCAGGTAATGCATTGGGTACCGCTGCAGGATTTGGAGTAGGTAAAACTGGAGCTGGGGATATTAGTCAGGCTCTCATAAATGAGGCTACAAAACAGTCTATTAATACTGGTATGGATATGGTGGTTCCATCTAAGAAACCTTAATTAAAAGGAGATATCAATGATTAAAAGTATAAATTACTATCTTAATGTCATTATTTTATCTTTAATTGTTGGTTGCAGTGGGTCTAATCAGACGATTAGGGATACGCAATGCGATCCACAGGGTCCGTTTTTATATTTAGAGCAATGTGCTATCGAAGGAGATATTTCTAGTCAATATAACTTAGCTGTTAGATATATGGATGGATTAAATGCTCCGAAAGATCTAAAGCAAGCTTTTTATTGGATGGAACAGGCTGCAAAGAATGGAGATATCCGAGCACAATCTGACCTAGGTTTGCTCTATTATAATGGCTGGGGCATCTATAAAGATTATAAAAAAGCCTTTGAATGGACACAAAAAGCTGCAGAGCAGGGAAGTGTTCCAGCTAATAATAATATGGGCTTTTTTTACAGCCATGGAGTTGGTGTGTCGGTAGATTGGAAAAAAGGAGCAGAATATTATCAATTGGCTGCAAATCAAGGATATATTGATGCCTATCAAAATTTATCTACTATGTACTTTAGCGGGAAAGGTGTTGATATAGATATAAATAAAGCATTGGAATTTGCTAAAAGAGCTGCAGAGGATGGAGGTAATCAAATGGCCATTTATAACTTGGGTACAATTTATTCTTTAATAGGTAAAACAGAAGATGCTATTTTTTGGTTGAGAAAAGCAGCTGAATTAAATATGGCAGTAGGGCAGGCAGAATTGGCAGGTGTGTTAGCCCCAATAGCCAAAACAGAAGCCGAAAAACAGGAAGCTAAGCAATGGTTAGAAAAAGCTTTGGCTCAAAATGATCCTTATGCTTATACTGTAGCCGGTGTGTTGTATTCTGAAAAAAATAATGTTTTCCCTATTAATGAGAAAAAAGCTTATGAATATTATAAAAAAGCTGCCGAACTTGGTGAAGAAAAATCACAAACTATTTTGGCCTCATGGTATTGGGAAGGACGGTATGTACCAAAAGACGAGATAACAGCAGTGGAATGGTTCGAACGTGCGGCCAATAACGGTGAAATTAAAGCAGCCAAAAAATTGGTAGAAATCTATGGACAGGGTAGCAAAAATATTCCGAAAAATGAGGTAAGAAAGCAATATTGGCAGGATAAGCTTTCTGAGTAGAAAATTATTACCCTCAAGCCTATAAGCAGAGAAAGAATAAGGGAAAATACCCTATTGACAAGATAGAAGTAATAACCTACTTCTGCTACTCAAAGCCGGAACTTACGCACCTTTTACAGCAAGATGCGGCATCGATAACTTAAAGCCAAATCAGTCGAGGAGAGTCTCTGTCTGTCAGATTAGTGTAAAGTAAAAAAGGTCTAATTAAAGGCTGTCTGAAACTAAATTTAGCTTTTCAGACGGCCTTTGTTTTATAGTCAATTAAAAACAAAATGGTACAATACTCAACTTTGAAGGTTTAACCATGGCATACTCTGCGGACTTAAGAAACAAAGCTTTAAACTATTACGAACAATGCAAAAACATCAGCCAAACCGCAGCAACGTTTAACTTGTCAAGAAACACGCTTTACCTGTGGATTCGCCTTAAAAAGCAAACAGGCAGCCTAAAACATCAAGTTACCGGTCTGAATGCCGTCAAATTGGATAGGCAAAAACTGGCTCAATATGTTGGGCAACACCCGGATGCCTATCTGCATGAAATCGCCAAACATTTTGATTGTACGGCAGCCGCCGTTTGCTATGCACTCAAACAGATGGGGATGACGCGCAAAAAAAGACCACCACTTACAAAGAACAAGACCCGGCCAAAGTAACGCATTATTTGACACAGCTGGCCGAATTTTCCGACTACCAACGTGTTTATTTGGATGAAACAGGATTTGACCGCTACCTGTTCCGTCCCTATGCCCGCAGCCCGAAAGGGCAAATAGTGAAAGCGCAGATAAGTGGAAAAAGATACCGACGCTTATCTCTGGTGTCCGCACAAGTCGGCAACCGGCTGATTGCTCCGATGGTTTATCAAAATACGATGACCGGAGTTTTTTTTGAAGCGTGGTTTCAGCAATGCCTACTGCCCGCATTGACTCAAAAATCGGTGATTATTTTAGATAATGCGCGATTTCACCGTATGGGTGTCTTAGAACGTGTTCATTGTCTCAGCCTCTGCTGTAAACTATCGGCATGAACAGAAAAACCTACCCAAGCGATATCAGTCGCGAGCAATTTGCGCCTCTCCTTCCCCTGCTGGAAAGTGCCCGTAAACGCACAGCGCCACGCCAGGTGGACTTGTACGATGTCTTTTGTGCCATTCTCTACCTGCAACGCACTGGCTGCTCCTGGCGCGCTTTGCCGGGCGACTTCCCCAAATGGCGCACCGTGCATTCCTACTTCCAGAGATGGACCGAACCACGCGAGAGTGGCATCAGCATCCTTGAGGAAGCATTAAAAAAATCAGGTAGTTGCGGAGCGCCGCAAGCAGGGGCGCCATGAAGCAACTACTTTCCTGATTATTGATGCGCAGAGTGTGAAGAACACGGATACCGCCATGGAAAAAGGCTACGATGCGGGCAAGAAGGTTAGCGGTATCAAGCGACATATAGCGGTTGACACGCAAGGTTTGCCGCATGCCCTTGCGGTAACGACGGCGGATGTTACGGATAGAAAAGGCTGCCTGGTGGCATTGGAACGTGGGCGGGATAATCTTGAGGTATTGCCTCTTGCACCTTATTCACCTGAGCTCAACCCGATTGAGAAGGTGTGGGCGAATATTAAGCGGTATCTGCGAACCGTATTGTCTGATTACGCCCGATTTGACGATGCGCTACTGTCCTATTTTGATTTTAATTGACTATATTCATTGAATACAACAAGCAATTATAAAAGCAGTCGCTCTATCACTGATAGTGTGCTCAATCTGATAATGTGCTCAATGGAATAGGATGGGACAAAGATAAGGAATACCTGTTGTAGAAGGAAATACTTATACCATTGATCAAGTTGCATATATCAGAGATGCAAGCAAAGAAGAGTATGATGCCAGTCCTCATGTAACCATAGTAGCAACTGTATTTTTCACCCCGTCGGGCAAAAATACCAAAACTCAAATCAAGCCGTTCGGATGCTGTTTTCGGTGATACCGTTTTCGGCAAAGTAATCACGCATCCGGGCATTCAATATCGTCAGCAGTTTGCGCATACATGCCGTAACGGCAACCTTATACGGCTTACCCTTGGACAGCAGGCGTTGGTAAAAATCTCGAATAAGCGGTTCAAAACGTGTCGCTACCACGGTAGCCATATACAGTGCCTTACGCACCGCAGACCTTCCGCCAAAGCAGCGGCTTTTGAATTTGGTTTCCCCGCTCTCCCTCGGGTGCGGGGCAATGCCGACCAAACTCGCTATCCGTTTGTGCGACAGTCGTCCCAATTCGGGCAGCATCGCCATCAGCGTAGCCGTCGTTGTCGAACCGATGCCTTTGATTTGTTCCGCCACTTTGGCTTTGCCGTCAAAATGCGTGTGGGTGTGCTCGTCGATTTGTTTGTCCAATTCGTCAATCAGACGGTCAAAATGAGCAATCAGTTGTTTGACGCTTTCGACTTGCGTTTCGTGAACCTGATGCAGACGGTTTTTCTCGGCAGTCCGCATATCCACCAGTTGGTTGCGGCGGTTGACCAATGCTTCCAACACTTCTTCCGCTTCGGTGGGCGGTTGGTAGAGCATGGTTTGCCAATCTTCTTTCTGCATCATCATCTGTGCGAAGAAGGCGAGCATTTGGGCATCTTTGGCATCGGTTTTGGTCAGCGACTGCGATTGGGCAAACTGATGCGTCTGACGCGGGTTGGCGATGATCACGGCCATACCTGCGCGGTGGATGGCTTTGGCGGCGGGGATTTCGAGACCGCCGGTGCTTTCCATCACAACGAGGGCGACGTTGTGCTTTTTAAGGTATTCGATAGTATGGGCGATACCTTTGGGGTTGTTGGTTTCGGTTTTGGTTTTAGACAAAGACGAAACGGCGATGACGAAGTTTCGTTTGGCGATGTCGATGCCTGCACAGTTGTATTGGGTACTCATCATAAACCTGCCTTGCATTTGGTTGTGTTGTCTGGCAACTGTCCGGTTGTGTCGATGGGTTGCCCGACCGCTCCCTAAGCTACTCAACGGTTGTTTGCCTTGGGTGTGTACGGGTGGCGACCGGGCGGTTTGTTGCTATGATACGGGTGTTTCGATATACAAGGTTGTAATGGGGAAATTATCACCAGCAAAGAAGAAGCCCGCAACAGTTGCGCCGCCGAACGTAAGATTTCATTTTAATCAAGAAAGGATAATTCCTGAATGATACCGAAAAGAAACTCATCGCCATCCACTATACCGCCGACCGCACCAAACGCAACAACGAACATGGCTTTACCCTGTTGAAACTGGGCATACGCGGCGCAATCTATTTTAATACCCGTGATGATGTCGCCGATGCCTTAACCGGTTTGATGGATTTCTATTACGAATGGTCGAAAGACAAGCTGACAATAGCTAGGCACGAAAGAGGCCATAGGGATATTAAAAAAGTCAAACTGACCGAAAAATCATATCTGAAAGAACGGGATACAATCTACCGTTGGCTGGATAGTCGGAAGGAAAATCCGCCCAAAGTGATGTGGGGAATGCAAAGCGAGCATGCAGATACCAGCGCATCCTATTATTTCGACATTACCTCTTTTGCCGCCTACTTTGCAAACGATCCAGATATATCAAGAGGCACCCTGCTTTTTAACCTGCCACTGGAAATTTTGTCTTCCCCCCAAGATTTGGCAAAATTAGATGAATTTGTCGACAAGATTGCAGAGAAGCTGGATGTTTTCCATGGCTATATCGGTCTGGCAGCAATTCCACCGCATAATTATTACGACGGTGCACCGTACGAATACGGGGTGTGTCGCGAGAATTTGGGGCTGATTCCGGTCACGACCGATTATTTGGCAGATTTCTATGACTACAATATCCGCAGTATCAGTTGGTACACATTGATCGGCAGAGAACTTTACGGACAGCTTCCGGCAGGCAGGATAGAGCCTGTTTTGGCAAATCATCCCGATATTAAGATGCGTGATATAGCAGGTATCAAAGTTTTCAAAATTGGCAACTTGCCTGAAACCGGAGATATCCACGAAGATTTACCCTTGGACTACATTGCGCTAAACCGCGCTTTAGAACCGATACGCGAAAAATACCCCCGTGAAAATATGGGCGGCATTACCCGCGAACAGATGTATTATTGGTCGAGAAGATGGGACGGTTGGGAAGTGGAAGAAAAAGACGGCAAGAAGATCTACACCCAAGCACCGCAGGAAATCATCGGCGTCGAGGAAGAGCCTGTTCCGATTTCGGGCATATGGAAAATCACCAGCTTTGACGGCGAAACCCGTCATTTCAATAAAGGTGAAATTTTCCCTGAAGGAGAGGGGGTACGGACTCAAGATGTGCTACTCGGCCCCCAAATGGGTCTGACCATTTGGGAGCTTGTCAAAGGAGACCATGACGAGCCGTTGCGTAGAAAATCTATATGGTAAAGCCAGGCCATAAACAATCTGTCGACAGGTGGGTTCGGGAGATGCAGTAGTGATCTGCGGTACGCTGTTGGCTGCGTATGTGCAGGTAGTGGAGTACGGCTTGGTATTTGAAGTGTAATGTATATTTGCTCATAAAAAAACTGCACCTTGTGAGTTGGAGGGGATGTGTCCAACTTTTGGGGTGCAGTTCAGTCCTTTTCAAACGGCCTTTCCACCTCCAATCCCCCCAGCTTGCCCCCCCCCCGTTCAAACTACCATACCGACCCCATCGTCGAAGGCATACGCAGTGCCGACTACAACTACCGCAGTGCCGATACCGACCTCTTTGCCGAAACCGACAACAAACAGTCTGAAGAATCAGCCGACAACACCGTCTTATTGGGCAAACAGCAAAACTGGGGCCTTCATCCCAAAACCCCCGACGAAGCCAAAGTTCAGACGACCCTGTTGAACGAAGCCGTCCTCTGCCGCCAAACCGTCGCCAACGGCAGCGGCAACGTCGTTTCCATGGCGCCGATGAAAGTGTTCCAAACCGATACCGCCTTCCCCGAAGCACCCGACGGCTGGCTGGTACTCAGTATGGAACACAGCGGCAGCCGCGATACCGCCTACACCCATACCTTTACCGCCATACCCGCCCAACTCACCTTCCGTCCCGAACGTACCACACCGCGCCCCCATATCGCCGGCACACTGCCCGCACGGGTGACCGCGGCAGAGAACTGCACCTACGCCTACATCGACGACATGGGGCGCTACCGCGTCAAACTGCCGTTTGATTTGGACGAATGGAGTCCGGGCGGAGAAAGCCGTCCCGTCCGACTCGCCAAACCCTATGCCGGTCCCGAGTACGGCATCCACTTCCCCCTGCACGAAGGTACAGAAGTCATGCTGTCCTTCGTCCAAGGCAATCCCGACCGCCCGTATATCTCCGGCGTCATGCACGACAGCGTCCATCCCGACCACATCCCTGCCGACTGGAACACAAGGAACGTCATCCGTACCTGGGCGAACAACAAACTCAGGATGGAAGACCAAAAAGGTCAGGAACACATCAAACTCGCCACCGACTATCAGAAATCCCAACTCAACCTCGGCCACATCGTCGACTCAAGTCGGGAAAAACGCGGAGAAAACGGCGAAGGCTTCGAACTCAGAACCGACGGCTGGGGTGCCGTACGGGCGGGTAAAGGCATACTCGTCAGCGCACAAAACCAAGACGCCAACGGCAAAGTGCTGGATATGGACGATGCCGTCGCCCAACTCGAACAAGCACTCTCCCTGGCCAAAAGCCTGAACAAAGCCGCCCAAACCGCCAACAACCACCACACCGATGAAGCAACCCAAAAGGGTCGTCTGAAAGACGCCCTCAAAGACCTGAAAGAGGCAGGACTAATCCAAACCGCCCCGGCCGGCATTGCCACCGCAACCCAACAAAGCCAACTGCATACCGCCAATGAAAACATTCACCTCGTCAGCGGCAACCATACCGACATCACCGCCGGCCAAAGCCTGACCGCCCATGCGGCAGAGAGCCTCAACCTGTTTGCCCAAAGCAGCGGCATCAAGATGCAGGCGAATCAAGGTAAAGTAGAGAAGTACAGGCACAGAATGACGAATTGCAGCTGAATGCCTTAAAAGACGCCACCCTGACCAGCAGTGCGGGGAAAATCACCATTGCGGCGAAGGAAGAGGTCCTGATTACCTGCAAGGGGGCGTATATCAAGTTGAGCAACGGGGAGGTTGAGATTGGAAGTCCGAAGGTGGTAAGGGTGAGGGCGCCGTTGGTGGTGACTGGGGCGAATGCATGGGATTTGGATATAGCTGGCTTTTCCATGCATAAAAACGACTTTGAGATTTTTTATCACGATGCGAACCTGATGCCTATCGGTAACGCACCTTATAGAGTGGTGTTGGCAAATGGGAAGGAATATACGGGTAAGCTGGATACAAATGGAAGGGCAGTATTGAAAGATATCAATATCAGTCCCGCCAACGTTTATTTCGGCTATTCCGAAGATCCTGTTGATTTGCCTTCCATTGAAGATTTTGAACAGGATTTCTCCGCAAAGGCGGTTATTGGTCAATTGGCGGAGTTCGATTTACAAATACCGGAGGATAAAATTTCAGAAGTGATTGATTTGCTTCTAGATTCCGATTTAGATTACGAGGACGATTAAACCATGGGTATTACATTGACCAGACAGGAAGAAGAGGCAGTTAAAAACCTGCTTCTAGATATGGCGACAGCCTTCCCGCCATTGAATATGGTTGCGGGCATTCGGGACATTACATCAACAGGATGGGATTTATATCGCCAAAACTATAAAACCCCGGAAGAAGAAAATGAACTCAAACTACAGCTTATTCTGGGCATAGTCTGCCTGATACCCGGAGCAGGTGCTCCGGTTAGAACGACGTTCAGACAGTTGATACGTAATCCTGACTTTTACGGGCCGTTGATGTTTGAAATCATCACAAGGATTATTGAGAAGGCCAATGTATTGATGGTGAGAAACAATTTTCGTCCAATTCCCGTCAATCCCGAAGCCTTTTTGATGCAGCTTATCGATATCGGTAGGTTGGAGCGGGAGTTGGAAAGTGCGAGAAAAGCGGCATTGACTTCGGCAAAAGATAGTGTATTTGGGCGCTGGTTCGATGTATCCGGCACCATCAATGCCTGTTTTGATTTTGTAAAAAGGAATCTGTCTAGTTGCCTGATTCTACTTTCCCGCTATATCCGAAAAGCGATTACCAGAAGCAAGGATCGAAGCAACAATAGCGGTGCGCGACAAATACAGCCAAAGATTTCGTCGCAACCCAAGAATCTGCCGCCGAACCATCCTGCAGCAAAATCGCATCCGCCCAAGCCACCTAGATCAAACAAACCGAAGACAAATGGAGGAAAGGAAAACAACCGACCTTCCAAACACACTACTTCCGGGAAAATGGCGGAACAAGTGAAAGCAAGAGAACCCACAAGATGGAAGGCATTCGGCGGCGGGGTGGGCGAGCACATCGCCGACTACTACTGTTTGGAAAAACTTGGTTGGGGTAAAGGAAATTGGATAGCACACGACAAACATACGGCGGGAAGTTGGAAACCCGATGCGAAAGAGAGGAAGCTTAACGACAGGGGCAAACTGAAAAAGCTGACGATAGCAGGTAGCGACAAAGGCATAGACAGCTTTTGGCAAGCGAATCCGGCAACCAACGGCGGCAAACCCTATGCTGTAATCGAAGCGAAAGGGTCGTTTACAGCATTGGGTACGGACTCCCAGATTGCCAAGAGGCTGGGCGTATTGTCGGAGAAAGAAGGCGGAAGGCACGTGGTGCAAATGGATCATGTGTGGATTCAGGAACGGATTAATGATTTGTTTAAGAAAGGACAATTGCCAATATCAGTACAGGTCGATTTTCAAAAAATTATAGTCAATTAAAATCAAAATAGGACGGTAGCGCATCGTCAAATCGGGCGTAATCAGACAAAACGGTTCGCAGATACCGCTTAATATTCGCCCACACCTTCTCAATCGGATTGAGCTCAGGTGAATAAGGTGCAAGAGGCAATACCTTATGTCCCCATTTTTCCGCCATTTCCCGTAAGACACCCATACGGTGAAATCGCGCATTATCTAAAATAATCACCGATTTTTGAGTCAATGCGGGCAGTAGGCATTGCTGAAACCACGCTTCAAAAAAAACTCCGGTCATCGTATTTTGATAAACCATCGGAGCAATCAGCCGGTTGCCGACTTGTGCGGACACCGGAGATAAGCGTCGGTATCTTTTTCCACTTATCTGCGCTTTCACTATTTGCCCTTTCGGGCTGCGGGCATAGGGACGGAACAGGTAGCGGTCAAATCCTGTTTCATCCAAATAAACACGTTGGTAGTCGGAAAATTCGGCCAGCTGTGTCAAATAATGCGTTACTTTGGCCGGGTCTTGTTCTTTGTAAGTGGTGGTCTTTTTTTGCGCGTCATCCCCATCTGTTTGAGTGCATAGCAAACGGCGGCTGGCGTACAATCAAAATGTTTGGCGATTTCATGCAGATAGGCATCCGGGTGTTGCCCAACATATTGAGCCAGTTTTTGCCTATCCAATTTGACGGCATTTAGACCGGTAACTTGATGTTTTAGGCTGCCCGTTTGTTTTTTAAGGCGAATCCACAGGTAAAGCGTGTTTCTTGACAAATTAAACGTTGCTGCGGTTTGGCTGATGTTTTTGCATTGTTCGTAATAGTTTAAAGCTTTGTTTCTTAAGTCCGCAGAGTATGCCATGGTTAAACCTTCAAAGTTGAGTATTGTACCATTTTGTTTTTAATTGACTATATTGTTAGATCAAAATGGAAAGTTTTATACCGTCGCCACATCATCTATACTGCCCTGAATATCCTAGATACCGTCGGCTGGCAGCATGCAGACGCGTTATTGAACGGATACGAAGAAACCAAACACCGAAATCATAACGATATATCGGTTAGACATATCGACAACGAAAGGCATATCGACCGCATCATCGCCATCCGTCGGCGCGATGCCCGAAATGAGGAAAAACGCCATAACCAATCCAAACCCACCAACCGACCGAGAGGTAGAAAATGACAGAAAACACAATACAGTACGACCGCAATAAAGACCGCCAGGGATTGTTTAAAGAAGAGTTTTTTAGACAGTCATATCAAAATAATCTGTGGTTACTTAATGTAGCATTAGAAGGAATGCATGAATTTCCAACGTCACCACCAGAAACGGTTGTCGATTCATTATATGTATTGACCATAGCAGAATACACCGCAGGTTATCCGATAGAGATCGTCCGCGAACGCTTTGCCCAGGCAATCGAATACAGCCGCCTGTGTTTGGAAATCGATGAAAAATATCCCGTGGACGATCCCGAACTGATCGAAGAAGGTTGGACAATGTCCGTTTGGGGCGGAGGGGCGAGTGGCAGAGATTTTCTGGTGAACGCCATCGGCTTGTGCCTTCTGTTTGAACAGGCTGACTGGCTGGAAATTATCAAACGGTGCTATGAATTGGACGGCTTTATTGATACATCTTTTAATGCCTTGATCAATATGGTTATTCCGATGGATTTTGATCCGAAAGCCAAATTCCGGCGCGGTGGTCATAATTTCCGCAAACCCCTGCTACAAGCAATCATGGCGGAGAGCAAGGAAGAAACCCTGAAACACCTCAACGCCTATCTCGCCGGTTGGTACGACGGCAACCGAAAAATCGGCAATCCCCTCATAGACACTCATTTGGAGTAAGATCCCGAATACGGTGGCTATATCGGCTACTGGAGCTTCGAATCCGCTGCCATCGCCTATTTGAAAGACTTGGACGATACCTCCTTGCGGCAATACCTGTACTACCCCAAAGATATGGTGGATTGGGCGAGGGAGCAAAAACTCAAACGCGAACAGGGACAAGACTGCGACGGTAATCTCCCCCTGTTGCTCAACGCAGGCATACCTGCCCCGTTTTCAGGAAGATACGGCATCGATAATTTTATCGGACATGAAATTCAAATTAATCAGGGAGAGCTTCTGCCTGTCGGACAAGTCAGTGCGAAGAGGGATAAGAACGGTAATCCTATTTTTCGGGAAGATACCGTTTGGAGATTGCTCAAACGCGAAGACAAAGGCAAAGTCCGTTTCAGCGAAAAAGAGATGGAAGAGCTTCAAAAGTAAAAGAGGAATAATGAAAGGCCGGCGGATTCGCATTTGAAGTGCAACTTTCCATAACAGAAAAAGGCCAGTATGCGGTAGCATACGGCCTTTCCTGCAAGAAAGATTGCCATGAGCTACACACAACTGACCCAAGACGAACGATACCATATCCAATACCTGTCCCGCCACTGCACCATCGCCGAAATCGCCAAACAACTTAACCGCCACAAAAGCACCATCAGCCGAGAAATCAAGCGGCACTGCATCCAAGGACAGCAATACAGCGCCGAAAAAGCACAGAAGCAAAGCCGGCTGACCAAACAGCACCGGCGAAAACCCTATAAGCTCGATTCGCAGCTGGTTCAACACATCGACACCCTTATCCGCCGCAAACTCAGTCCCGAACAGGTATGCGCCTACCTGCGCAAACACCACGGTATCACACTCCATCACAGCACCGTTTACCGCTACCTTCGCCAAGACAAAAACAACGGCGGCACTTTGTGGCAACACCTCAGAATATGCAGCAAACCCTACCGCAAACGCTACGGCAGCACATGGACCAGAGGCAAAGTGCCCGACCGCGTCGGCATAGAAAACCGACCTGCTATCGTCGACCGGAAAACCCGCATCGGCGATTGGGAGGCCGACACCATCGTCGGCAAAAATCAGAAAAGCGCGTTATTGACCTTGGTCGAACGCGTTACCCGCTACACCATCATCTGCAAATTAAAGAACTTAAAAGCCGAAGACACTGCCCGGGCGGCCATTAGGGTATTAAAGGCACATAAAGCCAGAGTGCACACCATCACCATGGACAACGGCAAAGAGTTCTACCAGCACACCAAAATAGCCAAAGCATTAGCAGCGAAAACCTATTTTTGCCGCCCCTACCATTCTTGGGAGAAAGGGCTGAATGAGAACACCAACGGACTCATCCGCCAATATTTCCCCAAACAAACCGATTTCCGAAACATCAGCGATCGGGAGATACGCAGGGTTCAAGATGAGTTGAACCACCGGCCAAGAAAAACACTTGGCTACGAAACGCCAAGTGTTTTATTCTTGAATCTGTTCAAACCACTGATACACTAGTGTTGCACTTGAAATCCGAATCCAAGGCCGTCTGAAAAAGAGTCAACAAGTTTGGTTACCTTTCAGACGGCCTTTCCACCACCAATCCCCCCAGCTTGACCACCCATCCCCGTTCAAAAAATTACCCACTATGTCCCGTGGCAGGCTTGCGAGAAAAACGCCGATACTTCGCATCTGAAAGGCTGGGAAGAAAAAGTGCGCGAATTCGATGCCAGACACGGTAATCTGCCGAAAGAGTAAACAACAACCCCATGAAAGAAAAAGCATGACAACCAAACTATATGAATCCCTGCAAGCTGAAGACCTATAACGGCACCATGGTATTCAAAGCAGGAAAATTCCCCGATTTGGGAGATAAAACCAAACCGTTGCCTATTAATTACCTGGTAGTGAACAACCTGATGCGGCCGATACTGACGCAAAAGCTGAATGATTCGCTGCATACCGCCTTCGGCAACGGCAAAAACCGCTACTCAGCTTCCCAAGGCTATTACTGGCTGCATCGTTGGGATAATGCCAATTTTGAAAACGGGATTTTTAATCCCGAAGGGACGAAACAGGAACTGATGCCTGTTTACCGAGAACGTCCTTTGGAAGCACCTTATGCCGGGATGTGGATACCCGATGATCTCGAAAATGCGATAGAACGACATTTTGAAGAAGGAGAAGTCTTTCCTGATAGGGGAGAGTATTACAAGCACCTTCTAAACGGCACAACGGAAATTAGGAAAGGTTATTGTGTTTGGCGTTTGGTCAAGCGGGACGACGGAGGCAGTGTACTGGTAGCTTCGGAATTTTAGTCGATGACTATCAAAGGTCGTCTGAAACTTTCAGACGGCCTCTTTAGCAATGTTGATTGCCTTATTTGACAGTTTATGCGGCTATAGTCGTTATATTTGAGATATTTGATTACACATCAAATCTATTTGAAGCAGCTTGATGATTACGCCAATGAAATGAAGAAAAAGCATGGGGGAAATGTCAATATGAATGCAGAATTTAACCGTTGTCCGACATAGAAGGAGTAAACATATGAATCTATTCAAACAAACCGAAGGATCAGAATATTTTTTTGAAAAATTTGGAATGCCATTTGCTTCCACGCCGGTTTCAGCTGAAACCTTGGCCAAATATCGCGGTAAATTACCTGGCCGTTTACTGGAATATTGGCAGGAATTTGGTTTCTGCGGATTTAAGGACGGAATATTTTGGCTGACCAATCCGGAAGACTACGAGGATATTCTGGCAGAATGGTTGCCGGAAGATGAGTTGAAAAAGAAAAAACATTATGTGATTGCCCGTTCAGGATTTGGGGATCTGTTTGTATGGAATAGTGAATTAGGGGATGAATATAAGATTATCGGAATGTGGGGATGGATATTTAAAAGTGATCCTAATTTCAGCGATTGGATTCGGGACGGAAGAGCTGATGAGGTTATTGATATTTTTATAAGCATAAATGAATACGAAGAGTTGGATACGCAAGACAATGATGGCAATCCGCTCTTTCAACGCTGCGTCGAATTATGGGGTCCGCTGGCAGAAAATGAGATGTTCACCTTTGCGCCGTATCCTTTTATCAGCAACAGTATGACGCTGGATGCAATTCGCAAGGCAGATTTATTTATTAATTTTGACATTGTAAGGCAAATGATAGAACCGGAGATTTTAACGACAAGGGATTTGTTGAGAAAGGGCTGGGGCATTTGATAAAAGGCCGTCTGAAAAACTGAACTGGCCCTCAAATCTTGGACACTCATAAAAGCCTATTCAGGCGCTCTGTGTAAGCTGGGTTCTGTATGCGACAGGACTCAGCTTTTTCAATTTCAAACTGCAACGCTCCCGGTTGTAGTAATCCATATAGTCATCTATCTGCTTCATCAATTCATCTACCGTCAATTCACCTGCGTTATAGAAACACTCCGTCTTCAACACCGCAAAGAAGCTTTCCATCGGCGCATTGTCCCAACAGTTCGCCTTTCGCGACATGCTTTGAACCATGGAATGCTCCGCAAGCAATTCCCTATACCCCGCCGTACGGTACAGCACACCTTGGTCCGAATGAAGCATCGTTCCTTTAGCAGTCAGACGGGGGGCGGCTTTTTCGAGCATTTCCTTCACCATTTCGCTGTCGGCTCTGCGGCTCATGGCGTAGGCGACGATCTCGCGGTTGAACAAGTCCAAGATTGGCGAGAGGTACAGTTTGCCGTCCTTCCCTTTGAGTTCGGTAACATCGGTCAGCCATTTTTCGTTGGGCTTTCGGGCTTTGAACCGGCGTTTGAGGAGGTGTTCCGATATCTCGCCCATGGCGGGATGGCGGTAGGCTTTTTTCGCCCGTATGAGGGCTTTCAGTTCCAACTGCTTCATCAACCGCGCCACTTTTTTGCGGTTCCAACCCAATGCTGCGGCAATGCGCCTTTGCCCGTAGCGTCCTTTATGCCGCCGGTAGGTTTCGACAAGGAGGGCTTTGTCGGCTGCGTCGGGGTCGGGTCGGTCTTGGTGGTGGTAGTAAAAGCTGCTTTTGGGCAGGTTTGCGATGTGCAGCAGGTATTTGAGCGGGTGTTGCGCCCTCAGTGTTTGGACGGTTTGGCTTTGTCCTTTGCGGTCTGCTTTTGGCTGAGGGCTTTTAACTCCTTTAGGTAGGCGACCTCTGCGCGCATATAGCACAACTCTTCAATAAGCTCTGCCTGTGTTTTTTCTTGGTCGGGTTTATCTGCGATGAAGGGGTTTTTGCGGTGTTGGGGCATGGTTTTGGATTGGGGATGTTCGAGTGCGCCGATACCGCCTTCTTGATAGGCGCGTATCCATCGTCTCAGGTGGGTTCGGGAAATGCCGTAGTGGTCTGCGGTACGCTGTTGGCTGCGTATATGCAGGTAGTGGAGTACGGCTTGGTATTTGAAGTGTAATGTATATTTGCTCATAAAAAAACTGCACCTTGTGAGTTGGAGGGGATGTCCAACTTTTGGGGTGCAGTTCAAAACCTTTCAGACGACCTTTTCCAATAACGGTTGTTTTGTTTATATGGCTAAGCAGCTTGATGATTACGCCAGTGAAATAACGGTTACCGTGCCATGGCTGATTGGTGCAGGGATAAGGCAAAGTCTTTAGCGGTTCAAGACATTATCAATCGTTGGAAGGCTTTAAACAAAATACTTGCGGATGAGGTGATAGGAAAAGTCGAATATGCCCTGCCTAACGGAGCCATGTCCGATTTGCGCCACCTGCTTGCATAATCGCAACGTTTGCAAAATCAGGCAGTCAGACCGCTGCAAAGTGCCGTAGACGAAGTAAAGGTCACCCTGAACGGGATTGCGGATGCTTTGGAAAAAGAGGCAGGCGGTTTGCAGGCGGCAAGGGTGGGGAACAAAACGCCGGTTCGACTGAAGAGGCACGACCCGAATATCGTCCGCGGCTGGAATAATGCCAAAAAAGGACTGTACGGGGAATTGATCAGCGACGAATACATGGTAAATAAGGGGTTCAAAAACCTGCTTCCCGATAACCGCCGGGTGCGCAGTTTGGAAGACGTGCCCAAAGGTCGCGGGATAGATGGTATATACGGTAATCCTAATCCGCCGCCGCCGTACATTGTTACGGAGACGAAGTTCAGGACGGCAGTCGGGGAGTACGTGGACAGCGACGGGACGCTGACGAGGGCGAAGAATGTCGAGGGGCTGTTGGGGAATACCAAGGACGGGAAGCAGATGAGTAATAGGTGGATTAAAAATAGATTGGAAAAAGAAATTGGTGATGCACAAGCAAGGAAAGTTGAACAAAGCTATGAAAGTTGGCTGATGATAGTCGGACCGGACGGTAAAGTCGAAACCATCTACAAATTGGATCAAAATGCCAAAGTCGTTGGTACGGTTAAAATTTAAAAAGGAAAGATAATGTGTGAATTTGAAAAGAACAAACGGGCTATTTATTTGATAGAAAATAATTTTCTTCGTAAGAAAAAATTTTTGGAGGAATATAAAGATATAGAATTTTGGTCTATGGAAATTCCTGAGTGGATTGCTGGGCAAGGAGAAAAACAGGTGCGAAACTGGTATTCAAGCCGTAGCGATACACAACTGTCAGACTATATGAAATACGTCCAGCTCCTCTATTCCGCAGGCATTCCCATGCCCGAAGTCGTTTCCGCCACCCATGACATGCTCGAACGCTTCCACAAGCATTTCGACATTGATTTCCCCGAAGACAAGCTGCAACTGTGGGAAGCCGATTCCTACGCCTACATCCTTTGGCTGCTGGGGCTGGCCGTATTGTCCAACCATAAAGAAAGCCTCAACCGCATCCCCGGCTGGCTTTCACCCGATTTGGACGAAAACGGAGAGCGCATTCTTGGCGGTGCCCCACTAGTGGATGCACCGATGAAGGCATTGCTGGATTTGGTCGGATATCGGGGCAGGGTTCAGGTCAATCCCGAACCGTTTTTTCCAAAAAGCGTCTATATGCTGATACCCGACATCATCCATCCGCCCAAGAATCCCGACAACCCGTTTGAACCTTCGGGCATTCCTCGCGGCAGGCTGCTGCGGGACTATCTGAAAGGCTGGTACAAAACTAATAAGGATACTTATTGGTATGACTACCATAAAGTCAGGGATGGAGAATTGTTCTTCGGCTACTGGGCATTTGAAACCGCCATCTTTACCCTGCTGCTTCATGCAGATATGGAAGGTCAACCCTTAAAGGCAATGAGTTTTTATCCGAAGGACTATATCGAATATGCCCGCAAACACGGGTTTGCGGTATTGGACGGCATATAGGATGGCAATGGGAAAGGCCGTCTGAAAACTGAATTTCAAAGGAAAAATAATGTGCGAATTTGAAAAGAAAAAACGGGCTATTTATTTACAAGAAAAATTTTATATTGAAAATAAGAATTTTGCTGAAACAAAAATACAAGAAGATGTTTTGTCCATACAACCTCCTCAATGGATTTTGGATGATCCTTTTCAAGGTGCTCGGCGTTATCATAGAAAATTAAGTTGGACTCAAATAACTGAAGCAATGGAATATACCCAACTCCTCTATTCCGCAGGCTGCCCCATGCCCGAAGTCGTTTCCGCCACCCATGACATGCTCGGACGCTTCCACAAGCATTTCGACATTGATTTCCCCGAAGACAAGCTGCAACTGTGGGAAGCCGATTCCTACGCCTACACCCTCTGGCTGCTGGGGCTGGCCGTATTGTCCAACCATAAAGAAAGCCTCAGCCGCATCCCCGGCTGGCTTTCACCCGATTTGGATGAAAACGGAGAGCGCATTCTTGGCGGTGCCCCACTGGTGGATGCACCGATGAAGGCATTGCTGGATTTGGTCGGATATCGGGGCAGGGTTCAGGTCAATCCCAAACCGTTTTTTCCGAAAAGCGTCTATATGCTGATACCCGACATCATCCATCCGCCCAAAAAACCCGACAACCCGTTTGAACCTTCGGGCATTCCTCGCGGCAGGCTGCTGCGGGACTATCTGAAAGGCTGGTACAAAACTAATAAGGATACTTATTGGTATGACTACCATAAAGTCAGGGATGGAGAATTGTTCTTCGGCTACTGGGCATTTGAAACCGCCATCTTTACCCTGCTGCTTCATGCAGATATGGAAGGTCAACCCTTAAAGGCAATGGGTTTTTATCCGAAGGACTATATCGAATATGCCTGCAAACACGGGTTTGCGGTATTGGACGGCATATAGGATGGCAATGGGAAAGGCCGTCTGAAAAACCTCCATTCAGACGACCTTTCTACCGTTTATCCCATTTGCTTTACCGTTGATGACGTTCAAGTTACCATACGAACCTCATTGTCATCTTTAAAATCAACGCCATGACTGCCCGCCAATCCTACCATCTCACCTTCGCCCGTTTCTCCCCCTCCCTCTCCGTCAAATCCTTTACCGCCTCCGAAGCCGCCAACACCGCCTACCGCGTCGAAATCACCGCCACTTCCACCGATTCCTCCCTGCCGCTGTCTTCCTACCTCAACCAGCGCGCAGCGTTTGAAATCCGTCCGCAGGAGGCCGTATTGTCCGAAGTCGCCGCCGCTTTTTCAGCCGGTTCGGACGACGCTCCGGCGAAACAATGGCAGGGCATTGTGACTTCATGCGAGAAGCTGTCCGTATCCAAGGATGAAACCGTTTACCGCTTTGTTTTAGAGCCGCGTTTCGCGGCTTTAAAACATTTCCAAACCTCCCGACTGTTCCAACACCAAACCGTCCCCGACATCATTACCGCCGTCTTCAAGCACCACGGCTTCTCCGGTGTCGACTACCGTTTCCAAAAAAGCCGCAGCTACACCGTCCGCGAGTATGTGACCCAGTATCTCGAAAGCGACTTCGCTTTTATCAACCGTCTGTGTGAGGAAGAAGGCATCTGGTATGCCTTCGAACAGAATGAACAACATGGCGATGTGGTCGTCTTCGGCGACAGTCCCGAACACTACTTGCGCAGCCAAGGCCTACCCGTTTCCTACCGCCCCCATGCCGGATTGGAGAGTGTCGGTACCGAAGCATTATTCAACCTCAGCATCCGCCACAACCCCATCGTCGAAGGCATACGCAGTGCCGACTACAACTACCGCAGCGCCGATACCGACCTCTTCGCCGAAACCGACAACAAACAATCCGAAGAATCTGCCGACAACACCGTCTTATTGGGCAAACAGCAAAACTGGGGCCTTCATCCCAAAACCCCCAACGAAGCCCAAGTTCAGACGACCCTGTTGAACGAAGCCGTCCTCTGCCGTCAAACCGTCGCAGCTGGCAGCGGCAACGTCGTCTCCATGACACCGATGAAGGTGTTCCAAACCGATACCGCCTTCCCCGAAGCACCTGACGGCTGGCTGGTACTCGGTATGGAACACAGCGGCAGCCGCGATACCGCCTACAGCCACACCTTTACCGCCATCCCCGCCCAACTCGCCTACCGTCCCGAACGCACCACCCCGCGTCCGCATATCGACGGTACCTTGCCGGCACGGGTGACTGCGGCGGAGAACTGTACCTATGCCTATATCGACGATATGGGACGTTACCGCGTCAAACTCCCGTTTGATTTGGACGAATGGAGTCCCGGCGGAGAAAGCCGTCCCGTCCGACTGGCCAAACCCTATGCCGGTCCCGAATACGGTCTCCACTTCCCCTTACACGAAGGCACCGAAGTCATGCTGTCCTTCGTCCAAGGCAACCCCGACCGTCCGTATATCTCCGGCGTCATGCACGACAGCGCCCATCCCGACCACATTCCTGCCGATTGGAACACAAGGAACGTCATCCGTACCTGGGCGAACAACAAACTCAGGATGGAAGACCAAAAAGGTCAGGAACACATCAAACTCGCCACCGACTACCAAAAATCCCAACTCAACCTCGGCCACATCGTCGACTCAAACCGCAACAAACGCGGAGAAAACGGCGAAGGCTTCGAACTCAGAACCGACGGCTGGGGCGCCGTACGGGCGGGTAAAGGCATACTCGTCAGCGCACAAAACCAAGATGCCGGCGGCAAAGTGCTGGATATGGACGATACCATCTCCCAACTCGAACAGGCACTCTCCCTGGCCAAAAGCCTGAACAAAGCCGCCCAAACCGCCAACAACCACCACACCGACGAAGCAACCCAAAGTGGCCGTCTGAAAGACGCCCTCAAAGACCTGAAAGAAGCCGGTTTGATCCAAACCGCCCCGGCCGGCATCGCCACCGCGACCCAACAAAGCCAACTGCACACCGCCAATGAAAATATCCACCTGGTAAGCGGGGCAAACACCGACATCAGCGCCGGCCAAAGCCTGACCGCCCATGCGACAGAGAGCCTCAACCTGTTTGCGCAAAGCCAAGGAATCAAAGTACAGGCCAATCAGGGCGCAGTCACCGTACAGGCACAGAATGACGAATTGCAGCTGAATGCTTTGAAGGATGCAACGTTAACCAGCAGCGCAGGAAAAATCACCATTGCTGCGAAGGAAGAGATTCTGATTACCTGCAAGGGGGCGTATATCAAGCTGAGCAACGGGGAAGTGGAGATCGGGAGTCCGAAGGTGGTGCGGGTGAGGGCGCCGTTGGTGGTGAATGGGCCAAACAGCATATTAAATAAAGTATTTCTTCCTGCCTCTCCTCTTCATAGATATGGTCGGCAATTTGTATTACAAGATGAATTGACGGGGGAGGTTTTAGCAAATGTATTATATAAAATTTATCAGGATGATAGACTTGTAATAAAAGGAAGGACAGATAAAAATGGACTGACTCATTATGTAACCACCACAAATCCTGAAAATATCCGCATTGAAATTAATACAAAGGAGTAAATTATGGCTAACGTTGGACGGCAAAATGCAAAAACTGAGTTATTAAATACGACTAATACAGGAAGCCCGGTCGTCGTGCCATTGCCTCCTGAATCTAGAGAGCTGACTGCAGGGGAAATTTCTTTGGCAAAATTGATGTTTAAGGACTCGATACCATATAAAAAAGTAAGGATAGTGAGAGGGGAGTTATTGGGAATGCCCGACCATTCTGAGAATGCAATGACGCCGTTTGGAGAAATACACTTGCCAAGTAAGAAATATGATGAAATCAAAGATTTTTATAATGGTTCCATAGAACAAAAACGATGGTTCATTCACGAAATGGCTCATGTCTGGCAGTATTTCGCCATGGATATCTGCGTTGCGTGCAGGGGAGTTGATATTGCAATGAAGGGCGGTTATTCACAAAAACATCCGTCTGGAAGATTAATGGCATATGCTTACGATTTATTAGGAGTGGATGCAAAGAAGGAGTTTAAGGATTTCAATATAGAGCAGCAGGCTGATATTATTTGTCATTATTATTTGGCTGTATATCATAGAAATTACTCAGTAAACCAAACTCAATTTCCTACTTTATTAGCTCAGCAAACAAGGAGGGAGTATATTTTAAGGGGCTTTTTGAAAAATCCAACGGATAAAAATTTAAAATCTATTGAGTGGAACTGGGGAATAAATGACCAAAACAAAAGTATTTTAGGAAGGGCAGTAAATCATAGATTCTATCGAAGAGGGACAAAATTTTATTCATTTTAATCTTCTTTAAATAAGGATAAGGATATGAATAGGAGTATATTTTATTGTGCTATTCTATTATTAAGTCTTGAAGTATATGGATTTTCATCATCACCATATCCTGATGGAAATGTGAATGTTTTTATTAAGGATAATAAACCATGTATATATATAGATAAGTTAAATTTAACAGGAGGATATACTTTAATTGTTAGTTCTACAAAAAGTTTGACTGAAGATGAATTTTGGTTATATAAAAACTCATTTGAAAAAAATTATCCTACTAGAGATAATTGCATTATTGCTGATGACACTAATTTCAAAGGTCTAATTTTTAGAAATAATGCAATTTATAATTTTTCATTAGAACCAAGTGTAGTACCTGAATTTGCTGATTTCACTGGTATGGCAAGTAGTTATTGCCTGAAAGAGAAAAATGGAAAACTTGAATTATATTATTCAAACTTATCCATTGATGAATGTCGGGAACAAAAACAAAATATTTTTGTTGAACATACCGAAATTTCTAAAAAACAAGAAAATTGGTTTAATTTATTGATTAAATGGTTTAAGAATTTATGGAAATGATAAAAAATAGACTGATTTCTACATGCTATTACGCCATGGGGAGATATTAATTTTCCCCTCGTTCCTATTTCCCAAAATCGTATGCCAGATGGTCAATATCACCATTATTATATGGATGATTTTACCCTACGAAGTAAAGATGGAAAAATTCCGGCTAATCCATCACTTTTAGTGCATGAGGTAACCCATGCGTGGCAATATCAGTATGCAGGAATAATCTTTAGTGTAATAGCATTAGAATGTCAAGCATTAAAATTTGCATATAATCCGTATAATTATTCATTATCTGAAAAGATGAAACCTAGACAACAAGTTTTAAGATCATTAAAGATCAAAGGAAAACTACCAGATGCGTTGTTCATGGATGTTACGCCATACAATCCAGAAGCGTTAGCTTCTATAGTGGAGGATTATTATTATCGATTTTTAAGACAAGATAAGAATGGAAATAAGATGCCAGATATGGGAACAAGGTTTACCCATAACAAACAGGGAAATGCAAATAAGAATGTAAATGATTATATTATGGTATTGAGTGGGTATGTTATGGCATAAGGATTTATGAATGAGAGACGCTAAATTAGAGGTAGAAAAATTTATTTATATGCTAATCCCAAAAATTGTAATTGGTTTAATTACTATTACCATTATATTTTCTTTTTATATTTATTTTTCAGCTCTTTATGAAAAACGAACAGTAAAGTTAGATGCTATTTTAGATTCACAGAAGAATGTAGTTGTTTTTTCTCCTGAACTTGAGGAGGATGACTACATTTGGGAATTTATTCTAGGAATTTTTAAAAATGGGGAATATCTTCATGAATATGATGTTAATATTTATTGCCAATATCAAGAATGGGATAAATTTAAAGAAGAGTGCATAAAGAAATCTATAGAACAGCAACCTAAAAATAAAGAAAAGGTTATTCTTGCTGGACAAAATACAGTTATTATTCCTAGAGCACTATTAGATAAAGGAACATTTTCTGTAGCTGTTCGAACAGGAAAATATGAAAGAGAGTCTTCAGTATTATGGTTCTGCTTCACGAATGGGGAGTTAGTTGTAGAAAATAGCCTTACTGAAACAAACTCAAGGTTTACAGAACTTTGCAGATCTAACTTCGATAAATCTGAGTGATATTAAAATATGAAATTTATATAAATATGTTAGGCCAATAGTTATCTCAGATTGCTATGTAATCTTTTATTGGAAAAGTTTACTAAATGGAGTTTTTAAATACACTGTCTATAAAGAAAAACTCTATCTCAATGGTATCTTGGTACTGAAAATAATTAAATAGGAAGATAGTAAATACCTAGCGGTAGTAGGAGTCCGCGCATTATAATGCAGTTTGGTACCGAGAAGAAAGATGGAACAAAGCGCAGCGAAGCCGAAATCCTCGCTATCTGGGACACCGTATTGCCAACTTTAAAACCAATTAAGTAAATTAAATTTGATAAGGAAGGCCGTTTGAAAAATACCATGTTTTTCAGACGGTCTTCTTCTCGTTTATCCCTTTCCCTTTACCATCAGCACGATCATAGATACTATACCTTTATCATGATATTATGTTTTGCTGGAATAGCGAAGTTGCATACAAACACCGTAGCTGCAGGGTGAGTTTCTGCGCTTATATCACACCCTTTCTCGATTAAATTGACTATTATGCACAAATCCCTCAAATATACCCTAATAGTTTTAGGCTTTCTGGCAGCAATGTTTATTTGCTTTCTCCTTTGGTTGCAATGCAATCCTATCCATATAGGAGGCGCCAACGGTCAGGTTAAACCCGCGTATTGCAGCATAGGGGAAAAATGGCAAGAAAAACAACGGAAGAAAGAAACCATGAAGACCATTGAAGAAATCAAAAAGAACCTTGAGTTTACCTGCGTGCATGAAAAACGCCCACCTCTATCCGAGGAAACACAGCAACTCTACAACTACGCGCTGCACCGTGATTTGAACCATATGTGGCCTGGCCAGAGGGGAGACGGTTTTTGGGATGAACTATTGCCCTATTACCGCATTGCTGCCGCCAACGGCGACTATAAGGCAAACATACGGCTGCAGTTCCTGCTTAGCGATGGCTGGACGAAGGTTCCCGATATTGAGGCTGAAGCCGAAACCCAGAAATTGTATAAAATGCTGCACAAACAACTTCCAGCTACCGCCTACTATCTGCTTAAGGGCTACATCGAAGATGGCTACGGTGTCAGTGCACCACCCGACAGTGAGCTGGCATTTTTACGCAAGGCTGCGGATATGGGCAGCAGGGATGCACAATATGCACTGGCGGAAAAAATAGCTTGGCTTGATGATGAACCGACGCGGGAGTTTCGACTGAATTTGATGCGCAAGATACACCAATGTGCTTCTGAACAAGGACAGGGGGCTTCTTCTTTAGAACTGGGTAGCCATTTACAGAATAGGGATAGATTTGATGAAGCAGTAAAGGCCTATCATCAAGGAACAAAAAATGGTAACCATTTGTCTGCACTTATTCTTTCTCATGCATTTAAGGCAGGAAAAGACAAAGGTAGTAACGACTTTTTAGATGTTGAAGCTGATGAAGAACGTGCCCGCCGTTATGACATTATTAATACCTATCTTTCAGATTACGGATTCATGTCGCCGACCGTTCCTGATTTGGATGACATCGTCCCGCTACCGCCGGCACCTTTACCCGCATGGGACGGCAAAATCGCCTTTCAACGCTGGGTGGAGGGAGAAGAACCCCAAAAGCCCTCGGACGAACTGATGAAAAAGCTAGCAGATAAAGTAGGATTGGACATGAAAACGGGGCTACCTTTGCCTGAACAGTCCCAAACTGAAGGCACTAAGGCTTATCCTACCTATCCTTATCAATCGAGCTCGCGTGGACCGAAAACACTTTCTTTGTGGAGCAAGTTAAAAAAACTGATTTCTTAGGTTTAGTTGCTATTTGAAAGTTTTCCAGATCGCAGTTTTGAGGTAAGAAATTTATGAAGTTTTTACGCAACAAATTGAGAAAGAATAGGTTAGGGTGAAAACTCAACGTTTACCAAAGTCGTCTGAAATTTATACATTTCAGACGACCTTTTCAGTTAAAAATAGTAAACCGCTCCGAAACGCGGTAAAAAAAGCAAATATCAAAGTCGGCAAACCGCCACTGCATCCCCTATGCGAATTTTTACGCCTGGATCCTAAAGTCTCCCGATTGGATTGACTATTATGCATAAATCCCTCAAATATACCCTGATAGTTTTAGGCTGTCTGGCAGCAATGTTTATTTGGTTTCTCCTTTGGCTGAAATGCAATCCCATCCATATAGGCGGTGCAAATGGTCATGTTAAACCCGCGTATTGCAGCATAGGGGAAAAATGGCAAGAAAAACAACGGAAGAAAGAAACCATGAAGACCATTGAAGAAATCAAAAAGAACCTTGAGTTTACCTGCGTGCATGAAAAACGCCCGTCTTTGTCTGAAGAAACGCAGCAACTCTACAATTATGCTCTGCACCGTGATTTGAACCATATGTGGCCTGGACAGAGGGGGGACGGTTTTTGGGATGAACTATTGCCGTATTACCGCATTGCCGCCGCTAATGGCGATTATAAGGCAAACGTACGACTGCAGTTCCTGCTCAGCGATGGCTGGACGAGGGTTCCTGATATTGAGGCTGAAGCCGAAACCCAGAAATTGTATAAAATGCTGCACAAACAACTTCCAGCTACCGCCTACTATCTGCTCAAAGGCTATATTGAAGACGGCTACGGTGTCAGTGCGCCCCCCGACAGTGAGCTGGCATTTTTGCGCAAGGCTGCGGATATGGGTAACAGGGAGGCGCAATATACGTTAGGTCAGATGATCAGTAATTTAGATGATGAAGAAACACGTGAATTTCGATTAAAGCTAATGATGAAGTTATATCGGTGTGCTTCTGAACAAGGGCAAGGTAATGCTTCTTATTGGTTGGGTATGTTTCTTCCTGACTATCATAAATATGATGAAGCCGTTAGAGCCTATCATCAGGGGGTAAAAAACGGTAATTATTTATCTGCTTTTATTCTTTCTAATGCGTTTAAAGCAGGAAAAGAAAAAGGAAATAACGACTTTTTAGATGTGGAGACTGATGAAGAGCGTGCTCGCCGTTACGGTATTATTGACTCTTATCTATCAACTTACGACTTCATGTCACCTACCGTTCCCGACTTGGACGACATCGTTCCGCTACCGCCTGCACCTTTACCCGAATGGGACGGCAAAATCGCCTTTCAACGCTGGGTGGAGGGAGAAGAACCCCAAAAGCCCTCGGACGAACTGATGAAAAAGCTAGCAGATAAAGTAGGATTGGACATGAAAACGGGGCTACCTTTGCCTGAACAGTCCCAAACTGAAGGCACTAAGGCTTATCCTACCTATCCTTATCAATCGAGCTCGCGTGGACCGAAAACAGTTTCTTTGTGGAACAAGTTAAAAAAACTGATTTCTTAGGTTTAGTTGCTATTTGAAAGTTTTCCAGATCGCAGTTTTGAGGTAAGAAATTTATGAAGTTTTTACGCAACAAATTGAGAAAGAATAGGTTAGGGTGAAAACTCAACGTTTACCAAAGTCGTCTGAAATTTATACATTTCAGACGACCTTTTCAGTTAAAAATAGTAAACCGCTCCGAAACGCGGTAAAATACGCTCCGTTTCCAACACGACGCCTGAATCGGCAGGCTTTTATTATGGACCTTCCCAGTTCGTTTTTACTGAACTTCCCTTCCGGTTTATCCCGAAATACACGATAACCATCCCGCCGAAATGCCTTCCCGCATCCGGCGGGCGGAGCATTTATGAATATCGAACAAACCCCTCCGAACCTTGAAAACGACGGTATCGAAAGCAACATAGAGCGTGTTTCCTCCGATTTCAATCGTATCCACGCGCTGTGCAGAATCCTCTCGCCCGCCTTTCCGCAAATTGAAGAAGGCGGGCCGATCGAGGATGAGGCGTTTAGAGTAAGGTTTGATATTTGAAATTCAATGTATATTTGGCCATAAAAAAAACACACCTTGACCTTGGCAGTTGGAAGGATGTTCAACTTTTGAGGTGTAGTTCACTTCCATTCAGACGGCCTTTCCACCACCAATCCCCCCAGCTTGACCGCCCGCTCCCGTTCAAACTACCATACCGACCCCATCGTCATCTTGGAAATACCCGACCATGACTGCCCGCCAATCCTACCACCTCACCTTCGCCCGTTTCTCCCCCTCCCTCTCCGTCAAATCCTTTACCGCCTCCGAAGCCGCCAACACCGCCTACCGCGTCGAAATCACCGCCACCTCTACCGATTCCTCCCTGCCGCTGTCTTCCTACCTCAACCAGCGAGCAGCGTTTGAAATCCGTCCGCAGGAGGCCGTATTGTCCGAAGTCGCCGCCGCTTTTTCAGCCGGTTCGGACGACGCTCCGGCGAAACAATGGCAGGGCATTGTGACTTCATGCGAGAAGCTGTCCGTATCCAAGGATGAAACCGTTTACCGCTTTGTTTTAGAGCCGCGTTTCGCGGCTTTAAAACATTTCCAATCCTCCCGACTGTTTCAAAACCAAACCGTCCCCGACATCGTCGCTGCCGTCTTCAAACACCACGGCTTCTCCGGTGTCGACTACCGTTTCCAAAAAAGCCGCAGCTACACCGTCCGCGAGTATGTGACCCAGCATCTCGAAAGCGACTTCGACTTTGTCAACCGTCTGTGTGAGGAAGAAGGCATCTGGTATGCCTTCGAACAGCATGAACAACATGGTGACGTAGTCGTCTTCGGTGACAGTCCCGAACACTATTTGCGCAGTCAAGGCTTACCCGTTTCCTACCGCCCCCATGCCGGATTAGAGAGTGTCGGTACCGAAGCACTCTTCAACTTAAGCATCCGCCACAACCCCATCGTCGAAGGCATACGCAGTGCCGACTACAACTACCGCACTGCCGATACCGATCTCTTTGCCGAAACCGACAACAAACAGTCTGAAGAATCAGCCGACAATACCGTCTTACTGGGCAAACAGCAAAACTGGGGCCTTCATCCCAAAACCCCCGACGAAGCCCAGGTTCAGACGACCCTGTTGAACGAAGCCGTACTCTGTCGCCAAACCGTCGCCAACGGCAGCGGTAACGTCGTCTCCATGGCGCCGATGAAAGTGTTCCAAACCGATACCGCCTTCCCCGAAGCACCCGACGGCTGGCTGGTACTCGGCATGGAACACAGCGGCAGCCGCGATACCGCCTACAGCCACACCTTTACCGCCATACCCGCCCAACTCACCTTCCGTCCCGAACGTACCACACCGCGCCCCCATATCGCCGGCACACTGCCCGCACGGGTGACCGCGGCAGAGAACTGCACCTACGCCTACATCGACGACATGGGGCGCTACCGCGTCAAACTGCCGTTTGATTTGGACGAATGGAGTCCGGGCGGAGAAAGCCGTCCCGTCCGACTCGCCAAACCCTATGCCGGTCCCGAGTACGGCATCCACTTCCCCCTGCACGAAGGTACAGAAGTCATGCTGTCCTTCGTCCAAGGCAATCCCGACCGCCCGTATATCTCCGGCGTCATGCACGACAGCGTCCATCCCGACCACATCCCTGCCGACTGGAACACAAGGAACGTCATCCGTACCTGGGCGAACAACAAACTCAGGATGGAAGACCAAAAAGGTCAGGAACACATCAAACTCGCCACCGACTATCAGAAATCCCAACTCAACCTCGGCCACATCGTCGACTCAAGTCGGGAAAAACGCGGAGAAAACGGCGAAGGCTTCGAACTCAGAACCGACGGCTGGGGTGCCGTACGGGCGGGCAATGGTATATTAATTAGTGCAGACGGTAAGAGTCCATCTGATAAAGTATTAAATATGCATGAGGCTATAAGTGTTCTAGAGGAAATGTTAGGATTAGCTCAAAGCTTGGATGAAGCTGCGCAAAGTGCACAAAATGAATTGGCAGAAATTAAGATACAAAGGGAGCAACTGGAAAATAGCCTTAAAGAATTAAAACAAGCAGGGATTATCCAATCCGCTCCAAATGGTATTGCTAGTGCAACTTCGAAAAGCCAAATTCATACAGCAAAAGAGTTTATTAATTTGGTTAGTGGACAAGATACAGGCATAACTTCAGGAAAAAATTTTACTGTTCATGCTGCAGATAGTCTTAATCTGTTTGCCCAAAATAGTGGAATGAAAATACAAGCGAATAAAGGTAAAGTGGCTATTCAGGCGCAAAATGGTGAATTGCAGATTAATGCTCGAAAAAATTCAGCCTTAACCAGTACAGAAGGTGAAATTACGATTGCCTCAGATAAAGGAATTTTATTAGTTAGTCAGGGAGCTTACATTCGAATTAAAAATGGAGAGGTTGAAATTGGTGGTCCAAAAATGTTGCGTTTTAGAGCTCCATTTCATGTGACAGCCAATCATTCCGAGGACTATCCTCTGGCTATCCCTAATCCAGGCAATGACGAAATGTTTGTATTAAAAGATGAACGTACGGGTATGCCTATCCCTAATTTTGCTTATAAAATTACTATGGCAAACGGTAAAATTTATCGAGGCGTAACCAATGAAAAAGGGGAGGCATTCAGGGTATATTCAGGAAGTAAACTGGAGGGGATGGTTTTTGAATCTGACGATGACGAATCTAGAGAAATTTAAATGATATAGGAATATTGGATATGGGATATTTGGTATTAATGTTTCAGGTGTTGTGGGAGGAGGTAGGCAGATACATTTTTTTTCTGGTTGTTAATGCCTACTGTATCATTAGAATGTATCAAAACCGTCATTGGAAATATTGTGCAGTTGTTTTCATTCTGCTCAATGGCTGGGTAATTTACGGATACTGGGTTGATATCATTAATTCGTATCTTTATTGGAATCAATAAGATAGTAAAAAGGCCGTCTGAATGAAACACAGGAAAACAAATTTACTGTTAGGCATGGTAGCAGCGGGCTATCTGAGTATTGTATTGGCAAACATAGGATTAAACAGAATGATTGAAGGCAACGGCAATTCCGAACAGGGAAAAGGCATGGTTTGGGGAATTACGATGGCAGATGCAATATTGGTTAACGCCACACCGGAAAATTCTTCATATTTAACATTGGATGCAGAAGCAATAGATGTATCAAATAAGTACAGTTCTGATTTTTATTTGCAGAACGGAACAGTATTGCGAAATTTCTTTGGTACGGGTTCTATATGGGGCAGAGGAGGGTATTTGGGAAGAACGGCAGAGTTTGATTTACTTCCCGAAAGGCTGACTTTTACCTATTCCTCTCAGTTTGAAAATAAATTTTATCAGTTGGATGAAGCTCTCCCGACAGACAAGATACGTCCTATGATGGCAAAAAGTTACAGGGTATTCAATAATGCAGTAGAGGACACAGAAACTCCGCAATATGAATCTCCCAATGATTTTGAATTGGCTGTTGCTCCTGACGGCTGGGTGACGCTGAACCTTACCAATGTCTTTATCCGCAAGGAATTGATGTCCTGGCAGGCAAAAGAAATCATGCCTTCTGTGGAAGAGGCTGCCAAACATCATTTCAATGAAATGTGGTATTACAGAGTCGCACGTTTTCACAATCTTGAAGAACGGAAAGAATACTTAGACAGCGTCCGTAAAGAACACCCCAATTTCTACCACTCTTATATTGATGGACCCAAAAAGGTGAGTGCGGAGTGGTACAAACAGATGCAAACGAAATATCCATGGAACTTGGAAGTTGAAGTGGATGGGGGAGAATGGAACGGCGAATACTATATGGAATTCGCTAATACAGAGCGCTGGACAGCCATAGGTAAGGATAGAATCGAAGAAGAAAAGAATACAATGAAGGCAATTCCGACTTACATCAAGATATGGTTGATCGAAAAGGAAACGGGTAAGCGGTGGGGTATTAGATTGCATCCATTTAAGACTGAAGAACAAGAGCAGAATGATTATAAAATTATATACGACGATATTCGGCTGAACAGGCTGTATAGAATATTTCAACAGGCGTTTCCTGGAAGGACTCGAGTGCATAATATTAGTACACCATCAATGAATCAGTTTGCTACTTTGAAATTGAAATTCAATGATTATTTTGAGTTGATAGAAGCATATATTCAAAAAGATGGACAAAAAATTGCATTGCCAGATGCTAAGCTCCATCAACGTTACGAAATCAACAATAATGCGTATTATTAAGGAAAGTATCATGAGTAAGGAAAAAGTAACCAACGACGGAAAGGCCACCCAAAGTAGTAACAAGGTAAAAGGTGAAGGTAAAACCAACGGTGAAACAGGATCTCAACGTGAAGTTTATGTTGACAGCTTTACCATCAATGTATTTTTTGATGGTACAAAAAATAATCTATACAACATTGAGCATAGGAAGAAAAATCCTCAAATGTATAAGGGCAAAGAAACAGCCAGTAAATATGAAAGCTATTTCAATGATCATTCCAATGTGTCGTATCTGTATCAAGCAAGAGAACAAAAAGCTAATATAGGCTGGGCTTATATCGAAGGGATCGGTACCGGTGCAGAGCAAATTAATCATTTGGATAGGGAGAACAAAGATCGTGCACGTAAAGGTTTTCCGCTGAAGGACAGAGAATATTATACAGATTCGCAACAGGGATTTGCTTTCGGTAGTGGTTATACCGGTATAGGAACCCGTGTTTTTCAATCATTTGAGAAGATTCAGACTATGGTCAAGCAAAGTTTAGGTGATCGGATCCCGACGATCCTTATACTGAACATATTCGGTTTCAGCAGAGGGGCGGCAGCTGCCAGGCATTTTTTACATAGAGTAAAAACGGAACCTCAACTGTTTAAAGGGTGGAATCTTAAAAGAGAAAGAATTATCGTCAATTTTGTTGGCTTATTTGATACTGTATCGTCATTTTCGCCGGAATATACTATACCAGAACCGACAAGTGCATTTGATAATGATGTAAAGGAATTACATCTCAATTTCGAACGCGGTTATGCAAGTAAAGTTTTTCATTTGACAGCTGCAGATGAATACCGACAATATTTCTCTCTAACAAATATAGACAGTGCCATTAATAATGGTTTTGGAATGGAGGTTGCCATTAGTGGCGCACATGCAGATGTTGGTGGAAGCTATCAATCCGAAGCGCAAAAAAAACCGTTTCCGGTTAAGAAAAATGTTCCAGGTATGAAAAAATGGTTTCAAGAGCAAGGGTTCTTTAAAGAAAATGATATTAATTGGTTAAAAAGTAGAACCTCTCAAAATGCGATGGTGGGGGCAATCGAAACTCCAGAGATGATGACAGCAATACGGAAAAATGTAATACCCAACGATTATGCCCGCGTTGCATTCAGGATTATGCGCTTGATTGTGGAAACGCACTGCAGTGACAAGGTTATTGCATTTAACAGGGGTAGGATAAAAGAGAGAGAGACTTCCCAATTTCCGGAAATCATCGAGCTACTTAACAAATTGCCTTACGATATACAAAAGGTATCCAAAAATACCTGGGGAAAAAGCTACAATTTTGAACTGAGTCAGTATTACTCACCGGAACAGGTACGGAAAATCCGTTACAAGTATATTCATTGGTCTGCAAAAGATGAACTTGGATATGAACTGAGAACAAAAAATGGATTGCCATTTAGAAAAATACACGAAGGTTGATGCCTCGTGTAGTGCTGAGCTATCCAAAATCATCTTCAGACAGTATTGATAGATAGAGAAAGGATATAGTATGAAATGGAATATTCCCGATATTCCTGAAGCAGAAGAGGTTTTCAGACCTATATATAAATGGTATTGTTTGGTAGCTTTAACAATGTTATATATTCTAGTAGCCATATTGTTATGGTTTACAGAAGATTCTACATTGATACAGAAAGCCTTATATTTGTGCCTACCTTTGCTAATTGTTGGTATTTTCTTTCTTTCTATAAGAATACATAAACAATATCAAAAAGAAGCATGGGCAGAAGAAAAAAAGCATATTGAATCTAGATGGAAACAATGGGCAAATAAAAAAATTGCGTTATTGAGGAATGGAATTTATTTACCACAAGAAATTTTAATAGATGGAATACTGAATGATACTGGGGGAACATTTCATAATGAGGTGTTTTACTTACCTGAAGATACTTTTAAGCGGGCAATATGGGAATGTTTAGAGTCATTGGATGAACTGTTGCAGGGAACTTTGCTAACCAATATTCGGTTTTATATTGATAGTGATAATTATCAATATAAGAAAGATTGTTTCGATTATTTAAAAAAAACAGCTAACTTATTTCAAAACATCATCAAAAATGATCTTTTGTGGGTTCAAGAAAATAATGGCAATATTATTGATAGCTGGATGGAAGATATGGCAGATGGCTTGCATGTGCTTATTTCACCTGCCATTAATAATTCTTCGAATGCAGAAAGTCATTTTACTGAGAATATTATATGGTTTATCTTTTCAAATGAAAAATCGGTTGAGGACAAAAAAATCCATATCAAAAATTATATTAGTAGAGGGCTTAACATTGATTCTACCAATAAAGCAGAAGTATCTTCAAATCTAGAAAAATTTCTTCGTTATAGCGATGTTGAAAATCGTGCTATACAATATTGGATTGATAGCTATAGTTTTTTGACTTTAGAAAAATACGAACTATTACCTTATTTGTTTTCGTTGAAAACAAAAAATATAAAAAAATCGGTAGAGAAGTATTTGGGGAGTTCGCCCCTAAATATGAATTGGCTTTTAATTGCCTTGACGACTAAAAACTTACATTCCAAAAATGATATAGTTATTATTATCTATTCAAGTGACTCTGAATATGAAATGAACTTAAATATAATTTCTACATAAATTTATTAGTCAACATATCAACTTTACTTTGATTATGCTGGATGGTTATATTTTGTGTTTAGTTCAGTAAGCATAGGTTGAGTTAAAAACCAATATGTACCAAGGTCCTTGGATTCGGATTTCAAGTGCAACACTAGGGTACCAGTGGTTGGAACAGATTTAAGAATAAAACACTTGGCGTTTCGTAGCCAAGTGTTTTTCTTGGCCGGTGGTTCAACTCATCTTGAACCCTGCGTATCTCCCGATCGCTGATGTTTCGGAAATCGGTTTGTTTGGGGAAATATTACCGGATGAGTCCGTTGGTGTTCTCATTTAGCCCTTTCTCCCAAGAATGGTAAGGGTGGCAAAAATAGGTTTTCGCCTTCAATGCTTTGGCTATTTTGGCGTGTTGGTAGAACTCTTTGCCGTTATCCATGGTGATGGTGTGGACTCTGGCTTTATATGCCTTTAATACCCTAATGGCCGCCCGGGCAGTGTCTTCGGCTTTTAAGTTCTTTAATTTGCAGATGATGGTGTAGCGGGTAACGCGTTCGACCAAGGTCAATAACGCGCTTTTCTGATTTTTGCCGACGATGGTGTCGGCCTCCCAATCGCCGATGCGTTTTTTTTTGGTCGACAATGGCAGGTCGGTTTTCTATGCCGACGCGGTTGGGCACTTTGCCTCTGATCCATGTGCTGCCGTAGCGTTTGCGGTAGGGTTTGCTGCATATTCTGAGATGTTGCCATAAAGTGCCGCCGTTGTTTTTGTCTTGGCGAAGGTGGCGGTAAACGGTGCTGTGATGGAGTGTGATTTGGTGGTGTTTGCGCAGGTAGGCGCATACTTGTTCGGGGCTGAGTTTGCGGCGGATAAGGGTGTCGATGTGCTGAATCAGCTGCGAATCAAGCTTAGTAGGGTTTTCGCCGGTACTGTTTGGTCAGCCGGCTTTGCCGTTTTGACGAACTGAACATCCCCGATTACAGCACCTTATGCCGCTACCGCAACTGGCTGGCGCAAGACGACACCCTGTCCGAATTGCTGGAACTGATTAACCGACAACTGGCCGAAAAAAACCTAAAAGTAGAGAAGGCATCTGCCGCCGTCGTTGACGCCACCATTATTCAGACAGCCGGCAGCAAACAGCGTCAGGCCATAGAAGTCGACGAGGAAGGACAAGTCAGCGGCCAAACCACACCGAGTAAGGATAAAGATGCCCGTTGGACAAAGAGAAACGGCCTCTACAAACTCGGTTACAAACAACATACCCGTACCGATGAGGAAGGCTATATTGAGCAACTGCACATTACCCCCGCCAATACCCATGAGTGCAACCACCTGTTGCCTTTGTTGGAGGGCATTGCCGAAGATACGACCGTCTATGCCGATAAAGGCTACGACAGTGCGGAAAACCGACAACATCTGAAAGAGCATCAGTTGTTAGACGGCATTATGCGCAAAGCCCACCGCAACCGTCCGCTGACGGAAGTGCAAACCAAACGCAACCGATATTTGTCGAAGACCCGTTATGTGGTCGAACAAAGCTTTGGTACGCTGCACCGTAAATTCCGCTACGCCCGGGCAGCCTATTTCGGACTGATTAAAGTGAGTGCGCAAAGCCATCTGAAGGCGATGTGTTTAAACCTGTTGAAAGCGGCTAACAGGCTAAGTGTGCCTGTTGCCGCCTAAAAGGCGGCCCGGATGCCTTATTATGGGGCGTCCGGGGAGGATTAGGGGGTATTGGGGTAAAATCAGGAGGTATTGGGGGAGGGAAACAGCCGAAAACCTGTGTTTGGATTTCGGCTGTCGGGGGAAGGGCTTTTTTGCAAAGGTCTCAGAATGCGAATTTCGATTTAACTTCGGCACACCGTCCCGGCAGCTAAAAATCCTGCGGGATTGGTGTGGAATTTAGGGCTAATCTACGTCAGCCCCTTTATTTAAAGGCATCATCATCATGCACGATGACCTTATTGACATAAACCGGCTGCACCAGTGTTTCTTCATGAAAGGTAGGCGACTCTGCCTATGGCACAGATGTTTTGGTAGTCATTGGGAAGCCGACAACGTATTGTGCGCAGAATGCGTTTCTTCGCGTTGGATATCTATTTGCGGTGCCAAAGGCTCATGCTCTAGCGATGGAGAATCCTGCTTACCGGTTTCAGGCTTCACTTTGAATACGGTAGTGGGGCTTCTACCGGCTGACTTTCTGCTGGCAAAACCATAGGAGCTACAGGCTCAGATACAGACAAATACTCCTCCACATCAACCGCTTTTATCGACACTTCTTCCAGTACCGGAGCTTGCGTAGTTGGTGTAGTTTCTGTTGTTATCCGTTTTTCTACTGTTACAGGCGCCTCCGTTTGGGCTGGTGTTTCTACGGTTTCAGAAGTTTCCACCTTGGTTGGCGTTTCTACCTTTTCAGGTGTTTCTACTTGGGTTGACCCTTCTACCACTTCAGATATTTCTGCTTTGACTGGCGCTTCTACTGTTTCATGTGTTTCTGCTTTGGCTGGCACTTCTACCGTTTCAGATACCTCTGCTTTAGCCGACGTATTACTTTCCTTATTTTCTACGGGTTGTCTCTCAGCTGGCGAAGTTGTTTTTGATACTACCAGAGTCTCCGAGCCAGCATTTGTAAGACCAGATTTCTCGGTATCTGCCTGTTTGGCATCCTCAGTTTTCACACTTTCTTTAACAAGGTCGTCTGGATTTGTCTTGTCTTCAGACTTTTTACCGTCTTCCGATTGGTTAGTCTGTGTAACTTCAGGATAAGGAATCGGCTCTTCTGACTTGCCTGCCGTTTCTTCCGGTTTATCCTGTTCTGCCTTAGCTTGTTGGGATTCCGTAGCTTTTAATTTCGCATTGTCTTGCTTAGACTCAGGCTTGCCTCCTGTCGAACCTGATTTCTGCTGATTAAGCGGATACTCTCGAATAACGACTTCGGCAGGCGGAGTTTCGGTATGCGGCACATGGCAGCTCTCGCCCATTTTGATGAAATCAATCCCGGAAATCAAAAAATTGGTATTTTCCAGATTTCCTCTCAGCCTGACATAGATTGGTGTGTTTTCAGGCGTATTTTTTCTGACGCTGATGATTTCCGCTGCGGCTTCATAGCCGTTTCCACTACCGGGAAGCAAAGTGTAATTGTTTTTCAAATCACAACTTCGAATCCGGACATAATTGTTTTGAGTGACCAACATGCCTTCCAGCTCTTTGGCAAAGGCGGTTTGAGCGGTTGCTGAAAGCAACACGCCGCAAGTAAGGAAAATGTGTTTAACCATATTTTATTTCTTAATTTTCAAAGTAATCTATTTACGCCAAAGAAAGCTTATGTCCGGCTGCGTTTAACGGAAACCGTCCCCTCAGGCATAAAATAAGTGTCTATCACTACCGCACCCACGTTTTCGATTTCGCATTCCAGCTGATAACACAAGACCATGATATTGTCTTTGGATTCAGTGAGGTGGATATCCAAGTTCCTTAATCTCGGCTCGTATTTCAACAAGGTTTTTCTCATAAAATACCGCAAGTCATGCGCGCTGGACGGCAGGTTTTTATAAACCATGCTGAGATCGGGAATCCCATAATCCGGCAGATGTTTCAAGGAACCGCTCCTGCTGTTAAGAATGCGTTGGATATTGTCCAAAACACTGCGAACCAACTGGAAGCTGCCCGGCAGGTCATCTATCGGCAAACCGTCGGAATAAAATCCGGTCAGTTTCTCATAGAGTGCGGCATCCATTATTTGACTTTCTTGACCGTCTCTTGAAGCAGGACTTTGTTATCCACCAATTCGATAACGACCGGTTTTTTATTGGTCAGCTGCTTTTTGGTAATCAACATTTTCCAAGTCTGCTCTTCCCCTACTTTGTTGTAGAAAGCGACGACGCCGACATATTTGGTGTCTTTATTCAGCGTTTCATCAAAGCTGATGGTCTCCCCCGGTCGGATGGTATATTGCTTGTAACCTTCCGCTAGATCGTTGCTCAAGATGGTTTTGTCTTGATTGAGCAAATCGCGATATGAGGCAACTTCATAATTTTGCTTGTCTTTCAACTGATACACTCGGACGACTGTCGACAGCGACTGCCCGCGCTCGTTTTGATTCAAACCGTTTCGTGCAATCAGGTCGATTTTCAAAATCTTGAGTTTGGTATAAAAAACACTTTTCGTTGCTTCAACCGTTCCATCTTTCATGCCTTGCCAAATCCCGCATCCTGAAAGCATGGCGCATAAAAGGGCTAATGAGCAGACTGACGTAATTCTGGTTTTTTTATTCATGATTTTCCGTTTTCTTGAAGTTAGTTTGAGTAAGTATAGTTCGCTATTTTTATTTGTTTGTCTTGGTGCATCGCACCTAAACCGGTATTAATCCCCAATATTTGTTTTTTTTCCAAACGGCTTTTGGGTATCCATTGTTTTTTAATATTCAGGTAAACACTCGCATCAAAACGACGACCCAAATAGAGTTTTAATAATTCGAGCAATTTTTGGTGCAATTGCTGCTTTGGCAACAGAAGCTGCGCGTTGTCAAATGTATCGGGTGTAATTTCAATACGCACCAAATGACTGTAATCTTTTATCCGTCCGCCCAAAGATGCGCTTCCCCCGTCTAACCGCAAACCGGCTTTCCCCAGTTTGCGGTCCTTCTCCAAAATGACCCACTGCGGCTGGAACTCTTTTACTTTTACGTCGGCAAAGGGAAGAAGGTATCTGACAATGCTGACAATCCCTTCTTTGGTTCGGGTTCGTTGGTAAAAAATACTGAACAATCCCAAAATCCTGCTATCCAGCAGAGGATGCATGAATTTCCCGTTGACCATGCCTTGCCCGATTAGGTGCAAGAGGGAACGCGATAGGTCATCCTGCCCCTCCCGTTGAAACAGAAACGGATAACGGTATTTTTTCCATGCTTGGAAAAACAGGGTCGTGATTCGGTGGTTAAAAATATCTAAAAATGCTGCCAGGCTTTCACTGCCGTCTTTATGTGTCGCAATATCGTTCAGGAAGTAATCCGGCAAAACCGCATCGACACCGTACAAACCTAAAAATGTCGTCCTGACAGTCGGCAGATCGGCTTCTGCGTCATATTCAACCGATGCAATCTCCCCGGAAGGGAAAGATAAAGACTTTACCCTTCTAAATCTTACGGTTGACTCGACAGCCTTTTCTTCATTTCCTTCGGCAAGGGTTTCCAGAACCCGGCAAAATTGGAAGAAATTCATTGTTGCCGCATTGCGTACAATAAACTCCCCCAATTTCTCTTGGAAGATTTCAGACGACCCGCTTTCGCGCTGCGCTTTATTTCTAGGAATCTCCCATAAGGGAAGCGTTTGCCTGTCGTTATTTTCTTTGGCGCTTTTGTGCGCCGTTTCTAAAACCGTGTGATAGTTGTTTTGCTGTCTTTCCATGTATATGTTTTCCCGGATGGCAGAGAAACAATGCTGAACCGGGTAAACAGGTTCAAATCAGCATACATTGCAAAAAATTCGTTCAATAATTCTCCGAACAAATAAATTTCCGCCTCACCGCTAAATGCGGTTGAATCAAATGTTACGGTAATATGAATTCCGCGATGGACTGCGCCACGCTCGATTCTCTGTACTGTTTCATGTTTGACATCAACAATACCATTCAGTCTGCGCTTGTTCAGCTCGTCTTCAGTCCAGTCGTAAATGGACAATGCCCCTTTCAAACTGTCGACATTCAATAGTGATAAATAGTTGGGTGACAAATGGGACAATATGCGCCATTGGAATCTATCCTCTGTCGGCGGGTAGCAAGACAATGTCGGCGTAGTAAGGTTTCTGACCATTTTGATATTTGGTTCAGCGATATCGTCGTCTTGAATTTGGGTTTCCCTCAGACTTTTACGCGGCAAAGCACCATTTGTCCCGACCACCTTCAATGAAAGCGTCTCAGTAGGCAATATGTCTTTTCTATCCCACAACAATCCGCCAAGCATGATAAATGTTTCATGTCTTCCTGATACGCCTTGCTTGACTTTGGTATGGAAATACCTTTCCGGCGCATCATATTTCATCAATCCGCCACGATGCTGGAATGAGGAAAAAGGAATATAGGGATAACGCTTACCTGTTTCATGATTAACCGCCTCTACCTCTTCGACGGAATAAACTTCAACGGCCATACCTTCATGTAACAGCGGCTTCACCTGATATTCGAACGCCTTATGATCCACTCGGATAGGCTCTGCTTCCATATCAAACAGATTGATGGCAGGCACGCAGTTCAATTTCAAACAGTCAGGAGGGAATCGAAGCTCTGAAGGGTATTGCTTGGAAAGAACCACATTCACGCTAAACTCATTAATCCGTTCCGACCACGCTCCGGCATCGATGCCCACTAAATCAATAAAGAAAAACTTCTGTTTGAAACAAAAATATTCCAGCAATAGTTGATAGCCGCTAAAGCTGTTATTGACTTTCTCCCACAACCTTTCATCTTCAGCAAATCCGACTGCCTTAAACTGTATATTGCCGGCAGATGGCAATTCGGCATGATGCAGGCTGATTCGCGCTGTCTGATTCAACAAAGCATGACGCAATGCGAAGGCAATCGGTTCATCAGCGGAAATATAAATTCTGATTTTGGAAAAATCTAAATTCTCTTTCTGTATTTGCCGGTGGATACCGAAAGTTAATTTGATGACGCTTTGACCATTCGCATCATAATCCAACAATGTATGCAATATGCTCAAAGGCTGGAGCGCAACATCAGCAGTGGTCCGATACAAGCATCTGGTCAATCTATCGTTGATATTGATAGGTTCGGACTGAACGGACAATCCTTTTTTAACGACTTGCCCTCCTTGCAACTTTTTATTATCCGGAATCAATTCCAAAACAGTCAGGGAAGGAATCATCCTCAGATAATGTGGCCACAGCATATGGACCAACCCCTCCGTCAATTCCGGAAAGTCATCATCTAATTTTTGTCTGATTCTCCCTGTCAAAAAAGCAAAGCCTTCAAACAGTCTTTCTACATAAGGATCGCGCGTACCTACTCTGTCTAAATTCAGCATTGCGGCACGATCAGGGTGGGCTTTTGAAAACTCTAATCCCGCCTCTTTGAGATACCGCATCTCTTCTTCATAATAGCGTAATGTGGGATCTGACATAATATATGCTTAATAAATTAATTCCAATGCACGGACAACATCTGCCTGCATCAACTCTGTCCGTAAAAATTCGAGCTGTCCGACTGCCTCAATATCTTTATTATCAAGGTTTTCACTTAATAGTTGATACCAAAGAGCATACACTTCAAACGTAAAATGTCTGTCCCACTCTTTAACTGTCAACACTTGCATCTGCTTCGAAGCCTGTTCCAACAGTTTCACTGCCCAGTCCGCCTTTTGGGCGCTTACAGCCAACCGAGCCATCATCACCCATTTCTTAACCTGCCCCGAACCTGTCTGCCACTCCGGTAATGTTTCCAACCAAGCAAATGCAGCGTCTAAACCGTGTTCTTGTGTTTGCAACAGCGCCTGTTGCCAGTAACTTTCTTGGTTTTCCTCCTGTGATGACGGTTCTAACGCTGCCTTTTGAATGGCTTGGCTACTCATCTGCTTGCGCGTGGACGACATGACCTTTTGTTCCAACCACTTAAGCGTATCGGCAGATACAAACGGGAATCCGTTATCAAAACTTAAACCGGTCAGGCCTTCGCATCGGGCCAATAAGGATTTCAACTCAAATAGTGATGAATCAACTTGGGAAAGGTATAAACCACCTAGCGCCTGTTGACCTTGCCATGCGTAATATTGCAAATCCAGCCAATAGTGATTAGCACCTTCCAAAAAAGCCGCTTCCACTTTATCGAGCAAATCGCGCCATTGCTGCTCCTGAACCAAACGATTCAGGTTTGCCAATAAATCGGCCCTCGGAGCCTTCAAACGCGTCTGACCGTTTTGATGAGGAGGAATGCCGTTCAATCCGCCCCAACGGACGGCTCGAATCATCTTGTTTGCAGACCAATAACCATCATCCTGTTCTCTCAAGTAGGCAGCATTAATCCTGACTTGGTCAAGTAAAGCTTTAGAAGAGTTAACCTTTGTGACAGTCAGACTTTCAGACGACCCTCGACTCTCTTGATGAATTTGCGGCGTTGCCACTTGCTCAACAGGCGCACTGGTCTCTTGATTTTGATTTGAACTTGTCGGTGAGGATGAAAAACGAACAGATGACTCTTCAAAATATTGCAACAATGGGAATAAGCTGGGGCGCACTGCCTCTTCCCATCCATCAAAGTAATGTTGCAACGACATCAAAGCCGATAATGTCCGCTTAAGCTCCGTAGAATCGGATAATCCTACTTCTTTAAGCATATCCAACACCCTTTCACCGGACAACCAATTTAATGCATTACGTTTTTGTACCGGCTTTTTCGGCCACAGCGACTGATCGAATTTTTGCAACAACCCGCACAAAATCTCCAAGCCGTCCGAAAACCCTGCCAATCCCCTGTCTCTCAACAAGGCAAAAATGTAATAGGTTGCCACCCTCAGGTCTTTAGATTCACGCTTCAAGAGGCGTTCTGAAGCATCCAAAATCAATTGGTAATCCATACCCGAAAGTTTGGCCAGCTCAATTTTGATGGCTTCAAAATCATCTGCATAGGCCACATCCTCGCCGCAAGGATGGTCGTCTGAAACAGGCTCCAACCATTCTTGCCAGCGATGGATATTGTTATCGGTGATAGATGTACCTTCATCACCGAGTATCAGCTTTACCCATTGAGGTAATGTCATCATTATTTAACCTCAAAAATCTTATTCGGCAGATGGATATTTTTCAGATCCAACAGTCCCAACGGTCCTTTACCGGAATTGGTTCGCATATAGAAGCGCATCAATTTGTCTTTTTCCAGCGGGAACTCGACCAGATAAGTACTTCCATCAATCGGCGTAACCCTGGATTTTTCGAGCATACGGATGAAACCAAAACGTCCGCTGATTTCCTGAGTTTTACGTATACCTTCTGCCTCGGTTTCCCAAGAAATACGCAAACCGGCATTGCTGACATCACCCGGCCATTTAAATGGCTTCCACTCTGTCTGCTGGTTGAAATAATTCAATGATTGACCATCAATAACCAAGTCAAACTGAACAATCCCTTGCGTAGATGTCGGCTTCAGCTCAAAGCTGTAACCACCTTCTCCGTTAACAAAGAAATCCTCAGAAATTGCACTCAATTTATTCAGCTGTTGCAACAATCCCGGGTTGACTTTCAATTCGCTTCCCGGTGCCACAATCCATTGATTGCCTTGTTTGGTCAAAACGCCTGCCAATTGGGTCGTTACAAACTGATTCAATGCACCTTTGTTGATATCCAAGTATTTTGCCAATACGGGAATCGAAACTTCTGTTTCTGATTTGGCAAACGGATATCTGCCACCCAACTCGGACTGCATAGGATTAACAAAATTGCTTGCCCACAGATTATTGATATCTTTTTGGGCTACGCCTGCAATCGAATCCCATACGGAATTAAATGGCAAGACAAAAACGTTGCGCGCAAACGGCAGCAACCTGTCGCCCACACCAGCCTCAATCAAACGTGCATACTGCATACCTTCAAGAAATTCATTGTCTCCGCCGTTCAAAACACCTTGCACGGCCGATCTGGCTACACCACCGGTATCGGAAGAAGACGCCATTTGAATCAAGCGTTGTTTAATGGTCGTCACTCGCTCAAGGTAGCGTTGCAGGCTCAAATCGCTCTTCGGATTGATTTGTGCATCAATCAATTGCAACAAGGTTTCAAATTCTGCTTCCAACGGTCCTGCCAGATAATCATTGACTTTACCTTCCAAAGCATTGATGTGTTCAGCTTGTGAATTTAGTACCGTATCAGCAACCCTACGCGAGCGTGCAGACAGCTGTCTTGCCGCTGCACGTTTTGCAGCATCGGTAACCGCTGGATTCACGTCGATTTTTTTGCTATCCAACTGGCTGCTTTCTTTTATGGCATGAAACAATGCCACTAATGGCGAGCGTTTGGGATCCGCATAAACATGAAGTTGGTTTACCGAGTCCAAATTAGTCGCCCTAGGCTGCCATGTAATGCTGTTCATCATGTCATACCAGGCAGCAGCATATTCTTTGAAATAACGTTCTTTCAAACTGTTAATAGCCGCTTCCGTCACCGATGCCTGATGCAGATTTCCACCCAGCACCCAATCGTTACTCTTACTGTCGTTGGCAGCTTGCTCCAAAGCAGGTTTGATGTATTTTTCCCAGCCTTCGATTGTATACACGCGAGGCAAAGGTTTACCAACATTCCAAATGCCTTTCAAATCCTTATTCAGCAGCTCTGCCAATGTAATGGTTTTCAGCTTGGCATCCGTACCTTGTACGATGCGTTTGTATAACTGCTCACTGCCTTGGTCACGGTTGATCCAATCCACTAAAATCTGACGGCTTCGTGATACCAATTCAGACTGCTCCGTCTCAAGCCAACCGGAATGGGTGGCCATGCGTGGTACGAAGAATTGAGCCAAAATCTGTGCATCTTTGGCAGAAACATTCTGTGCTGAAAGCATTTCCACCAACTTTTTCGTCAGGAATTCAGCATCTTTTTTGTCTTTGGTTTTCTCCACATGAGATGTCATCATCAAATATGCTTTCAAGTCTTGATAAGAACTGTCTTGCAGTTCGAAGTCGTCCGGAATCTGCCCTTCGAGCATAGTCAAACCATCCAACTTATTCGCAAAGAATACGGTAGCCGGGCGGCTGACGACATCTTTAACCAAAATACCGTATTTACGATACGCGGCAGCCAACAACTCTTTTCTATGTTCATAGCCCAAGAACTTGGCTGTATATTGCAAGAAATCCCTGCCGGATTCCATTTCGGTAATACTCTGTTGCAGCTTGACTAATGCTGCAACTTTTTCCGAGCGTGATTTTGCCTTCTGAATGCTTTCCAAATCAGCATTCAGACGACCTATATTTTGATAACTGCTGTGTGCCCCCACTGCAAACACACTACCGACCAACAAAGCTACGGCACTCATCGCCAGATAAGTTTTTTCCGTTTTGGACAAATGCAGTTTCTTACCAGAACCCAAAACAGACAGATCATTAAACGCACGGTAAATCAGATCTCCTGATTGTTCAGGATTATTGGTTTGAATAAACGAAACGCCGGCAACTGTATCCAGTTTTCCCAAACTCCGTTTTTCAGCAGCAATATGATCCGCCAAAGCCTGACTTTGGGAGGGCAAGGTGGCAGACAGTTTTGCAATAGGTGTTTGGCGCAAATCTTCCTCAATTAGCTGCGTACCCAATGCTGCCAACTGGTTGGCAAACTGATCCAATTCTTTCGCCAACTCCGTTGCTGATACAGTCGAACCATATTTCAAAGCATGGCTGATGGCTGATGGCATTTCATCGGTTTCATTGGTCAGATACACCTGATTAATCGGCAGCTTCCATCCGAGCTTTTTCATTAACTCGGTCAATTGCGCAGCATTTTCGTGAATTGAGGATTTTGCCTGAAGCGAAACAATGCCTTCGGCAGGACGTTTACCCACGCCCCTCAGATATTGCCAACCGCCTGCAGGCTCCATGGCTTGTGCATCAATCCAAATAGCCGGTGCGGTTTCCACCCACAACTGACGGCGGATATCCGGTAAAGAGGCTTCCAGCAAGGCAGTGTCTTGGGTGACCACAAAAATCCAAGGCTTACGATGTTTTTTATATTGCTTGGTCAGCAAGTGGATATGTCTCAACTGCTCCCAGCGTTCCGACACACCGATCAAATGGGTAGATTCCGCACTGTCACCGCTTAAATCTTCGGGATTCAGATGCTTCAAATTGGAATGTCTGTCGGACACGCCTGACCAAAGCATTCGCGTCAACAGAGGGATAAAGAATATCAACGAGGTCACTACTGTGATACATGCC